>DATHIZ010000554.1:0-2919 GCA_035316385.1 Bryobacteraceae bacterium | reverse complement strand
AACTACTCGGAAGAACTTGCCACGAGGAATTAGTACCCATGTGGTCACCACCTCTCCGCGGAGGTAATCCTCGATATGTTTTCTCCCGCGAATCGGCGCTTTTTGGTCCGCACGCGGCGGTTCCTGATCTGGAATCGCGGTATCGGTCGAACATTTCGGGTTGAAAAATGTTCAGACGATCAAGGAAGTTCCTTCCAAAGGACCGTTCTCGGGCGAATTATGTAATTCCTTCATGGCTGGAAGAAGAGAACGAGTGCCGAACTGGGATGGCTGGGGATCGTTGATTATCCAGCGCGGAGAACAAAGGCCACGATTGTGGCGCCCGCCGACTCTCCAGCGGCGATGGCCGCCTGATCGAGACTTGTAGACAGGTCGTCCGCCGGAGATGCGATTGCCCCGTCGGCGATCTCTTGAGGACTCGCGCCGTGAAAGCAGAGTTCGCAGACGCCATAGCCTTCGCCGGCGGCGATCGGCGGACCGAAGACCCGGCAGGTTTGCGGACGCGAAGCATAGAGATCGCAGGTACCGTGCTCGGGATCGAGGGCGGGACAGGGCTCATCATTGGCAAAGCCATCGAATCTCTCGGAAGGTCCACCATCGCCGTCCAGGTCCAGAGCACCGGAATGTGCATTGCCCGGAAACTGCGGCGCGAGGCGCGACCACGATGCCGCGGCACGCCCACGCACACGGGCAGCGCGCTCCGGATCTTCGTGTTGGAGGGCAGCAAGGCCTTTTTTCAGTCGCAGGGCGTCGGCAGGCCCGATGGCAAAGGCTCCGATGCAGCACTGCGTGCAGCCAGGACGGCACAGGAGGTGTGGGCCACTGCGGGTAGCGGCATCGGCAAAGGCGCCGTCAATCAGGGCGACGAAGGCGCGGTCCTGGCGATTGAAATGCGTCTCTGGCTTGTTCGCATCGCCGATGAAATTGGCGCCCACAAGTCCATTCTAGCCAGTGTGGGGGTAGCGAGTACGGGTAGCTACCTCGCGAAATTACGCGGTGTTTTCTTGCCCGGGAAGCGCAGATGGAAACGCCGCCGAAACGGCGAACGGCGCCTCAAAAATCATTTCTGGAATGCTGGATGGGAGGCGCCGCTTGTGAGCCGAATCAGGGTTTAAGAATCAGGGTTTAAAAAACAGGGGTTTAAAAAGAGTCTGCGACCTTGCCGGCTGTCTTTGAGACCTTTCGAGCGAGGGTATCTGCCTGTGAGGCCACATCGTCGGCTACGTCGCGGGCGCGCGAGTAGACCTTGGTGGCGTGCTTGCTGAAGTCGTCCGCGGTGTCTTTCAGGTAGTCGCTGGTGTCGTCCAACTTGCGCTTCCATTGCCTACGGGTCTTGTCGCCGGTGCGCGGCGCGTACGCCAGAGCCACAGCCGCTCCCGCAGCCACCCCTATCGAAAAAACTGTCCAGGTTCTGAACATGCTCATGCTGCAATCCTCATCTTTCTGACTCTGCGCGCTCTCAAATGGCGCACGCCGTGGTAGTTGCAGGGTAAGAAGGGGTGCAGCCTCTTTGGGTTGTGCAGAGAGGATGGCTTGTTCCATCTAGTTAGAGTTCCGGTCGGAGGATCGAGATGCCGGTTTAACGGGGGCTGGAAGCAGAGGACAAGGATGGGACGCTCAGACCGAGTTCGGAGGAACTCTGAACATTTGCCGGCGCGGGGCGAACCACGGTGTGCCTTGCGCGGCGAAGAAATCCATGGTGTCTGTGGCTTGCGTCCTCCAGTTGCTCCACCATCTGGGGCGACACGACGGGCACAGCAGCCGTCCGTAGGGCAGTGGGATCGAAGAGGGGTTCATCCGCCGATGGGGCGAGGAAGCCGGCATGTTGCGGGGCGACCTGAAAGAGCAGGTGGGACGGAGTTGACTGGTGGGAGGGCAAGGGCTCCGCGTACACGAAGCAGACGGACAGGAGCAGCATGAATGCGGCGAGGTAGATGAGAAAACGAAAGCGGTAGGTGGTTTCCATCGAAAACTCCGTCTGCCGGCATTGCCTTTCCTGGTTCCTGTTGTCTAGTGAGGTTCATCCACTGGCGGGGAAGGGTGAATCGCACGCAGGTTGTAGGCCGAGGCGTTTTTGTTGTAGCCCAATCTGGGAAGCACTTGTTTTAGTGCAAACCACGGTGATTTGGACAGACGGTCAAGCCGGGCGAGGGAGCAGCTCGAAGTGGCTCAGGCATGTTGACGCTTGGTATACAGAAGAGCGTTACCCAACCCCGGGGACAGGCGGGTAAGTCCTTGCCTGACATTGATTTTTGCACAAAAGTGGGGTAAGATTATCAAGGATCAAGTGAGTGGCACAGCCCCTGTATGTGCCTTGGCTAGGCGGTAATGGCCGAGATGAGATCCGAATCTCTCCACGTTGAGGAAAACAACGCATGGCGAAGCGTCGCGGAAATCCAAATTGGGGAAAGCCTGAGCCGATTGGCCCGGTTGTACCCACGGTGACATCGTTCGAGCAGGTGGTGAAGGAGTTCAAGCTGACCCCCGATCAGTACGTGCGATCGACCCGGCTTCGGGAGTGGGCGCGGCGCAATAAGAACTCCAAGTACATCCCGGAGGCCTTGCTTGAGGCCTGGGGATTTGAGATCGAGTCCACACTGTAGGTTCAATGCACGGTTACAAAGACGCCATCCTTCGGGGTGGCGTCTTTGTTTGTGACCCAAATTGCTACTGTCGCAGTTTGGAATGCGCTGAAGTTTTCACGAGCGCAATGGTCCGACCCGGCGCATCGCGAGAGAGCAGCTTTTCTTGAGAAAAAAGCTGCGCCGAGTTCCTCTCGAGAACGACAGTTATCGTGAAAACGGTCTAACGTGGGCGCGGCGTGACGATCTCTGCTCCATCGAGAATCGGCACCTGTTCGACGATTTCGAGGTCGAAGCCTTCGAGCGCGGGCACATGGGTGGGAGTGTTCGAGAGCAG
>DATHIZ010000553.1:0-8006 GCA_035316385.1 Bryobacteraceae bacterium | reverse complement strand
GCCGGTGAAAGATCCTGAATAACGAACTGAACAACCTGAAGCTGCGGGGCTGCGTGCGTGTCAGCAACGCCAGCGATCACAAAACGTCCTCGGCGAAGCCGCGAAACATTTCCCTGCGGTTCTCATCAATCTCCTCCGCAGAGGGGCCTGGTCCATACTGCGCGAGCAAACCGAAAGCCGATTTCTTGGGTCTTGGTTCTTGCGCCGCGCTCTCACTCAAAGCTCGTTCCAGAACCTGACGGGCATAGCCGGAGGCGCTCACGCCTTGCTCGTGAGCCTTGGCTTTCAACGCCGCTTCCAGCGCGTCCGGAATTTCGATATTCAAGTTCATGCTACGATCCTTATCTTTCCACACTATCCCGATATGGGGCTTTCTGTCACGATGAGCTAGCACTTCCGCATCCACAGCATCTATTCTGGAAACAGAGTGGCCGACGCCCGACGAGAAGAAAAACGGAAACGAGAGATCAAGCTCCGCCTCGCCCAGGAGCGCCTGGAGTTGAACCGCCGGGAAGCGAACCATTGGACAGCCCTGGCCAAATCGGAGCGCAGGCGAGGTGATTTCCCGGCGGCCGCCCGCGATGCCAAGAAAGCTCTCTCCTTCTGCCCGGATCATATGGAAGCGCTCGATCTGCTGGGGCAGATGTATTTCCAGGCTGGTAACTTCACGGAAGCCCTATGGTATTTCAACCAGCTCCGCAAGTTGGATGATTACCCCGAAACCGTATTTTCCGTAGCGCAGACCCTTCACCGGTTGGGCCGCAAACCGGAGGCGCTCAAGGAATATAAAGCCATTTTGGAGGCTACCAGTTCTTCGAAAGACCCCGGCGGCCGGTCCCTGAGGAACGCTGCACTCACTGCCTCCGCGCAACTGGAAAAAGAAATACCTGCGCCAACCGCTACGGTCAAAATGCCGGCGCCCGTCGTGACCTCTGTGGCGGCTTCCCCAGCACCCAAGCCTCCGGAACCACTCCCGCCTCCTGAGGCCGAAACCTCGCGTGTCCGCGTGGAATTTCTTCCCGCGGCTGAGCCTGATTTTCAGAATCAGCCTGCCGGCTCTCTAGCCGATTACTTCCTCCGCCGCCGCTTCCTTGCACTCCGGATGGCGCAAAGCTTCGAAGACCTGCTCTGTCTCGGATCCCTCAACGGCGTCGATACTTACTCCTATCAGCACGAAACAGTCCGCAAAGTACTGCGCCATTTCAAAGGCCGCGCTTTGCTGGCCGATGAAGTGGGCTTAGGCAAGACCATCGAAGCGTGCCTGGTGTTGAAGGAATATTGGGCACGCGGCATGGTGCGCAAAGCACTGGTGTTGACGCCTCCCGCACTGGTCTCGCAGTGGAAGGGCGAGCTCATTGAAAAATTCGGCCTTGCACCGGCATCGCCCGAGGGCGCGGAGTTTCGCAGCGATCCGGCTACTTTTTGGAAGTCGGAGCCGCTCATCGTGGCGTCACTCGGAATAGCGCGCCTGGAACCGCACGCCAGTATACTGGCCGGCATCGGGTGGGACATGGTGATCGTGGATGAAGCGCACTGCCTCAAGAACCGCACTAGTGCCAACTGGAAACTGATCAACTCTCTCACCAAAAAGTTCATTTTGATGCTGTCCGCCACCCCGGTGGAAAACAGTTTGATTGAGCTCTACAACCTGATTACCGTGCTCAAACCCGGCTTGCTGTCGACCGAAGCCGAATTCAAGAAACAGTTCATCACCGCCGGCAAGCCGAGATCTCCCAAGGATCCCGACCGTCTACGCGGCTTACTGGCGGACGTGATGATTCGTAATACGCGCTCGGCCGTTGATGTTCGTCTCCCGCACCGCATTGCCAGCAGCGTAGTGGTTGCGCCCTCGCCGGAGGAGGCGGAAGTATACGGCCGCATCTCCGAGTTCGTCTCTTCCAAATACAAATCGAATGGCGGATCGTCCATGGCGCTCTCGTGGCTATTGCGCCAAGCCGGCAGCAGCCCGCACGCACTGAGCCGCTCGCTCGGCCGGGCGATCCGGGAGGATACTTGGGCAGGTCCGAAAGAAAAGCGGGAGTTAAGCCTGATCCAGGAGGCCGTTTCCCGGATCCCCACCAGCGCCAAGGGAGACCAGCTCGGCGACATGCTTGCCTCCCAGTCCGGCAAGATTGTGGTCTTCACCGAATTTGCGCCGACGCTCGACCATCTCGCCGAGATCTGCCAGCATCGGTCCATCCCCTATGCGCGTTTCAGCGGCGATTTACCACGGCCGGAGAAAGACGCCGCCATCGCACGGTTCCGGGACGATGCGCGAGTGCTGCTCTCCACTGGCAGCGGCGGTGAGGGCCGCAACCTGCAATTCGCCAATACTGTGATCAATTTCGATCTGCCCTGGAGCCCAATGCGCCTGGAACAACGTGTCGGCCGTGTACACCGCATCGGGCAGACACGGGAAGTATTCGTGTTTAATTTCTGCCAGCAAGGGACCATTGAAGAGCATCTTCTACGCGTACTTCATGACAAGATCAACATGTTTGAGCTGGTGGTAGGCGAGATGGACGCCATCCTCGATACGTTCAGCGGCGATACATTCAACGGCAAGCCTGACGAAAGCCGCGAGTTCGCCGGCATCATACTGGACCTTTGGATTTCTCACGGGAACGAAGAAGGCCGCACGCAAGCCTTCG
Source organism: Bryobacteraceae bacterium (assembly GCA_035316385.1). Taxonomy (GTDB): domain Bacteria; phylum Acidobacteriota; class Terriglobia; order Bryobacterales; family Bryobacteraceae; genus Bog-105. Next base: position 5,355 of record DATHIZ010000553.1, on the reverse strand, counting down.
ACCAACTGGGGGAACGCCTGCTGGCCGCCAAGGCGCATTATCTTCAGACGAGGAAGCTCGGTGAGTCTCTCTTCGAACATGACTTTGAGGTGTGACCCATGAGGTGTCGAAAGCCATGATGGAAATCACCGGGTGGGCGAAGGATTTGCTCGTCAGCCGCGATGCGCTGGTCGAAGGACAGGAAGACGATTCGTTTCGCGCATTGCTGCCGCACGAGGTGGCCCAGGCTCTCGGCGCAAGCGAGTGGTTGTCTCTTCACTTTGGCGCTGGGCCCGGCGCCGATGATCCCGGCGAATGGTTGGAGCGGCTGGGCCAACTGCTGCCGCCTGAACCCCGCATCGTAAACGCGCGGCTCCCCCATCCGCCAACGGCGCCTCGCATTGACGCAACCGCCGTTCTCGATCGTGAACTCGCCATACAGAATGGGATCTATCGGTTTGTGGAGGATTACTCGGCGAGTACGGTCTACTATCTGTTTTTCTTCCACTACACCGTGGATTCAGACGAACGTTCCACCGGCGTGGTGAATATCTGCCTTAATCCGGACGCCCGTTCCGCCGTTCCGCAATCTGGCAACTTGCTGCGATCCATTGAAGCGGAACTGGAGCCGGCTCCCGGCTTGGAGATGGACAACAAGAAGATTGCCGCCCTGTATCGCACAGCCGTAGGAGCCGCGCGCAGCGAGGTCCGCAAATTGATCGCCGGCATCGAAGACAGCGCCAATCGGCGCATGGCGCGTGACACCGAACGCATCCGCTCCTATTACCGCAGTCTGCTGGCTCAGATTGAAAAACGGATCGTCAAGCGCGCAGCCGATGCGGAAGCCGCCGAAAAAGAACGCGGCCGGGCACAGGCCACCGAACTGGATCGCACCGCTAAACTCGAGGACTTGATTCGCAAGCACTCGCTACGAATTCAGGTGTCTCTCATGGATGTCCTGACAGTCACGCTGCCGGTACGGACAATTTCCGTCCGGCTGATTCGTAAGAAGGAAGAACGGCTTACCAATCTGCATTGGAACGCCACGCTGCGCCAACTCGATCTGCCGTGGTGCGAGAACTGCGGAGACGTGGCTCGGCCGCTTTTTCTGTGCGAAACGATGCATTGCCTATGCAAGGCCTGTTTCGGCACATGCCCCAAATGCGGACGGGCGTTTTGCCGCGTCTGCCAACCCCGGTGCAAGTGCGGCGGCTCGTCTTAGAGCAGTGGGCGAGCACTGCAGCGACCCGCGAGGGTAGCGCGCGACCGCCCCGCTGCCGCTGGTCTCAACCAGCGGTCAACGTGTTGATCTGGCTCCCCGTGCGTGCAAATTCGGACAGGACGTTCGTATCGAGCAGAAAGCCCGTCACAGATCGACGGGCCTTGGATAATCCTTCTGCCTCTCCAGATTCAGTTCAGAACCGGCAAAGGGAGGTTGCGTGAGAAGATCATAGAGTTTTTTGCGGGGCCTTGGTGGGGCTACTGCGGCCTGCTCCACCTGGGATTTCTCACGCAAGGCATAGACACCCTGCACAATCACTTCATCAACCGAATGAAAATGGCCGCGCCGGATTTCTTCCTGCACCAGTCGCTCGGTTTCCGGCTTGAGTTCCACGGTCATACCTTCAAGTTAGCCTTATCGGAAACGGGGCACAAGCTCGTAGCTCATCGGAGGAACCAGCCTCCCGAGCAATAGCCCGAGAGCAGCGAAGCCGCCTGTGACTATCGTCTAATTGCCATGCCAATACCAACGATCTTCCTGATAGACAACAATGACGGGATCGTTGAAATGAACGATCAACCATACAACAAGAAATATACCAACTCCTGAAAACGTGACAGGGCGTTGTATTTCCTTTACGCTAAAGAAAGGTTTGAGCATGGAAGTACAACTCACAGACGACCAGAAAGCCTTCATCCAAGAGGCCATACAGACAGGCCGCTTTGCCCGCGAGGAGGACGCCCTGCAGGAAGCTCTATCGCTATGGGAAGGCCGCGAGCGCCGTCGTGCGGAAATCCTTGCAGCTGTCGATCAGGCCGAGGCTTCTTTTGCGCGCGGTGACGGCCGCAGGGTTACGACGCGAGAGGAAGCGGCGCAGCTCGCAGACGAGATAAAGCGGCGTGGCATTGCCCGCCTCAACGCCGAAAAGAACATCCGTGGATGAGCGGGTTTCGTCTCTTACCCGAAGCCGAATACGAGCTTGACGACATTTGGCTATACGTTGCCCGCGAGAGCGGTAGCGCCGACATTGCCAGCCGCCTCATCGACACCATCACAGAGCGCTTCTGGTTTCTGGCGCAGCATCCGCAAATAGGGCGGCGGCGCGATCACGATTTGCGCCCTGGCCTTCGCAGCTTCCTTGTAGGCGAGTACGTCATCATCTACCGAATCGAGGCCGAAGACGCGCTCATTCTTCATGTCATACGCGGCAGCCGCGATATTGTAGGGCTATTGGAGGATTGAGGCCGCCGCCTATGCTTCATCACGGCATGTCTTCATCGAGCGCTAACTACCTCCTGCGCCGCGCTTTTCTGGCGTGCTCTTGCCGAACGTGAAGCGCTGGAAATACGGATTGTGGATCAGGATGAAATTTATGCCAAGCCACAAGGCTACGACGGGCTAAAAGCATTTCTCTCTGTACTTTTGCAGCGCATCAGTCTCGCGGAGCGTCGGCCGGACGTCTACCGCCGACGTGGGGGCGTCTGACGAGTTGCCTCGCTGAACATCCAGCTACACGTTACACGTCACAAGCTAGGAGCGCTTTGTTTGGAAAACGGCGTGCAAGTTGTGTAGAAGATGTTTCGATAGGAAGGAGTTTTCCATGATCATCAGACTAGTTAACCGCTGGAAATGGCTCTGGACCCACCAAATGGCATGGTGCAAAGAGTGCGGCATAGCGCGCACTCGATCAGGCATCTGCAGTTGGTGTTCCGGCGTTCCAACAGAGTCATAATCCCCGCCGCAACGGGCGGGTCTGGGGTTTAGTCTTTAGCCCATGTTCTCACCGCCTCGGCGGCAAATTGAACGAGGTCCTCGCTGATCAAAAAATTCGGCCGGTTGCACTGGACCCGAATTTTCGCGGGGTTCCGGCCAGAAACATCCGCCAGATAAAAGATCGCCTGCGATTGAAAATAGGCCTCTTCCGTTCCTCCGGAAATTTGTGCCGCGCCGGGCCGCCGCGCAATTCGAATTTCGGGATCAACGACGACCAAGGCGGGCACACCCGTACGCTCAACCGGCAGCGAACGGATTTTGGGATCTATCGTAATCCCGCATACCTCGGCGTCTAGACTCACCTGTCGATTTCCACTGTCGGCCTTATGGGCTACAAGACTCGGATCGTTCTTCCCCGCGCGTTTTCGATCGACGCTCCAAACTTTTTCAACCAGAACAGGATTAGCGGCGAGATCGCTGACCGCTCGTTCCGTCTCTGGCGTGTACTCGAATTTCAGGTCCCTCAAATGCTGTTTTAGAGAAACAATGAGGCCTGGGTCCCTGCTTATCTCCAGGACCTCATTCCAGTTCTTTGGCCTTCCCCCGACAAAACTTCCGTCGGGTTTCTGGCACGGCGCTTCCGGGCAGTATCCGGCCCTCGCGAAAACGGTAACCCCGGTGCGATTCGTCGTGAGGTGGAGATTCCTCCAGATTCGCGGGTTCACGGTATCTGCGGCGGAGAAGGCCAATTGATAGTGGCTCCGTATCTCCTTGGCGATCTCGGCGTAAACGCGCTGGAGCTCATCCACTTTCGAACGGAACATTTTGCCTCCCGATTGAAGCGTGATCTTCGAGAGCATTGATAAATCGCTATCGGGTGAGCCGGATTCGAAAATGACAGAGTATATCGCCACATCCCTGCCGAGCATGGCGGCGGCGATCTCAGACCAGCGATGAGAAGACGCATTCTCTCCGGCGTCGGTGAAAATCACCAGGAACTTCGATCGAGTGGCGCCCTGGACCGTATTCGACGGCTGCATCAGACGCAGGGGGCCGTCGCGCTCTCCACCGCTGCCCCCGGAAGCCAAGCCTGGTCTGCGCGCGGTGGAGACCTCTTTGGCGCCGAAGGCGCTCTGAAGTGCCGCCATCACAGAGTCGACCAGAGCGGTGCCTCCTCCGGGACGTAAGCGCCTGACGGCTTCCTTGAATTCCGCTGGATTTGAGGTGCGATCGACGAGCATCGTCGCCGTGTCACTGAACGGAACCAGGCTTAACAGGACATCTCCCGGTTGGCGCTCGAAATCTTTCGAGACAATGTCGGCGAAATTGAACAGTGCTCCTGCCAGCGGTTCCAGTACGGTGCCCATGCTGCCGCTGACGTCGGCGAGGACGACCACCTGTGCGTTTGCGACGCCGCCTTGGAAACTGGTTATAGCCCGCGACGCCCCATCATCGTAGACCTTGATCTCGTCACGCGTGATCCCCGACACGGGCTGATTATTCTTGTCGACAACGCGGAAAACGACGGAGACTTCCCGCACATTGGATTTGAAAGTAGGGCGTTGATCACTCGATTGGGCGAGGACAGAGGCACTGGCAAGACTGAAAGCCGTGAAGAACCTGATGCCGAGTCTCATAATGTTCCAAACCTATCGTCGCGCAGTCACGTCCGGTCAACTCTTTGCTGATCCAGGTAATCATTCACTTCGACGATGTCATCTAGCGATACCTCAACGATGTCCGCCCTGAGCGCTGTGTACAGATCGTCCTTAACTTCCACGTAAGGTCCGCCGATTTTGTCGTACCAGCGCCTGATTGCGTTCTTTTTTCCGCTGAACTTCTCGATGCGGCTCCCTTTGTAGAACCGGACAATCGCGCGGCCGGCATTGACGGCCTCCACCTGACCCAACTGCCCGGCCTTGATCTTGCGGATTTTCTTCAGCGCAATGAGCTTTTCGTTTTGCCCCTTGTCCTTTACGATCCCGACATGATGTGCTTTGATGTCCTTGCCGGCCAGGACCCAGGATGTCCGGTTAAGCTCCCGCGTTGAATCGATCGGAGAGGGGCTCCCAGGCTTCTTGGGAGGTTCGCCCAGACCTCTGGAGGCTGTGGAGGTAATCGAGTCCCACAGGTTGGTGTTGGATTGTGACTGCGCGTCCTTCCGGCCATTGCCCGGAGCCGGCCCGCGGAACTGGCCGCTATCGGGAGGATCAGTCTGCCGCATTTCTCGAATAGAATATGAATTCGAATCAAATACGAACTGATAAGTTTTGTCCCTTCTGACGTATCGGTCGACCGCATAATTACATCCGTCAAACCGCTTTTCCTGTAAAGTCATCCTCAGCAGATGAAACTGATACGGAGTGCCGGTGGGGTGGATCTCCGTGCGCCCGATCCAAATGGCCCGGCACGGACGATGCGGCCTGCTCACATCCGCCTCA
>DATHIZ010000552.1:0-3738 GCA_035316385.1 Bryobacteraceae bacterium | reverse complement strand
TTGAGCTGGAAGCTTGCAGATAGTGGGTTTGCCATAAAAACCGGTCTCGGGATTTACACGCCGGACGGGACCGTCAATGGTGTCTTTGGTACCGGGAACGCTGGATTACCGTTCTGGACATTCCAGCCCGAAGTGATCACGTCGTATTTGAAAGACGGCTGGAACTTGAGCGCCGCTATCTACGAGGAATTCAACACAAGGAATACCGTCTCTCAGTATACGACAGGTGATATTCTCCACGCCGACTTTACCGCTACCAAGACGATCGGCAAATGGACTTTCGGCCCTGTCGCTTATTACTACGGACAGGTTTCCAACGACTCCTGTACGGCAACCTGTGCTTACGCCACCGGGACCCTGCTGAATGCCCAAAGGTTCAATATTTGGGCGGTGGGCGCTCTCGTGGGTTACGATTTCGGACCCGCGGCCTTGTCTGTGTGGGCAACGCAAGAGGTTTCGGCAAAGGCCTCAAATCCTGCCGCTGTCGCTGCGACGGGCGACGACTCTTCTCTGGTTCCGCAGGGTCTGACTGTCTTTGCGACCCTGAACTATCGGCTCTGGGCACCTGATGAGCCGGTCAAGACCTCAATGTACCACAAGTAACGAACCCAATTTTTCCGGATGTCCCCTTCCATCGACGCCTGATCGTCGATGTGGAGGGGACATTTTTTTGAGGCAGCTGATGGCTGCGCTTAGTGAAGTCCGCAGCACTACGCGGGCAAAGTCAGCGACGATCAGTCCAGTGCATTTTATGGCGGAGCCGTCAATGTCAACAGATGCAACGTTTGGGCAGTTGGAGCTTCGCTGGGTTACAACTTCGGGCCTGCGCAGTTAACCGTTGGGGCGCTGGACGAAGTTACGCCAACGCTTCTGGGGGTACGCCACAGCTAGCTCCCCGGGCCGGCAACCACCAAGGGCTTCACTGCATTCGCGCAGCTTGCATATCGACTTTGGGCTCCGAGCCACGTTGAAACGTACACGTGACAATCCCGTCGGGACCACGAAGCACCCGCGCGGTGGTTTGCTTGTCGCCATCTGTGGCTCGCGGCTTGAAATAATCAAAAACATTATTGGCGTCGACGGGAATATCGCAGATCAGATCTGAGTCTTTCCGTCAGAAGACCAACGGACAGACGCGCCGGGGTCAACTAGCTAGAAGGATTGGAAGATGAACAATTTGAAACTTCTTGCCGTGGCTGCGATTCTGTCAGCGGCGGCTGCAACCCCTGGATTTGCACAGCAAGCTTCCCAGGAACCGGGCGCACAGGCTTTTTATCAGAGCTTGGGCGTTGGATCGCATGATGGCGCGCCAATGAGCGCTATGGCGTCGGCACACAACGGTCCGTATGCGATGATGATGTCGTCAAAGCACATCTCAGTGAAGCATCACGTTCGGCATAAGGATTGATCGCGCCCCGCGCGACCGACCCTACAATTTGGCGGGCGCGTGCTTTCTTCGGCTATGCGCCATCCCGCCGATAAGACGGCGCCGATTCTAAGCTAAAGGCGGCCTAAGGGCCGCCTTAGGTCGCTGAAAGATCCCGTCGATTTTCGGCGGGTTTCTTGTTTGACGATAGGTGTGAAGATGGCTTTACGGGCAGGATTCCAGATCAGCGGAACGCGAGACCTATGGCCGTTGAGCACCTTGGTCCGCGCTTTGATGAGCATTTATCGTCCTTTACGGGACGGACGCCCCCCAAATAGACAGAGAGATTTGTATGGAACATGAAAACGAACTTCGTTTGCTATCAGCCGAAACACTGGCGATGAACATTGTTCTCGCCAACCTGTTTAGCAGGTTCGCGAGAATTCCAGCGCTACGATTGGCTATTGTCGTAGGCTTCGATCAATCTGTGGACATGGCCGAGGATATCACGTCTATGTTCGGCAAGTCTGCCCCTCCAGACCATATGGTGAAGACTCTCCGCCTCGTTGAGGAAATGCGAACGATGGTGCTCGGCAATGGAGGAAAGCCGAAGGACCTCGTTTAGCTCTCCGCTGTCGCTCTGCCTGTCGTAAATCAAATCCGAAGCGCTCGGCACCTCGGCGACGGGAACGATAGCGCAATTGCGCGGCAAGAGTTCGAACGGCTCAGGTCATACAAGCCCTACGTCAACTGACACTGTTGCCTTTGGAAGCACGGTGGCCTTCAGGCGCGACGATGGGCGCGTACAGAAATATTGTATCGTGGGAGAGGACGAAGCGGACCCTAAGGCGCTGTTCTATTTCCTTCGTATTCCCGGTGGCACCGAGTCTGATGGGTAAAGCTGTTGGGGATGCAGTCGGTGCATCCGGTCAAGAGCTTGAGATCATTGCAATCTCGTAGCACACCGCTCGAACCCGCCAGGCCAGTTTTGTTCAGGGGCAGCTCGAGCGCCTTCGTTTACGATGGATGACTTGTTCCACAAGATCCGCCCACCGAATAGAGCCAGCTTCGGAGCCTTGGACTTGGTCCAGAATAATCCCTGTAGCCGGGAACGGAAATTTTCTCCGCAGAGACAGGAGACGAATTGAGAGACGCCCCGCGAGCGAGAAAGCCCGCACTTCCGCGCGCGAACTGCGAAGGTCCAAACCCTGAGACTGGGTAGTGGGCGCACCAGGGCTCGAACCTTGGAGCGGATGATTAAGAGTCAGTGGCTCGGGCCGCAGCACTGGACTGACGACTCCCAATACGGCCGCTCCTGAACTGGAGAAAAATGGTAAATTTGACTGCGAGCCGCAGGCGGCATCACAGAATTGATCGCACCCAACATAGCCCTTCCCGATCTGGAGACGACCGCGAATTTGACTGCGGCGTGTGGGCAGCAGTCGCGATCGCACTAAGTATCCGCCGACAGTCTCTGCAAAACGGGAATATTCGCGGACATGCCCGGAGACTTTCGGGATTTGGCGTACCAAAATTGCCGATTTCCGGCTCATTCTCACGTTTCCTGGGGAGCCCGGCCGAATGCCGGAATGGCTGGCTGGGGCGGGAGGGATCGAACCTCCGAATGGCGGAATCAAAATCAGACGGGACTGTGAGCAAAATCGACGCTTATTCTGAATTTCGGCGCAAATTCGACCCTAGAGATATCGATTACTTATCGAACGTTTCAGAATGGAGCGGAGGTGGTGGGTATTTGCCCGGATTGCCGGTCTGACCGCCGCAGCGACGAAACCGAAAGGCCTTAGGCCAACACCCGTTGTTTGGCCGCCGGCCTTCTTCGCCGCCGACTCCTTGGCCGGCTTCTTGCCGGCAATCGGAATCAGCATCTCCTTCTGGCCGCGCCTTGCGCGGCTTCTTGACCGGCTTCTTCGGCGCCTTGATCCTGCCGCAGCGATGCGCTCTGGCGGGCGCTCCGCATACACGCCGAGTGGTCGGATCGCCGCCGCGCCGCCAAGGAGCGCGATGAACTAACGTCCGTTGGCACAGATCAGCCCAGCGCTGGCCCTGCGGTATCGCCGTCTGCCGTCCTATGCAACGCCCACGTTCAATTCAAGGCCTCGGCTTGGCGGCATTCGTTGACCGCCACTCAGCCAGTCCGACCAACGGCCGGACCGGAGTCTCCTGCCGGTGCCTAGCTGACACAGGTTTTCAGCGTACGTCCACTTTGCGCCGCGGCGGCGTCTCAAGAGCTTCCCATCTCAATCGCAAGCGCAAGGATATCTTCGTCGCAATTACGACCGCCGACAATCGAGAGTCCGAGCGGGCATTCGTCCAGGACCGCCAAGGGCAGAGATATTTGAGGTAAGCCGCTG
>DATHIZ010000551.1:0-12095 GCA_035316385.1 Bryobacteraceae bacterium | reverse complement strand
AGCCGATCTGATCGACGCCGGATCGGTGCCAGGCTTGAAAGAGAAATCGTCCGTGCCAGTGGATTACGAGAGTTCGTCTCCCCGCACCGCCTACATCCGCGGAGCAACCCGGAAGTTTGTCTCGCGGAATCTCGCCGGTATCGGCATCCAAGCCATTGCATGTCTGGTGGTTTTGGCAATTATTCTTCTTGGAACGCGGCTTGTGGGAAAAGGGTTCAACAGATTGACGCGGAGATCATAAGTGCATCGAGAACCCTGCCCTCACCTGCCCCGCCCTCCAGTCACCATTGACGGAAAATGACGCACACATCGGTTTTGTCTCGCACTGCGAATTCCACTGCGCCCCAAGGCCGCCGGCTTATAGTATTCGAGTTCGGATGTAGCATGTCCGGTCGCTTCGCCCTGATTTCCTGATAAAGGTCCTGGATAGAATCCGTCTCGATTGTGATCTCGGGCCGGTCCTTTGCTGCAAACTCCGGGCTTTGTACGAGATAGGCCTTAGCCCCGTCCCGTTCGATTACCGCTAAGTCATTTTCCTGGTAGAGGACGCGAAAACCGAGTGAGTCTACGAACAAGTCCAGTCCGTCCTCCAGAATGGCGTAGAAGATTTTCGGGATCAGCCTCTGCATCATATGATCCAGCTTAACCATAAGTATCGCCGGGCTACCATTGACTCATGTCTGATGTCTCAATCGCCGGCCTTGCGTCGGCTGATGTTCTTGCCCGCGCGCGGAAAATCAAACTCTTCCTGATGGATGTCGACGGTACCCTCACCGATGGCGGCGTGTGCCTGATCTCCACAACCGCTGCCGACAGCTCCGCTCCCGCGGTTGTCTCGGAGATGAAAATCTTCGACGCACGGGACGGCCAGGGTCTTTCGCTCGCGCGCACGATGGGCATCCAAACCGGTTTTATCACGGGCCGCCGCTCACCCGCAGTCGCAAAGCGCGCCGAAGAGCTCCAAGTGACCTTCGTCTATCTGGGACAAGCGAAGAAGACCACGGCGTTTGAAGAATGCATGCAGAAGGCCGGCGTCACGGCGGAAGAAGTGGCATACATGGGTGACGATTTGCCGGACATACCGCTGGCGAAACGGGCAGGCCTGGCGGTTTCCGTTGCCGATGGGGCGGACGAATTGAAAGCGGTCTGCCACTACACAACGCGGCGGCTTGCCGGCCGCGGCGCTGCGCGCGAAGTAATTGAACTGATCTTGAAAGCGCAGGGACGCTGGGAAGAAGCAGTACCCCTGGCTTTGGCTTAATTTAGTTCACCACGACTAACTCATAATCTGTAAGTTGCGGAAGAGTAAGTTCAGTGTAGCCGCCAGTTACTTTGACCGGAAGATGGGCGGGAGAGCGCAGGCTTTTCGCATTCGCGAAACTCCCCTCCAGCCGCACACGGATGTTACTCATCGGGACCGGCGGGAAATATCCCGTTTCGGAATGTCCGCTCATGTTAATCAGATGCAGCAGCTGCCGCCCGTTCTGTTTCATCCAGGTCATTTGCACTAAAGGATGGGCGTCGGTCAGCAGCTGCCTGTGTGGATTCAGGCGGTCCATGACATCTTTGAATAGCGCGGCATGCGCGGGTAAACTTTCGCGATAATACAGACCCGCGAGATCCCACGGAAACCACGCGACCTCCCCCGCTCCGTGCTTCATCATGACAAGACCCGGCGTGTCGGTATCTTTCATATCCACGTGAACCAGTTCAGGAGGCCCGATGAGCGAAGGCGGAACCAGCGTCACAAGTGGCTTTCCGTCCGTCTTCACTTCAGTGAACGGACCATTCGTCATCAACAGATCTGTATCCTTCAGTGAAGGAAGCTGAGCATGGTCGCGCACTCTGAAATAGCCCTTGACGTCTTTCGATGTGCGCACGACCGATGCGACCGGAAATTCGGGCGCCTGCGGGCTGGCAATCAACACATGTCCGCCGGCGGCGACATATTGCTCCAGTTCCCTGGGAGCCCAATCACTGGCAATGACTAAGTCGAACTTTCGCTTTCCCAGCCAATCCATGTTGTCCGAGACGGCAAACGGCACGTGCTCTTCACTCAGCAGCCGGAAGAGTCCGCGGTAGGAATTTTGGCTATAAGTGTGACCCGTTTTCGAAGAAGCGCCCAGCAGTAAGACCTTGGCGGCCGTTTCCTCCCGGGCGTAATACTGCTCGTTCGCCGCGATCCATCGAAAGATCGGTTTGGCTGTTTCCAGCGCCTGGCGATCCTGCAGGTCCAGCGTGCCGTTAACCTCAAACGTCAGCGCGCCCCCATTAGCCACGTTCTCCCACATGCGCAAAGCGATTTCCTGGCGCGGCACCGTCGCGAAGCGCCACCAAAAATCGACGAATTGCATATTAAGATTGACCGCCATCTTACCGGGTTCGCTATTCCGCGCGCGGTTGACGTTATCGCTGGCTGAGTAGGGCCATAATGGCAGCGGGCGTTCAACGGCGGTGTTCGATTCGGACATGATGCCGTCAGTCGATTCCTGAATGTAATTGAAGTAGCCTGCTTTGGGACGCTTGCTGTGAATGAGTTCGCCGATGGAGGCAGCCACTTCGCGGGACGAGACAAACATAAAGCGGCGGTAATCGTCATCCGGCTTTTCGGGAATTTCGCGATGGTACAAGGCGCGAAATTTTCTTTGACAGGAATCGCAATGGCACAGGCCAAACTCTCTGCCGCTGTAGTCGCGCGACTGATTGCCGAAGGCGTTAAAGAAGAGGCCGTCGACCTCGTATTTTTCGAGGCCTTCCGTCAGAATTTTCATGGCCTGCTTGCGATAATAGTCCCCGTTGATGCAAACAACATAAAGCCCGTTGTAGAGGACGGGCTCGCCGTTGGCTTGACGAAAGAACCACTCCGGATGGGCGTCGAAAACAGCTTTGCTCGTTTTGCTGAAATCGTAGCGGCCAACCACGCGAATGCCGCGCGCGTGGGCTTTCTGCACAACCGAGCCGAAAAGATCGACGCCGGCCGGCAGGTTCGGACTGGGATAGTGGAAGCCCGCATTAGTGGGGTAATAGGACACGATACCCCCCATGCCCATGAGCAAAACATTGGCCCGCATATCGGCCAGCTGTGAAACAAGCCGGTCCGCATCGAGCGTTGCATCGGTCTGCCGCAGATTGGTTTGCACCCACCGGCCGGGTTCAGTCATCCACCAACCCGGTTGAGACATGTGTTGAGGCGAGCCTTGCGCCCACGCCAAACTGCCGGCAAGCGAGGCCAGCAGAGTCAATCGCTTCCAAATCGCCAAGCTTCTGATCTCCTTAAGCAACGGAACGTGCTCACAGAATGGTATATTGGTCTTACCAAATTGTCAAGCGCAGTTTACACAAGCCGTTCAGGCGGAATACGTTGCAACCTAAAGATTATGTTAAAGGAGATCGCGTCGGAGATCGCGTCGAAGTGAAACCCGGCGCCGCTCGGGCTGAGTTAGCGAGGTTATTCCTCTTTGGCGGGCGATGCTTGGACCGCGGACCCGTCGCCGTTCTCTAACGCGGGTGCGGACAGCTTGCGCAGAAGCCGCAGCCGGGTGCGGCGAAAGCGCCGCTTCCTTTCGACTTTATGAGCACGGGCCCGATCTCCACTTCGCAATGACATATAAGCTCCGGATTTTTTGATCGGCGTCGCAAAAGCAGCGCCTTAAGTGTGCGGGAAAATTCGAGCGTCGATCTTAATTAAACGGCGCACGGACGGCTACGATGGATTACGTAAGCCAGCTTGAGTATACACCGGCCGACATGCGAAGGCTTAGTTTTTCCCACCGCCGAAAATACGCTTCCAAAATCCTTTTTTCTTCTGCTTCACTTCCGGCGCCGGCGGCGGCGTAGCCTGCTCGGCAGGATTGGTTACTTGCGGCTGGCCTGGCTGCTGCGTTGGATTCGACGTCGCCGGCTGGGCGGGAGCCGGTTGCGCTAGCGGAGGAAGAACGGGTTCGCTGTGGCCGCCGATGCCGAACATTTTCTGGAAGAAGTTTCGCGACGGGCCTTCGGGGCGTCCGCACGTGGCAGCGGGTATAGTCCCATCGATGAAATAGGCCTCATAGCGGTCAGGACACATTTCGTCCGCCGGAAGGTTGCTGATTTTATCCAGCTGAACTGCCACTACGCCGGCCGGCGGCGTAAACGGCTGCATATCGCTATAGCGATGCAGCTTGCGGGCGCGCACCATGAACTCCGTCCAAATCGGTGCTGCCGCGTGCGCACCTTCAATTTTGAGGTCGGTGTAATCGTCGTTGCCCACCCAGACGAGGCAAAGCAGATTCGAAGTGTAACCGGCAAACCAAGCGTCGTGTGAGCTGCCGGTTTTACCGGCCGCGGGCGCATTGAAACGTGCACTGACGGAACCGGCGGTCCCTTCGGTAAGCACGGACTGCAGTATGTCTGTAATGAGATAAGCCACGCGCGGATCGAGCACATTGGCTTTTTCCTGCGCGGCGTTTTGCAGACCTTCGCCGTTGCGGGCTTGGATGGAACGGATAAAAGTAGGCGTCAGGCGCACTCCGCCGTTGGAGAACACGGTATAGGCTTCCGCCATGTCGAGCGTCGTCGCATCATAGGCGCCAATCGCCATGGCGGGTGTAGGCTTGAGGTCCTTGATCCCCGCGGCTTCAGCCAGTCCCACCACCTTGTCGTACCCCACCATTTCGGCCAGGCGAATCGTGGCGGTGTTGATGGAATGGGCAAGCGCATGGCGCATGGTCACCTGCCCGACGCTATCCTTCGGATCGAAGTTGCGGGGACTGTATGGTTTGCCGTTGAAATCGAAGGTGCCCTCGGTGGCGTCAAGCATAGTGATCTGCGTGTAGGCCTTGGCGGGTTCTCCCGTGAGCCCGGTGTTCAAGGCGGCGGCATAGACGAAAGGCTTAAAGATGGAGCCCGTGGGGCGCTTGGCCAGGACGTGATTGAGCTGGCTGGCAGTATAATTGCGGCCGCCCGACAGAGCGAGCACTTCCCCGGTGTGAGGATCAAGAGCGATCAGAGCGACTTGCGGAGTGGGGCCCGGAGCGACTTGCGTGGTGACCACGGCATTCTTTCCTTTGCCGGAGCGGATTCTGCGCGTACGCTGGCGGAGCAGGATCGCGTCCACCTGCTTCATGCCGATCTCGATGGCCTCGGATGCCGCTTGCTGCAGCTTCGGATCAAGCGCGGTATAGACGCGCATGCCTCCGGAAGTCAGATCGCTCTCTTCGTATTGATCCAGAAGGCGGTCGCGCACGATGTCGACATAGTAGGGAGCATCCTCAGCCTCCACGCTTGGAGGCGCGAGCTTAAGAGGCGTAGCCTTCGCTGCCGCCATCTGCCTTTCGGTGATCATGTGATTATCGAACATCGCCTGCAGGACAAGGTTCCGGCGCCTGGTGGACGCGGCAGGATGACGGAAGGGCGAGAACACACTAGGGCCGTTGACTACGCCCGCGAGCAGAGCAGCTTCGGGTAGCGTGACGTTTTTGATGTCTTTGCCGAAAAAAGCCTGTGAAGCTTCGCCAAAACCGCTGATGTTGAACGATCCGTGCTGGCCGAAGCTGACCTGATTGACGTAGATGGCGAGAATCTGCTCCTTCGTGAAACGGCGTTCGAGCACCAGCGCGATGGTCATTTCGGCGAGCTTGCGGTGCAAACTGCGCTCGTTAGTCAGAAAGAAGGCGCGCGCCATTTGCATGGTCAGCGTGGAACCACCCTGCATGCGATGATGCTGAAGGATAGGCGTGAGGAGCCCTTCCACTAACCGGAAATAGTTAATGCCCTTGTGCTGGAAGAAGCGGCGGTCCTCGACTGAGACGATGGCGTTAGCGACGAGCGGCGGGATTTCGGCGTAAGTCAGCAGCCTCCGCTTCGAGCGCTGCTTGGCATCGAAAAGACCGGTGACGAGTTGCGGTTCGAGTTCGTACGACGAGAGCGATTCGCCTTTGGGACCGGTGATAGTATCTACCTGGCCGGCGGCAAAATGAATGCTGGCGCTTTGCCCTGGGCGATAACTGCCGGGGCCGGGATCGATCCGGAGAGTGGCGTCGCGCGCGGAGAACGTCCCCATGTTGGAACGAGTGTCCCCACGGCTAGCGGCGTAACCCGCGCTGCGTAATTCGCCCACGATGGCGGCAGCGCTTGTCTGGTCGCCAACATCGACGCGGTCGGAGCGGGCGTAGATCTGGGCCGCTTCATTGAAGATCGGCCGCCGGATGCGTTCATCTACGATGCGGGTGTACTTCAAGTAAAAAGAAGCAAAGGCCGCGACAACAATAACCGCGCAAACCAGAATTGCCGCCAGAGCGATGCGAACGGCCGGGCGGCGCAAAGAGGAGCGAAGCAGCACCAAGAAGCGCCGCAAAGAGCGCGAGAACTGCGATGTGATCTGCCCTTCGGGCTTAAGTCTAACTGGCACTTTCGAGGATACTATCCCTTCCTAGACGAGCGGAAGGTGCGTGCGGTGTCAAAGAAATCGCTGATAGACAAAGACTAACGGCGGCGGCCACCGCCGAATCCACGTCCGGACGGTCGCGCGCCGCCCGGACGGCCGAACCTTTGTCCTGAAGGAGTAGGGCCGGGCTGTCTGCCGAACCGCCGCCCGCCGCTATCGCCGGAGCCGAAGGACTGGGCCGGGCGCGACTTGTTAAAATTCGAGCCCTGGCCAGCGCTGCGAGAGGCATAGGCGGACCCACTAAACCCGCCCGACTGGACGTAGCGGCTACTGGCATAGTGGCTTTGCGTGAAAGTGCCGTGGGTACCGTATTTAGGTGCGCTGGACGGCGTTTCCTGACCGTAATACGTGCGCCCGCTGCGTTGCGCGGTCTGATAAGCGTTGTACTGGTTCGCCATCACCGGACGGTAGTCGCGGTTCCAAAGCAGTTCCCGCAGAATCAGATATTGCGGAAGAAACGTCCAGAAGCTGTTACCGCCACTATGGGTCCAGTAGCCGTATTGGTTCGACCCAACAGAAGGCGACGCGACATAACCGAAACCCGGGGGCTGCGGCGTGTTCTGCGCTTCCGAATCGAAAACGCCCGCGTCTTTATGCGCGATCGCCATGCCCAGGTCTTTTTCCACTGCGTGATAAGAGTCGGCGGACACGTCGGTCCAACGCTCATCGCTTTTTGTTTCGCTTTTCTTCAAAGGAAGATCGATGAAGTGGGTGCGAACCGTCTTGATGCGCTCGCGGTAGACTGTCTCGCCGCCTAAATGAGAAGTATCAAGATCGGTTAGAACCTTGTCCCACGAATCGTATAGCTGACCGCTCGAGGCCTGCAGATCCCGGTTGAGATTTGTCAACCTGTTGGCCTCGCCCGCAAGCGTATCTTCTTCGGCAATTAAGGTTGCTACTTGGGCGCCGGCGGCTTTTCCCGCGGCTGCCTGCTGCCGGATGTTCTCCGTAGCTTGCCACTCGGTTTCGGCGGTTTTTGGAATTTCACGCAGCGCCGAGAGCCGGTTCTCTAAAACGTTCTTTTTCGCGGGCCAATCCTGCTCGGCCTTTTCCACTGCTTTTGTCACCGGCGCGAAATCGAACGAACGAATCGATTCTCTTTGCCGATTCATGTTCGCCAGGAAGCCGGGCGCATCCCGATGAAAGTCGAGCCATTTCGCGCTCGCGTTTTGAACGGCCTGTGATTCCTGCAGCGCAGCTTCGCGCAGCCCGCGCTCGTGCGCCAAAAGCTGCGCCAAACGTGGATCTGGACGGTTCCGTTCGACCAGCTTGGTCACTTCCGCGCTGTCGCTTTGGGCGGCGCGAAGCTTATCCTGCGCGGCCTGAAGGCGCGCCTTCCAGGAAGCAGGCTCCGGCGAATCACGGAACAGATCGGGCGCCTGCGCCAAGTCGCTGCTCAATTTGTCCCCGGCGCGCGTCAGTTGGCGGTGCGCGCTGGCAACCCGGTCATTTTCGAGGCGCGCTTCTCTTTGCAGCGACGGCGGCAAGCCCGGGTTGCAGGAGCTGAGAAGTACCAGCGCGGCAAAAGGCAGAAGCAAGTGCTTCCACGGAATCATCATGAACCTCGATAGATAGTGATATCGCCGGGCTCCGTCTTGGTCCATAAATTGACCGCAAACGGCTCGCCCTCATATTTCCGGATGCTCAGGAAGCGTTTGGTGTCCTGCTCCTGAAACTGCCAGACATAGAACCCTTTACCGGTGGCGACGCCGGCTGTGAAAATGCCGATCTCGCGGCTAAAGCGGTACAGCCAGAACTTGCCTTCATAATCGACAAAATCGTTTTGATTTTGCCGGGCGTCGAGTTGCGCCAGGTCGTCTTCGGAAAGCCCCAACTCGTCGAGCGTGAGTTGACGGCCGTCGTAATTGCCAAACACTTCCACATCATCTTGATTGTGAACTTCCAGAAACACCCGGTGAGCGCGCCACGCGCCGCTTAACTGCACCCAGCGGCGGCTGCCCGCTTCCATCTCATCGATCCGGTCGACCTTGAAATCCAGATCGCCGAAATCCGGTCCGGCTCCAGTCACCGAAAGCACGTCGCCCACGCGCGCGTCAGTTATTTTCAGGTTCGCCAGGTCTTCCGGCGGATGGATGTTCGCGGGCTTTCGATCGAAAAACATGCGCTATCGCCCACCGGCCGACGGAAGCTCTTTGACAAATTCAACTTTAGGCAGCCGCTCCCGCTTGAGTGCCTCCAACTCGGCGTCCACGCTCTGACCTTGCAACTGCGCAAATTCGGCTTCGAGACTGGTATCTTTTCCGGTATTAGCCAGCTCATTAAATGCCTTGGCCGTGGCTTCTTCCTTGGAAACCGATTGTTCGAAGCTGGAAAGCTGGGCGAACGCGTTGTCCGCTTTGCCCACGCCGGCCAGCGCTTCCGAAACCTTGCGCTGTGCCATAGCGGCATTCTTTCGCGCGACCAGCGTAGTGGCGGTACGCTCGCCGTCTTCAATCTTGTGCTTCAGTTCGGTTACCTGCGCCTTAAGCGATTCACTCGCCTGGCGCGCTGAATCGATGGCAGTCTGCAGCGAAGTTACCTGTTTATCCGACTCCGTCTTTTTGGCCAGCGCCTTTTTGGCCAACTCTTCATTGCCCGCGTCCAGAGCCATGCCGGCGCGCTGTTTCCATTCCTGCGACTGCCGGACATATTTCTGGTATTCGGCATCGAGCTGGTTGTAATTGCTCATGGCCATCGCGGACGACTGCACCACCTTGTTCAACTCGGTCTTCATATCGGCGATAGTTTGCCGTACGGTGGTTTCAAAATTCGCGTTTTCGATGCTGCTCATGCCGGCGTTCGCCTGGCCGCGCGCCACACGGCCCGCCCGGTTGAAAATTTCTGAAAAAAATGCCATGGTTGATTTCCTTTTGTCGTTTTCTTACAACTTCTTACAAAGCGGCCAGATCGGCGCCGAGCAGGTGCTGGGCTTGTACCACGTCAGCCAGCAGGAAGCTGACGCAGGACAGGATATCGTCCTCATCTTCCGATCCTAAATCCTGCAGCTTGCAGAAGTTGTTCAGAGTGATGGCCACGTTCCCGTTACCAGTGTCATAAAGTTGAAAAGACGACGTCGAAATGCCGTTGTCCGCGGCAAGCATTTTCTGCAGGATCGCCGGCGACAGGCGGCCGGAGGGTACCGTCATGCAAACCAGCGACAGAAACAATATGTCGCCTTCGAGGACCGCCCGCAGAGAGATCCCGCTTTCGACTTCTTGAATTCTAAGCGAATTCTCGGTTAATTCATTTACTGCGTAGCGTTTGCTGGCCAACAGCGCGTTAATCTGCGCGATAGGAGAGGAAGTTGTGAGCGACATGGGTGTCCTTTGTAGAGTACGTACGGCTGGCATATTTTGTTCGGCAAACAAAGTTTACCGCTCCGGCCCGGGTGGTCTGCGCGAAAGCGCAGAAATTCTAAAGCGCCAGGTCGCCGCGATACCGCATCTCTTTCGGATTGAACTTCGCTTTCACGTTCAATGGCCCCATTTTCATCGAAAAGCTTACCGGCTTCTCGCCGCTGAGATCCGCCAGTTGCGGCAAGAATCCGAACAGCAGCGTGGAGGTGTCCTGACTGTCCGCCATGATGATGCCCGGCGGGATGGAGTCTTTACCTTTCGGCCGCAGTAGGGTGACTTGTTTCAGCCCGTCAAAGGAGTCATCCGACGACGCGCCCGATATGACCGGCACGCCGCTGACGCTGATGACGTAGTGCCCTGCCAGCTCGTGGGGCAGCTCCATCTTCAGTGCCATGAGAATCGGCTTGGCGCTGGCCCACCGCACCGTACCTGGAAATTTTGGCGACAGTCCGGGGTTCGGAGCAGACCCATTCGTCCCGCCACGGCTCTTGCGGCCGCCGCGCCCGCCTCCGGATTGTCCAGCTCCCGGACCGGGTCCGTAACCTGGCAGTTGCACGTCGATGCCCTTGGCCCAAGGTGATTCCGTCAGTAATTTTTGAATTTCTCCGCTCGACCATTTGGCCGGATCTTCCGTGTTCCAGAAATCGACCCTCTTAGCCCCAAAAACGCGGTTCCAGGATGGAATGCAAGCGCCGGCTGCGGCGAGAAGCAGCGCTCTTCTGGTGTTACCGGGCGAGCCGCCCGTTTGTACTGTTCGCTGCATGGTTCAACTCCGGCGCAACATCTATTCCTCTACATTTTGGGAAGCAACCATTCCACTGTATCCGCCGCCTGCAATCTCAGCGCCTCCGGCTGAGTATCTTGATACACCCAAAGTACCCCTTCCCGCCTTCATTCAATATATTCGTGCTTGAAGTAATTTCAATACGATCACCGCCCAGTGCCCAGTTCAGCCTCTTCCCATCGGCGTGCGCGATGGCGCGAAATATACGATGGGGAGCGGACCCGTTCGGATCGTAAGCGGCCGGCACATAACTGCCACGACCCGGAATATCAATGCGGACCGCTGCTCCGATCATCCAGGAAGCCGGCGCACGCATCCCTCGGCCATTGACCTGGACCGCAATTTCTTTCAGCGAGCGACGAACCAATTAATCCCAAAACGCGAGGCACAGTGTGACCACCCGTTTTATTGCAAGATAGCGCGGATGGATCCTTGCAGCTTTTAGATGTTGCCTCGCTTCATTTCCTGAGCCATATAGTCTGTGGCCCTCCAGGAAAGGGCAAGGATGGTCAAAGTTGGATTTTTTTCGGACGCTGTTGTAAATGCGGAACCATCGACGACAAAGACATTTTTGACGTCGTGCATTTGATTAAAGGCATTCAGGGCTGAGCGCTTGGGATCGAGCCCCATGCGGCAGGTGCCGTGTTCGTGAATGGCGCTGCCATTCGAATCGAGCTGGCCCTTATCGGCTGGAACGATCTCCGCCTTCGCCGCATGCATGATTTCGAGCATGGTGTTGTACATGTCGCGCGCCATGCGGCGCTCGTTCTCGCCGATGGAGTAGTCGATGCGGGCAATGGGCACTCCGTAGCGGTCCAGAGGCGAACCCTGAGTGGTGACGCGATTCTCTTTTTTGGGAATCGTCTCGCCGAACGGGTGAAGAGCGAGCATAGCCGGGTACCGTGTCTTCACTGCTTTTTTGAAGTCGGCTCCGAAGCCGGGCAGGCTACGCGCGTAGGAGAGATCCGTCTGTGCGCCGGAATTCCAAAACTGAACGCCGAAGCCGCGCATGTAATCGCGCTTCCGGCCATCGCGGTGGTTGAAACGCGGTAAATAGATGTGCTCCCCGCCGATGCCGTCATCGTTATAAACCTTGCCGCCCATCAAATCCGGGGCAAAGCCGCGAATATGGATGCGAATCTGCTCGGACAGATAGCAGCCGATCACATCCGAGGAGTTTCCAATGCCGTTCGGATACTTTTCGGAAGTCGAGTTCAGCAGGATGCGGGTGGAATCGATGCACGACGCGGCGACGACGACGCGTTTGGCAAGAACGCGATTTTCCTGCTTCGTGTTGCGGTCGAAATATTGGACCCCGCTGGCAAGGCCGCGATCGTCAACCAGAATGCGCGCGGCCACGGCATTGTCGATGACACGGAGCTTTCCCGTTGCAAAGGCAGGCTCAATCAGGTAGTCGGACGAATTGAAGAACGCTCCCACATCACAACCGCTGCCGCAAGCTCCGCAGTAGTGGCACTTCGGATGCCCGTTATGGGTCTTGGTCAGCACGGCGCGGCGGATGTGTACCGTT
>DATHIZ010000550.1:0-4482 GCA_035316385.1 Bryobacteraceae bacterium | reverse complement strand
CCGACCAGGCAAGGCTACCGCCGATGGGAAAATAGTTTTGTTGCCACAAGGGCAAAGCATATCAGACTGTTGTTTGTTGTAACCTCCGGGCCTCTTCACTACGTCGCCCAGTGCACCGAGCGTAAATCCGTCCCAGAATTCCGGACATGGTAAGAATGTTGCCACTTCTGCGTGAGTGATAGCGGTCGGGTAGAAGTTAGACAAGTTATTTGCCCGATGCATAACTACTAGCTTGGGGCAGGTCAGACACCTGACAGCTTACAAATCGATTAGGAATCCGCTAGTCCTGCGCCGGCCGCAGGCTTGCACGTGTAAAACAAGGGCATTTTGTCGTAGCGCTGCCGGTAGGCCTCTGCCAGGGTGGCGCGGAATGCCGCAACCGCATCCGGTTCGACCAAATTGACCGTGCATCCGCCGAATCCGCCGCCGGTCATGCGCGCGCCATGTACGCCGGGCAGCTTGATCGCGGTATCCACCAGGAAGTCGATTTCCGGGCAGCTGATTTCGTAGTCGTACTGCATACTGCGATGCGATGCCACGAACAGGCGGCCCATTTCGCGGAGATCCCGGGCGCTCGCGGCGGCGGCAAAATCAACGACTCGTTGGGTGTCGGAAATGACATGGCGCGCGCGTCGGCGCGGCAGCAGCGGGATGCTGTCCTGCACGCGTCCAAAGAATTCAAGCGAGACATCACGCAAGCTTTGCACGTCCGGCTCAAACTCCTGAATGGCCGACACGGCTGCCTGGCATTCGGCCACGCGTTCTCTATAGGCCGAGGAGCCGAGTTCGTGCTTCACCAACGAATTCACGGCCACAATGGCGGCGGTTTCAGGCAGCGCCACGTAGCTATGCGTCAAGCTGCGGCAATCGATTTGAAGCGCTGCGCCGTTATGCCCGAAGACGGAGGCGTATTGGTCCATAATGCCGCAGGGCATGCCCACAAAGCCCGATTCAGCGCGCTGGCATAGCAACGCCACGTCGAGCGGCGCCATTTGACGCGAACCCAGCAAAGCCAGAGCGGCCGCCACTTCCAGCGCCGCCGAAGAACTTAAACCCGAACCGGACGGCACTTCGCTCGAGATATAGAGATCGCAAGGGGCAACCGGGTAGCCCGCCAGCACCAACTCCCGCGCCACACCCAGCGCGTAGTCACTCCACTGGCCGGATGGCTCGGCTCCGGCCAGGTGGTCCACGCCGATTGTAAATTCACTATTCGTATTGCGCGAATACACGCGCAGCCGGCCATGCGCGGCGGGCGCAACGGCTACATAGCAGGCCATGTCCAGCGCGATCGGCAGGACGAAGCCCAGGTTGTAGTCGGTATGCTCACCGATCAGGTTCACGCGGCCGGGCGCGCGATACACCAGCGGTTCGGCAACGCTCTGGAAACGCTCGCGAAAATGCGTTATGATTTCGCACGGTAAGAAAGCCAAAGAAGACACACTCCAAAGATCAACAGCATCAACCCACACCACAGGTTAACGTTGACGCCCTGTTCCATCGGGGCCTGCACTTCCGGGCTGACCAAACCATACAGCAGCAGCATCACGCCCAGTAGGGCGAAAAGAAATCCGGTCGGACGGCGCAGGTCATTCATGTGTTTGTACCGGCATGAGTTTTTACCAGAAAAGAATGTTGATCACCACCAGGACGCCGAGCACGATGACGGCGAGCGGGCCCGGGCGTCTATACCATGGCGCGGTGTCAACCGGCGGGATATCGGTGATGCCATATACCAGGTTGTGGAGTTCGCTCTCGGGCTTCGGCTTGGTGATGAAACTAATCAGGACCGTAACCACCAGGCAAGTTGTCCAGGATGCAATTGCGATCCAGTAATTTTGCGCCATGGCCGAGATAAATTCATGCTGATTCGAAATCCATCCGCCTTTTCCTTCCGCCACCGTCAAGCCATGCGTTAACGCGGCGGCGGTTGTCCCGGTCAGCAGTCCGATGAACGCCGCATGTCCGGTGGTCCGCTTCCAGAACATGCCTAGCAGAAACGTAGCGAAAAGAGGCGCGTTCACGAAAGCGAATATCAGCTGCAGGAAATCCATCATGTTGTTGAAGGTGGTGGCCAGGTAGGCCGTTCCAATCGACAATGCGATGCCCACTACGGTAGTGGCCCTGCCGACCCATAAGTAATGACTGTCGTCGGCCTTGGGGCGAATGTAGCTCTGATAAATGTCGTAGGTGAATACGGTGTTGAAAGCCGTCACATTGCCCGCCATGCCCGACATAAAGGAAGCCATGAGCGCAGTAATGCCGATTCCCAGCATGCCCGACGGGTAAAACTGCGCCATTAACGTCGTGAGCACCTGGTCATAGTCATACCCTGCGCCGCCGGCTTTCAGGGGGATCATGTAGCCGCTCGACATACTCATGAGCGCGACCGCCGCAATGCCGGGAAGAATGACCACAAAGGGCATGAAGAGCTTCGGCAGTGCGGCAAAGATCGGAGTCTGGCGAGCGCCTTGCATGCTGTTGGCCGCCATGGCGCGTTGGACCACCAGGAAGTTGGTGCACCAATAGCCGAACGACAGGACAAAGCCCAAGCCCGCCACCAGCCCGAAAACTTCGACGCCCATCGGATTCTGGGTGGAATGAGCGGCGTATTTCCACGAGTGCGACATCACCGGCTGAAGGCGCTGCGAAATACCGCTCCAGCCGCCCGCCTTTTGCACCGCCAGAAACGAAAGCGGCGCGAAGCCCAGGACGATCAGGAAAAACTGCACTACTTCGTTGTAAATCGCGCTGGTTAGGCCGCCCAGCAAGGTATAGCTCAAAACGATTACGGCCGAAAGCAGTACTGAATTCGTAAAACTCCAGCCCAGCACCAGTTCAAATAACCGGCCCAGCGCGTACATGCTGATACCCGAAGAGAATATGGTCATGACGGCGAAAGTTATGGCGTTCAACCCGCGCGTTTTCTCATCGAAGCGCAGTTTTAAATACTCCGGCACGCTGCGCGCCCGGCTGCCATAGTAGAACGGCATCATGAACAACCCGACAAACACCATGGCCGGCACCGCGCCGAGCCAGTAGAAGTGCGCGGTCATGATGCCGTACTTGGCGCCGGAAGCGCACATGCCGATCATCTCCTGAGCGCCCAGATTGGCCGCGATGAACGCGAGGCTGGTGATCCAGACCGGAACCGAATGGCGGGAGGTGAGGAAGTCTTCGCTGGTGGCGATTTTGCGCTTTGCCAGCCAGCCGATTCCAAGCACGAATATGAAATAGATCACTAGACAGGCGTAGTCGATGGCGTGAAGTGTCAATAGAGGGGTTCCGCCCCGACGCGATTGTATCGCAGGAACTAAGTTGTTCAGTCACCTGGCTAAAACAGGCGTACAATAAGGACGGGAATAGGGGAAATAGAGGAGGAGCACATGCAACGCGCTTGGAAAACAGCGGTGAAGATCCTGACCGGGCTCTCTTTCACTGCGATGGCCGCGATGCCTCAGGCGTATACGATTTCCGCTAGGCCTGGAGCCGTCAATTATATCGAAGGAACGGTTACCCTGAACGGAGGACCCGTTTCCACGCAACAACTTAGGGGAGTCTTCCTGAACGCCAGCGATACGTTAGCAACTGAGTCGGGAAAGGCCGAAGTTCTTTTGACTCCGGGTGTTTTTCTGAGACTGGGAGATAAGAGCGAGGTTCGCATGGTCTCGCCGTCTTTGACCGATACGCAGGTGGAATTGCTGCGCGGCGACGCCATGATCGAAGCGGATGACCTCAACAAAGACAACCGCATCACCATGCTTAACCACGGCGCTTCCATCATCTTGCTAAAGAGCGGTCTGTACCGTTTCTCGGCGAATGATGCTCCGCTGGCGTCCGTGATTTTCGGCAAAGCCCAGATTTCCTACGGTGACAAAAAGGTCGAGATCGGCAAGGGCAATCAGGCCCTGCTGAACGAGCAGTTGACGAGGCAGAAATTCGATGCCAAGAAGGAAGATGAACTGTTCGCCTGGAGCAATGTCCGGTCCGAATACAATGCCGCGTCGAGTTACCAAACAGCCAACAACGTTTCCGGCATGGGGTTTAACTCCTATGGCGGAAGCTTTGGCGGGTTTGGACCCTATGGAAACAACCTGGTTGGCCCGGGCTGGTATTGGAACTCAGGCTTTAATTCCTATTCCTGGCTGCCGGGCGGCGGCGGAGCGTTCTTCAGTCCATTTGGCTACGGCTTTTACGGAGCCGGGCTGGTCGGCTATGCGCCGGTGGTGCGCGTCCCGGTTGGCATTGGCGGAAGAGGTCCGGTTCGGGTAGTGCCGGTGAATGGAAATCGCCCCCCGAATTTTATGCATAGGGATCCGCAATGGGGGCAAAGAGGACGTTTTGATCGTTCCACGATGTCGCCAGCGGCCTACCAAGCCGCCCGCGCGAGAGCGGGTCGCGCCTTTGCCCAGGGCGGTGGGTTTCGCAATGGAGCGGGCGGTTCGGCGCCCTCCTTTACGGGCCGGGGCTTGGGTGGTGGTT
>DATHIZ010000549.1:0-7540 GCA_035316385.1 Bryobacteraceae bacterium | reverse complement strand
GTCGCCGGCGGCGGTGTTCGATGCGGGCGGCCGGACGATGTTTATCCATTTGCAACTCTGGCCCGCGCTGCTGTTTTTCGCCATCGCATTGACGATTGCGGAATTAATTATGCGTAAGTGGAGCGGTTTGGTGCAGCGCTTCCGGAGGGCGTAAGACCACCCTGAAGCTAAGCACGCCTGAGATGTACCACGGTTTCAAAGTGATACGTCTGCGGGAACAGATCTACCAGGGTAATCTTTTCCACCGCGTAGCCGCCTGGCAGCAGTTTGCGCAGGTCGCGGGCCAGTGTTGCGGGATCGCAGCTTACGATTGTTAATTGCGGCGGCAGGATGCGCAATAGTTCGGCGGTGGCCGTGGGGCCCAGACCGGCGCGCGGCGGGTCAGCTACGATCAGTTCGGGCTTGCCTTCGTTGCGAGGCAGAAACTCTTCCGCCGATCCGCGCCTGGGCCGTATGTTGGTTGCTCCGGCATGTGCGGCGTTCCATTCCAAGTCATGAAACGCGGGTCCGCCGCGCTCCACCGCGTCCACTGTCTTGAAGCGTTGGCTTAAAGGCAAAGTAAACAGGCCGACGCCGGCGTAGAGATCCACCGCGTGTTCGCCGCTGCTGTCGCCCAGCGCCACGTTCACCAACTGGTCGAGCAGGAAACGGTTGGTCTGGAAGAACGATCCGCGGCTGATGCGAAAGGTATGCCCTAGCGCCTGGTATTCGATGGCTCCGTCCACCTGCGGCGGCAGAAAGCCCTTTGTCCAGTCAAAGAAGCGCGCGGCTACGGCACGGTTTGAATCCAGCACGGTGATTTGGATCTGGCTCTCGTTGCTGAAAATCTCCAAAGACCGCAGGAATTTCGGCCATTCGGTCTGCCGCACCGCCCCCTGCAGCAAGGCGATGGTCTGGTTCAGCAGCGGCGAAGCAATCTCGCAATGGCTGACAGAGCGAATGTCGTGCGATCCGGCCCGGTGAAAGCCGGATTTGCCGTCCTGGAAATGCAGCTGCACGCGGTTGCGGTAGTTCCAAGGCTCGCCGCTGACTGCCGGGATTTCCGCTTCGTAGGTCAAGCTGCCCAGCCGCTGCAGCGTCTCGCGGAGAATTGCGAGCTTCTGTTCCACCTGGTAGACGTGTCCGGTTTGCTGCAGATGGCAGCCGCCGCAATCGGCAAAGTACTCGCAGCGGGGTTCAATCCGTTGGGGCGAGCGTTGTAACACCTGGGCCGTGGACGCGCGCATGAGCCCGTTTTTCACGCGTTCCGGAGTGACGGACACTTTCTCGCCGGGCAGGACAAATGGAACAAGAATCACCTGCCCCTCTTGCCGCGCGAGTCCTTCCCCGCCATAGACCAGTTTTTCTATATCGACTGCTGTTGTTGCTTCGTTCAGTTTGTTCTCCGTGATGTGGGTTGGCATATGGGCTAACCCACGGATTAACCCAGAGGGTCATCCCTTAGGATAGAGATTCGCTCTTTTAAAAATGAAAGCACGTGTTCTTTCGGGAGTACAACCCACTGGCCAACTCCATATTGGCAACTACCTTGGCGCTCTGAAAAGCTGGGCTGAAATCCAATCTCTCTATGAGAGCATCTTTTGCATCGTGGATCTGCATGCCGTCACGGTTTACCAGAAACCCGACGAGCTGCAGGCCAAGATTCGCGAGACTGCGGCCTTGTTCATCGCGGCCGGGATCGATCCGGAGCAATCGTCCCTCGTGGTGCAATCCAGCGTTCCGGGCCACTCGGAATTAGCGTGGCTGCTGACCTGCGTGACGCCGCTTGGGTGGCTGCAGCGCATGACGCAGTTTAAAACGAAAGCCGACAAACAGGAAGCTCTCCGCGAGAGCATTGGGGACGGCCTGCTGCAATACCCGGTGCTGATGGCGGCAGACATCCTGCTGTACCAGGCCAGCATTGTTCCGGTGGGGGAAGATCAGACCCAGCATTTGGAGCTGACTCGCGATATCGCGCAGCGGTTCAATGCGCTATACGGCGAAACCTTTGTCATGCCCGCCACGCATTTGCCGACGGTGGGCGCCCGCATCATGGGCCTGGACGATCCCACGCAGAAGATGAGCAAGTCGGCGGAAGGCGTGGGCCACGCCATCGGCTTGCTGGAGGATCCGAAGGCGATCCAGAAAAAGATTCTGCGCGCCACGACCGATTCGCAGCCGGCCGTCGATCCGGCAAACATGGGTCCTGGCGTGGCCAACCTGCTGGCGATGGGCGAGGCCTGCGATTCTACGCTTACCAAAGAGAGTGTAGCGGGCATGCGCTATGGAGACTTCAAAAAACGCGTGGCGGAGGCCGTGATCGGGCGCCTGGAACCGATCCAGCAGCGCTACCGCGCCATTACCGCCGATCCGCTCTATATCGAATCCGTGCTGAAACGCGGACGGGAGCAAGTGCTGCCGATCTCGGAAGACACGGTTCGCAAAGTGAAAGAAGCGATGGGAATTTACGTTCAACTTTAATGTATTGAGGCTATGATAGGGGTGCTTGAGCACGCAGACCGTTCCGCCTAGGCCTGTTGGACGCACCAAAAAGTTCAGAGCTTGGGCGATTGTCATCATCACCAACCTGATCTCGCTGGTGTGCATGGGATGGGTGATAAATGGCGCCAGCCTGAATCGCATTTGGAGCGAAATGCGCCATATGCACTGGGCTTGGGTGACTGCAGCCATCGTTTGTGACACCGCCGTTTACCTCTTGCACGGGTGGCGCTGGACGCTGTTGCTGCGCCCGGTGGCGCGCATCCCTTTTCTGCAGGCGCTACCGGCCATCTACGTCGGCCTATTCGCCAACGAAGTTTTCCCATTGCGGGCCGGCGAACTGATCCGCTGTTTTCTGCTGTCGAAATCGGCCAAGCTTTCCCTTTCCGTGACGTTTGCCTCCGCGGTCATTGAGCGCATCTTTGATGGCATCTGGCTGATGGCCTGCTTTTTCGTGGCGCTTCAGATGGGCAGGCTCCCGGGGGTGCTCGTGAAAGCCGGCTACATTCTGGGGATACTGATCCTGGCGCTAGGGGCGGTTCTGGGCTATGCGATGTATGCGAAAAAGCAGTCGTTGGGATTGGTCTTCGGCCTCTCGTGGCCCAACTGGTTCAACACGCTGATTGAAGACCTGCAGCTGATCGGCCACTCGCGCTACTTGTACTATTCGTTCCTGGTGAGCGGCATTTACCTGCTGGCGCAGATTCTGCCCATTTACGCTTTGGTGCGCGCCAGCAGCCTGCCGGTGCCCTGGCAGGCAAGCTTCACCATGATGGTGCTGCTGCGCCTGAGCAGCATTGTGCCGCAGGCTCCCGGCAACTTGGGGTCATTCCAATGGGTGACGGCGCGCACGTTGATCATGTTCGGGATGGTGGCCGGTCACGCCAAGCGTTTCTCTCTCATTCTTTGGGGGGTAGTGACCATTCCGCTCATTGTGGTCGGTTTTGTCGCGGTTGCAATGGCAGGGATCAACCTGACGCATCTGCATCGTGAGGCTACCTCGGCGGCGAAGGAGAGAAAAGAGACGTCATGAGCCACTTCGTTTACGCATCGTTAAAATAGTCAGTGACGGGTACGTACTTGCTCTGCCTCCTGTATTTAAGCGTTTCTTTGGTTTTAGGATCACCGACCGAGCCGCAAGCGGCCGGAACTTTGAGCGTAAAAGCGGACGTGGAAGCGGCTGGCTTAAAAGCTCTCGACGAGAAACGGTATGCGGAAGCCGAGCAGATTTTTGCCAAGCAGGCCGCGGACGATCCGAAAGATTTTTCGGCCTTCTTTAACCTGGCGCTGGCGGAGGTCTCTCAACAGAAAAACGGGCCGGCGGCCGCGCATTTCAAACAAGTACTGGCGCTTAAGCCGGGACTGTATGAAGCCGAGCTGAATCTGGGCATTCTGGAAATCGGCGAGCACAAGCCCGCGGAAGCCCTGGAACTGCTGCGGGATGCGGCCAAGCAGAAGCCCGACCAGGCGCGCCCGCAACGATATCTGGGCGACGCCTTGCGTGCGACCGGGGATTTTGAGGGCGCCGCGACAGCTTACCGGGCTGCTTTGACGATTGACCCGAAGATGGCGGCCGCCGAACTCGGGCTGGGGCAAAGCCTGGTCCAAGCAAACAAGCTGGATGAAGCTTTGCCGCATTATCGCCAGGCAGCCACACTCAATCCCGGCCTGCATTCCTATCTTTTGGAGATGGCCACTGCCTTCTCGCAGGCAAATCAGCCGGAGAAGGCGATCGAACTGCTTGCCGGTTTTCCCAACGACCCAGGGGCGCGCGAAGAGCTGGGACGACTCTACCTGAAGGCCAACCGCCCGGCCGATGCCGTGGCTGCGTTCGAAGCGGCGGTGGTGCTATCACCCACATCATCGAATAACCTTGCCTTGGCTACGGCCTATCTGCAAAACAAGCAGCCGGATGCCGCGGCGCCGATCCTGGAGAAAGCGCTGGCTGCAAATCCAAACGACTTCGAATTGCATATGGCTCTGGGACGCATTCGCCGCGACAAACATCAATACCCCATCGCGGCTACGGAGTTTCTGGCGGCCGCAAACCTGCAGCCTACTTCGGTGCCCGCATGGAACGAAGCCGCCACGGCGCTAGTACTAAGCGAGCAGTATCCACAGGCTCTGGCTGCCCTCGATAGGGTGCATAATTTGAATGCGGACACTGCGGGCAATTATTACTTCCGCGCGATTGTGCTGGATAAGCAGCATCTGGTGAAACCGGCGCTGGCGAGCTACCAGCGTTTCTTGGCGATGGCCCAGGGGAAGTTCCCTGACCAGGAGTTCATAGCGCGGCAACGCAGCAGGATTCTTGAGAAGGAGGCAAATCGTTAATGACGGCCTTTACGGTGGTTAAGTCGTGGAAGCTGACGTTTTTACTTCTGACGATCACCTGTTCCCTTTCCGCGCAGTCCTTTCTGGCGGAATTGAAGTTGCAGCAAGACCCGGCGAAGCGGTCTGAAATGGCGCTTGCTTTTGCCACCGAGTCGTTTGACACGGCGCGCACTTTCTACAGCAAAGGAGACGTCCGAAACGGTGATGCTCACCTTGAAGACATGACTTCCGCGCTGAACTCCTGTGTGGAATCCCTGGCTACGGTGAATAAGGCCAGACTATACAAGAAAGCGGAATTGAAGGTGGCCTACCTGCAGCGCCGGCTGGGAAGTTTGAAACAGGAATTGGGGGTACAGGAGCGCGGTTGGGCTGAGTTTACCGCCCGGAAAGTGGAAGAGATTCACGATAAAATGCTAGCTGGAGTGATGAGGAAGTGAAAATCCGGTTAGCGGCAGTGTGTCTGGCTTGTACGCTGAGCCTGTGCCGCGCGCAGGATCGCGATTTTCTTTCCCCGAATGAAGTCGCTCAGGTTCGCGAGGCTCAGGACCCGAATGACCGCCTGGTTCTGTACGTGGGGTTTGCCCGGCAGCGGCTGGATCTAATCCAGAACTATCTTTCGAAGGATAAGCCGGGGCGCAGCATTTTCGTACACAACTACCTGGAAGACTACAACCACATCATCGACGCCATCGACTCGGTTTCCGACGACGCGCTACGGCATAACAAGCCCTTGGATAAAGGGACTTTGGCTGTCCTGAATGCCGAAAAAGAGTTCCTGGAAGTTTTGAGCAAAATTCAGGACAGCAACCCGAAAGATCTAGACCGCTACAAATTTCTGCTGACGGAAGCCATTGATACCACGAGCGATAGCCGGGAGCTTTCGATGCAGGATTCCAATAAGCGCGGCGGCGCGCTCAGCGCCGAAGACGCCAAGGAAAAGAAAGAGCGCGAGGCGATGATGCCGTCGAAGGAAGTGAAGGCCCGCCACACCGAAGCTGCCGCCGAAGCGGACAAAAAGGAAGAAAAGAAAGTCCCGACGCTTTACCGGCCGGGCGAAAAGCCGCCGCAGCCGCCGCCCCAATAGCGTAAAATTGGTGTTGGAGGCGGCCACTTTTGGGGCACCATCATCATCACAATGTAGTTTCTACAGGCTGGATTTTGCGCCTGTCCCTGGTTGCCACATTGGGATTTACCGCATTCGAAGTGTTTGCGGGACTGCGTTCCGGAAGTCTGGCGCTGCTCTCCGATGCGGGACATAACTTTACAGATGCGCTGGCGCTGCTACTGGCGGCGATAGGCCTGTATCTGCAAGACAGACCGGCAGATCGATCGAAAACATTCGGCTATCAGCGCGCCGGGGTCATTGCCGCTTTTGTCAACGCACTCACGCTGCTGGTGATCTCGCTCGCGATCTTTTGGGAAGCCATTGACCGGTTGTTTCATCCGCAGCCGGTGGACGACCGGATGATGTTCTGGGTGGCAATTGCCGCCCTCATCCTGAATGGCGCGATTATGCTTGCACTCAATCGCGGCCAGAAGGGCGACTTGAATGTGCGGGCTGCCTTCATTCACATGTTGGGAGATGCGATT
This sequence comes from Bryobacteraceae bacterium, assembly GCA_035316385.1. Lineage (GTDB taxonomy): Bacteria > Acidobacteriota > Terriglobia > Bryobacterales > Bryobacteraceae > Bog-105. Next base: position 1,138 of record DATHIZ010000549.1, on the reverse strand, counting down.
GGCGCGGGCACGATTATTGTGGGAGCGGTGGTGATCCGCTACACAGGCTGGACGTACGTGGATCCGCTGCTGTCGCTGGCGCTTGGCTGCCTGATTGTTTACACCGCCTGGGATATCGTGCGCGAGTCGCTCAATATTCTGCTGGAAGGGCTTCCGCGCGGCCTGGATCTGGAACGGGTGACCAAGGCGATGGGCGAAGTGGATGGTGTTTTGGACGTTCACGATCTGCACATCTGGAGCCTGGGTTCGAATACACACGCGCTCTCTTCGCATGTTCTAGTGGACGATATGCCGCAATCGGCAAGTGAAGGCATTCTTCGGCGGATCAACGATGTCTGCTGTGGATTTGGCATCCACCACACTACGATTCAGTTCGAGCACATGCCCTGCGTGCTGGCCGGGAACAGCGGCTGCAAAATGGGTACCGACCATGTTCATGAGCATGAACACGGCCATGCGGATGGGCATCGCCATAGCCACAGTCACGGCGCCGACCATCACCACTGAGTTTATTTAATAGCGAGGGCTGCTACTGCGCCGCGATCAGTTCCAGCATCGTATTGCGCAGCTTCACGGCTGTTTCCGAATCCGGCGTAACTACCAACACGGTGTCGTCTCCGGCGATTGTGCCCACCACTTCCTTCAGTTCCTCGCGGTCGATGGCGATGGCTAAGGAACTGGCGTTTCCGGCGGACGTGCGCACCACCACCAGGTTTTGCGCCACGCGGATGTCCTGCACGTATTCATCCATGATGCCGCCAAAGTTCGGGCCGCGCTTTTCGGAGGTGAGGGGACGGTAGCCTTCCGGCGTCTTGACCAGCCCGATTTCGCGGATGTCACGGGAGAGCGTGACTTGCGTGGAATGAACGCCGAGCTCACCGAGCTCGCGCGCTAATTCCTCCTGCGTGAAAATACCCTTCGCGCGGACGATCTGCAAGATTTGGGCCTGCCGGAAGCTCTTGTTCATTTACGCATGGCGGAGAGCCTTCCAGTTGCCTGAGCAAGGGCGCGGGCGACAGCTGACGGCGCAGTGCCTCCCGGTAAGTCACGGCTCTTCATTCCTTCCACCGGATTCAGCAGGCGCGCCATTTCCGGTTTGAATTCGGGCGCAAAGGCGGCCAGGGCTTCGCCGGTCCAT
>DATHIZ010000548.1:0-13836 GCA_035316385.1 Bryobacteraceae bacterium | reverse complement strand
CGTGAACGGGTGCCCCAGAAACTTGTAGACTCCCGGGGCAGGCAGATGGCTGGCGTCCGCAACCGTAGCGGCGACTATCAGCAGTACAGGAAGGACGAGCAGAAAAACCGTCAGCAAAAGCGAAGGAGGCGCCGATTCGCTCTCGACCTTGCTATCCTGCGTGCCGGCCATTTCCGGCACGGAAGGCGAGACCCGCTTTGCGATCCAGCCGCCGTAGAAGATGCCGCTGACAATCATCAGGGGAATGGAAAGGATGGCGCCCCAAACGATGGTCCGCCCAATATCGGCTCCCATGAGCTGCGCGGCGACCGCGGGCGCGGGATGTGGCGGCACCAGTGCATGTGTAACGGTCAAGGCTGCTGCGATGGGCAAACCGAACAGCAGCAGCGGGCGCTTGGATTCGCGGGCGAGACTCCAGGCAAGCGGGGCAAGTATGATGAACCCGACTTCAAAGAACACCGGCAAGCCAACCAGAAAAGCCGCAATCAGCACCGCCCATTGCGCGTGCCTGGGTCCCGCCTTAGCGAGCAGCCAGTCCGCCAGCACACGGCCGCCGCCCGAATACTGCAAAAACCGCCCGATCATTGCGCCCAAGCCGACCACGACGGCGATGAAGCTCAGCGCATCTCCAACTCCCGCCTGCATGGACGTGAGCACTTTGGCGGGCGGCATTCCGGCCGCCAGCCCCAACCCCATACTTACGACAAAAAGCGCGAGGAACGCATGTAATCGCGCATACAAGATGAGAGCCAGCAAAAATCCGATGGCGGCTGCGGTGATCAGGATGAAATACAAGCTTGGGTGCAACGGATGAGTATATAACCCTGCCGAAATTTCCCCGTGCCTCTCGCGAACGCGCGGAAATGGCGGTCGCCAGACCGTGTTCGCCGCCCTCGATCGCGTCAGAGCTCGAGACAAGTGGTTACGTCGTAGGCAATACGACTGTCGTCTGATTCACTCATTCCTCTTGAACTTACATTCGTCGCCACCTGGATGAACGCCTCCTTCGCCTCCATATCCGGGGAGTAGTCTTGCCTCCTTCGCCTCCATATCCGGGGAGTAGCCTTCTAGAAGGCTGGTCCGCTTCAGACCGGGAATAGAACCATCGCCGGATTGTCTTATGTAATGAGACTTATTTGCTGGCCCACGGAGTAGTTACCGCTGGGACCCATTCAGCACCAGTGACAATGCTTTCTCCGCTAGAAGACAAAGGCCGTCCGGTTATCAAGCGAAAGATGGCTGCCTCGCTAATCCCCGGACGTCAGAGATATAAGCGTTCAGCGGCAACAGCGCTTCTCCTGGTAAATATATGCGCTACGATTCTAGGATCATCGGTGCAAGCGCAGAAGTCGAAGGTGGTCTGCGCACAGGATCGAAGCCGGCGCGCGCGTCAGGAACTCGACCGCGCTATCCATGCCCGGGTCGAAGCACTGTATCCGGATCAGTGCCAGGGAATGGACGGCCAGACCTTCAATCTCCGAATGGGAGAGATTCGCATTCAAGGTGATGCCGCTACTGTTTCGTACGTACTCGTCTTATTCGAGACATGCGAAGAAGGGTCGCCCTACGAAGCATCTCGCCACCACGAAAAATGGCTCCGGACAGCCAAAGGATGGGAACTGGCGGAGGACGGCGAGCGCCTGGCCATTTACTCAGAGCACAAGACTATCTCGCCTGCAGCAGCGAAATACCGTTTTCATTGTTCCTTCGGGACAGCGGCTGGCCTGCGTACTTTAGAATAGTAACTTCCGCTAGATATAGGACGCGGCACCCCTTCTCCAAATGCCCCCCAAAGGCCCCCTTTCCCGGACTGGAAAGCGTGATATGCAGGTGCGGCTCTCCGGCCGCAATAAGCCCGCCGGCGTTCAGAATTTCAAACGGTCCCTTCACTGTCTGATAGGCATTCGTCGCTTTGAGAGCCGTCGAGGTTACGTAATGGTACGTGCACTCCTGTACCGAGCCCGCGGTGACTAAGACCTGACCATCCTGAATGTTCTTCTTCTTAATGACGTCGAGAATCGATTCGAGTAGAAGCGCGTTTCGATCCAGCACGACGCGATAGACCTCCTGTACCTGTGCTGTCCCGAAAACCTGTGGCGATGTCGTACTTCCATCGGTTGCCGTCTGGCCGCCTTTCATCGCCTGCCAACCGCCTGGACGAGTGAAAAGAACGGTAATGATCACAGCAACAGAGCATTTGAGTTTCACTTGATATAGTCCTTCGGTCTAGCGTAACGAAAATTGCTGCTAAGCGGTACGCGTAGTGGTCGGAGGGATATCTAAATCCCGCGTCAATGCGAAATCTTTTCCAGCGCGAGATCGCGCGTGCGCGGTCCCATGAACCCGATCACCGCCATTACAATGAGCATCGCTGCCGCAATGAACACAAACACGCCCGTCGTGCCGAATGCCTTCAGAATGCCTGCAATGAGAAATGAAGTGAAAATTGCCGAAAAACGGCTCCAGGAGTAGACGAAGCCCACCGCGCTCGTCCGGATGCTGGTCGGGAAAAGTTCGGTCTGGTAGGCGTGATAGCTATAGGACATAATGTTGCTCGCGAGTGTCAGCATTACGCCCATCGTGATAAGGAGCAGCGCGACCGACATTTGGCTGAATAACAGCCCGCACACCACGATGGCTGACGCAGTCACCACGATCACCGTCTTGCGCTCGAACTTGTCACCGATAAACAAGCCGATGATCGGCCCGATCGGCGCTGAAATGGCGATGATCGAGGAATACAGCAAACTGTTCGTGACTGTGATGCCCTGCTTGACGAGCAGCGTCGGCACCCAATTGGCGAAACCATAAAAACCGACCGTCTGGAAGATGTTAAAGATGCTCATCATTGTGGCGCGCTTGCGGTAAGGCGCCACCCACATGTCGCGAAGCGTGCGGCCTGTGGTCACGAGTTCGGGCGCGGCTGGAGCGGGGAGCGGGCGTCCGTACTCTTTTGCGATGATCGACTCTAGCTTCGACATCAGCTGGTCCGCTTCCGCAAGCCGGCCATTCTGCGCGAGCCAGCGCGGGCTTTCGGGCAAGGCGCGCCGGATGAACCAGACGAAGATAGCCCCGTGCGCGCCGATGATGACAACCCAACGCCAGCCATCTAGACCGAACGGCTTGTAAGGCACAAGCAGATACGACAGGAACGCCACAACGGGCAGGGACATGAAGCCCACTGCCTGCTCGCAGGCAAAAGCGCGTCCGCGAATCTGCTTTGGCACAAGCTCAGAGATATAGGTGCCGATGGTCACCAGTTCCACGCCGATGCCGATCCCCGCCACGAAGCGCCAGAAGTTCAGGCCAGTGGCCGTGGTCTGGAAGGCCATGATCAGGTTTGCGCCGGTATAGAGAAGCAGCGAGTACGTAAAGATCGCCCGCCGGCCGAAACGATCCGCGAGGAATCCGCAGCCAATCGTGCCGATGAAAAGTCCAAAAAACATACAGGCAATAAAGCTCGCCACGCCATTCATGCCAAACAAGCCAATCGTGGTAGGCGTCAGGATGCCGCTCTTGATGAGTCCCGGCGCGACGTAGCCGGAATACAGTAGGTCGTAGAGTTCGAAGAAAAAACCGAGGCTAAGCAGGACGACGAACTTCCACATCGTCCGCGTGGCCGGAAGCCGGTCAAGCCGCGCGGAAATCGTGCCCGCGGACAGCGAAATGGATTCAGTGCACATGTGTGGCTTTTAAGATTCGCATAGATTTTGTCTCCTGGCGCGGGAAGCGAATCGTTCTCATAGAACGCTTCTCCAGTTGTTAAGCTCCGCTATCGATGGCAAACCATCCCAGTAAGAGGAGACCCAAAACTAGACAACCCAGGCTCCGGACATTTATTCCAAAGAAATACCTGTAAGTCACGGAAGCCTATTTGGAGCATGAAGAATAAACGAATGTATTTATATCTGGGCGATGCGAATGAAAATCGGATGCCTGGACGCTAGTAACTAGTAAGTCAGGTATTGAGAACAGGTGTTCTCATAACCGAGACGTCCTGGAAGGAAGCTTTAGTTACCGACAAAAACCCGCATCTCATCAAATTAAGATGCTGCGACGCGCCCTCTTCGGCATTGGAACAATTTGGACTAGCTCAATCCACTACAATTGGCGGCCCCGTCAACTCCATCCCGTACGCGTGCAGCAATGCTGCATCATTCGGAGTGCTCGCATACGCGCCAGGCTTAATCCCCGCCCGTTCCCGTGCATTGAAGAAAGCCTCTATCTTTCCTACCGGCGCAAAGGAAATCAGCAGCCGTCCAGCGGACCACCTACGAACGCCCACGCATGAGGAATCCCTCGTGGCCCCAGCACACAGTCACCCGCCTTCAGGTGAGACCGCTCCGAGCCGATCTCAACGATGTAGTCCCCTTCGAGCGAATAAAAAAGTTCGTCCTCCCATGGTGAACGTGTGGGGACGGTCCTCCCTTCTTATGGTTGGACTGCTCCATCACGAACAGGGCGCCCGCCGTATCCCGCGTCAAAACTTTGTACGTTGTCGAGCTGACGCCGACCGTACGATTCTTCCCTTCTCGGTCCCTCCCGGCCGCCACCCGAAATGCCGTGGCGGGCGAAACCACGCTCGACGTCTGCGCTATTAGTGGCGACGGAAGACCCGCAAGCGCAAACTCAAAAGCGAAACGGCGATGCATTAGTTTCTGGTCTATCATCTCTCTGCCGCCCGCGCGAATTCTTCCGAGCGAGGCTATTCGCTCTCCCATTCGGACTGGCGGCGCAATCGCCGCGCGCCGCCAAGTCGCGGCATCGCGAAGGTGGCCGCCGGTGGAGATCTCCTCCAAGTGAAGGTGGCAGCGCAGGATACCGGTGGCGCCGATTGAACCACGGGGATTGGGGCCGCCAAAGCTTCGCCCCGCGCCTGAGTGGCTTAGTCAAAAACCACTAGGAGCTAGAAGAATTTTAGCGCCATGCGCTGCCACAGCGGCCAATCGTCGGGTTCCGCGCCTGTCCACACATCCAGCCAGTGGGGAATACCCTTTCTCCCCAGAATTTCGGCCATGCGAAAATTTTCACCCAGGCCGATATCGTGGTCTCCCGCTGCCAGCACAATCCGCATCTGCTGGTAGCGGTCCAGGAACCAGCTGTCAGCCAAGTTCGGAACATAGTCCACGGGATTGTTCAAGTAGAAATCGTTGTCATAATACCCGTTCATGAACGGCCGCAGGTCGAACGTTCCGCTCATGGTGATGCAAGCTGCCGTCAGATCCGGATGCTTCAGTGCAAAGTTGAGGGCATGATATCCCCCAAAACCGCAACCTGTCGTACAGATTTGTTGCCGGTCGCTCAACTGCTGCATTAGCGGTGCAACTTCATGCAGAATGTAGCTCTCGTACGCCAGGTGCCGCATCACTCGGACGTGCGGGTGAACCCCGTGATTGTACCAGCTCTCCCCATCCACGCTATCCACGCAGAACATCTGCAACTGGCACTCCTCTATTTTCTGGGCCAGCACGTGGATCATGCCGCTGTTTTCATACTCAAAAAAGCGCCCCCGTGAGGTGGGGAACACTACTACCGGCACGCCACCCTCCCCGAAAACCAGCAATTCCATGTTGCGGCCTAGCCGGCTCGAATACCAGTTGTGAAAGTCGCGGCGCATAAGGTTTCCCTTTCATCTTACGCAGGCTGCAGCGCAGGGAACAAAAGCGCAGTTGTATGGAGTCCGCTAAGAGAAATCGTACTTGTATTTGGCCTTCCTAGATAAAAAATATGGTTACGAGCGAAGAGAAAGGGCAGAATTAAGTCGACTTAGTCCAGCCCGTACTACTTCTGCCATCGCGCGTAACCTAATCCCCGTAAGCTGGCCTCCATTCCTGATTTGTTCGACTGCTCCTGATTGGTTAGTTAGGCTGTCTGAACGATACTCAAGCTGTGCATTCACTACTCTTCTGCTCATCGTTTTTGCCTACTCCGATTCGGACAGACCAACGAAACCTCTTCGATCGAGAAGCATGAGGTTCTGCGTGTTGCGCCTAATGGACTGCTGCCGCAATAACGGCGACCAGTCATTCACAAAATTTGGCGAGAAAGGTGGCCGGTTGCTAGCAAATCAGCGAGCAATTTCTGCTGGCGGCGACACCGCTGCGCCCTATCGAAAGCTGCGGGCGCAATGAGCGATACCGAGGTTGCTGGTTTTTAAATACTAGAAAGACGAGCGCGGCCAAAGCCAGACGCCAAAACCAAACGATTGTACGCCTGCAGGATCGAGTCGCCGCTTCCCGCCCCGTGCCTAGGCGAAACCCGAATCTCCAGAAAGGAAACCGGCCGCAGTTCGGTCTCCTTGGTTGAATTGGAAAATGCAGCATGCCCCCGTTTTTCAGCGAAAAGCTTCAAACTTGTGTCGAACGGCGATAAAACCCGCATAAATGCAACTTGGGATGGCGGGATGCTATCTAACGCCGTAGGGAGTAACGAGAAGTTCACAATGGCTCGATCTGGTAAACTGGCAAATCGGGTCTTGGTGTTTGCAATTGGGTTAACATCCCGGTCGCACTTCTTTAAATCGCTTTGAAACATAAGAATTTAGCTTTAGTGACCGCCTTGTTTGGCCTGTCTGTAGGCCTGTCTGCGGCTGCGGATTACATGGACAACGAGGATGCGGATGACCTCTCTGGTCCGTCTGGCGCCATTATTTCCAAATACTTAGAGGCAACTCAGCAGCATCCTACCGTATACGGCGCTTCCATGCAAGTCGACATTGACGCCTCGGTTCCAAAATTGAAAGAGCGGGGGCGCTTGCGAGCCCTGCGAAAAATTTCAAAAGTGGGACGCGTTACTTACCGTGTCCTTGGATTCCAGGGAGACAACACCGTAAAAAGTCAGGTGATTGGTCGTTATCTCGAGGCCGAACAGCAAAACCGCGACAATCAAAAATTGAGTGTGACACCCGCGAATTATAAGTTCCGGTTCAAAGGCGAAAAAGTCATGGAAGACGGCACGAAGATTTACGTGTTCCAGGTCTCCCCACGCGCTAAGCGCGTTGGTCTGTTTAAAGGAGAAATGTGGCTGAATGCCAGCACGTGTCTCCCGGTTCTCGAAAAAGGCCGTTTGGTGAAGAACCCTAGTATTTTCTTCAAGAAAGTGGATTTTGAGCAGGCGTTCGGCTTACACAATGGCGCCGCCATCCCGGAACGCCTGAGCACTACAATCGACACTCGCCTGGTTGGTAAAGTGCAATTGAAGGTGAGCTATTCCAACTTCGCCGAAGATGCGGCCGACGAGGACGAAAGCAGTGCTATGGAAGTCAAACCTGCGGTTTTGTCCAGTTCTTTGCCTTGAAGCCGGTCCAAATAGGCGCCGTTAAATGCGCTGAATCGCCTCTACGCCTCATCTGCCGCCCGGTCGCCCGTGTATCGTTGAGTAAGTGGCCTGAAACAAAGTAACCTAAGGTGAGTTGCCCTAACAGGGAGTCCATGAGAACGCTTTTTCTGAACCCCCCTTCTTTTGAAGGTTTTGACGGCGGTGCCAGTTCCCGCTGGCCTGCTTCGCGTGAGATCGAGTCCTACTGGTATCCGGTATGGCTCTGCTATCCCGCCGGCCTTATTCCCAACAGTAAGGTGGTGGATGCCCCACCTCACAAGATCTCCATCGACCAGACCGTTGCCATGGCAGTGGACTACGACTTGCTCGTGCTCTTCACTTCCACGCCCGGCTTCAACGTGGATGTGCGGATCGCCGAGATGATGAAGGGTTTGAACCCGGGGCTGAAAGTTGCCTTTGTGGGTCCCCCCGTAACCATCGAACCCGAAAAGAGTCTACTCGCCTCTGCCGCTATCGATTTCGTGGTCAAGAAGGAATTCGACTATGCCATACGCGACTACGCGCTTGGCGTGCCGATCGAACAGATTCCCAGCGTGGTCTTCCGTAAGGAAGACGGCAGTTTTCAGCACAACCCCGAAGCTCCTGTCATTGAAGATCTGGACGCGCTGCCCTGGGCCAGCAAAACGTATCATCGCGACCTCGATTTCACGCGCTACAACGTCCCCTTCCTGCTCCATCCGTATATATCCTTCTACACGAGCCGCGGATGCCCTGCGCAATGTACGTTCTGCCTCTGGCCTCAGACTCATTCCGGCCACCGCTGGCGCTTGCGTTCTTCTGACGACATTGTCAACGAGTGCCGCTACATTCTCGAAAATTTTACAGGTCTCAAGGAAATCTTCTTTGACGACGACACCTTCAATTACCAGAAGAAGCGGACCATAGAGCTTTGCGCCAAGCTCAAGCACCTGAACTTTACCTGGAGCTGTACGTCGCGCGTCACCACCGACTACGAAACGCTGAAGGCCATGAAAGATGCCGGCTGCCGGTTGCTGATCGTGGGCTACGAATCCGGTGACGAGCAGATTCTCAAGAACATCAAGAAGGGCGCCACCATCGACATGGCGCGCCGCTTCACCGCCAATTGCAAAAAGCTCGGTTTGCTGATCCATGGCGACTTCATCGTCGGCCTGCCGGGTGAAACCCGTGACACCATCCGCAAGAGCATCGACTTTGCTAAAGAACTTGATGTCGAAACCATCCAGGTTTCCATCGGTCACCCGTACCCGGGCACGGAATTCTATGATCACGTCAAGAAAAACGGCCTGATCACGATCGATGCCATGACCGACGAGTTGGGCCATCAACTCCCCAATTACAATTACCCCGGCCTTGAAAAAGGCGAACTCGTCGAATGGGTGGAACGTTTCTACGGCGAGTTCTACTTCCGTCCCAAAGTGGCCTTCCGCCTTGTTGCCAACGCAATTTTTGACAGTGCCGATCGAAAACGCCTGTACAAAGAAGCGCGCGAATATCTGGCTCTCCGCACCAAACGGAAAAAGTACGTGAAAGACCAGAAAACGGAGCGAGACCAAAAGGAACAACCCGTGTTGAGTTCGGGGGACTAAGCTGGCGGCGGGTAACACCTCAACCCTGCCTGTGGCAGCGGACCCATGCGCTGTTCAGTGCGCTCCCGTGCCGAAATGGAAAACTCTAACTTTAGTTCTTGTGGTCGTAATTTTGAACTCGGTGGGGAACCTGAGTCTTGCGTGGGGCATGAAGCACCTCTCGAGCGCCGTATTGTTCGATCCGCTGAGCTATTTGAAGGCGATGTTTAGTCCTTACGTAGCCTTGGGCATTGTATTGCTGACCCTCTGGCTGCTCACCCGCATGGCGTTGCTCAGTTGGGCGGATCTCAGTTTCGTGCTGCCCCTGACCGGCGTGGGCTATATTCTCGCGGCTATTTTCGGCCACTGGTTTCTGAATGAAGCAGTTAGCCCCGTCCACTGGCTTGGGACAATTCTCGTTTTCATCGGGACTGGACTGGTGGGCATGACAACCCAAAAAACTGTCGGCAGGGAGTCCAAATGAAGTGGTTCCTGCTCGGCATTATCGTGGTCGCAACCGTCCTCGGTGATCTGCTGCAGAGTTACGAGATGAAGCGCAGCGGTGAGCAATCCGTCGACGCACGCGGTTTGGGCCGCCTGCTCCGCATGATCGTCAGCCGCCGCTATCTTTTCCTGGGAATCGTGTGTATGGCCGTTTCGTTCTTCGCCTTCATGGCGCTCGTCCAGGCCGCGCCGCTCAGCTTCGCCGTCCCTGCCTCCGCTGCCACCTTTGTCCTCGAAACGGTGCTGGCCAAGTTTGTCCTCAAAGAAGAAGTCGGTACGCGCCGCGCCGCCGGAGCCTTACTGGTCCTCGGCGGAGTCGTGCTCCTGGCGCGTTAGCATAGAACGTTGCGCGCCTACTGGCTGGTCTTCCTCCCCGCCGCTGCTTACCAGTGTTTGGCTATTGTCGCGGCCCTACGGCATCTGTGGGGTTCTCCCCCTGGGGAGCAGCCGGCGCCCACCTCGGCCGTCTCGGTCCTCAAGCCTCTTCGCGGCCTGGATCCCAATACCCGCGAAGCCTTCGTTTCTCAATTCACGCAAGCTTACCCGCAATTTGAAATTCTGTTTGGCGCGCGCGATGCCGCCGACCCCGCGGCGGACGAAGTCAGGCGTCTTCAGCAGGAGTTTCCGCAGGCGCCGCTTCGCCTCATCATTGGTGGGGAGGACACACCCAACGCGAAGGTTGGCATTCTGGCCGGACTTGCCCGGCACGCGCGCTATCCTCTGCGCGTCGTCAACGACAGCGATATCAAAGTCGGCCCCGATTACTTATCCCGCGTCACTGCGCCGCTTCGCGATCCCGGCATCGGGGTTGTCACCTGCCTCTACCGTGTGAAAGCGCACAACCTGCCGGCCGCCTGGGAAGCGCTCGGCATCATGACCGATTTCATGCCCAGTACCCTGGTGGCCCAGTTGATCGGAGTGCGGGAATTTGGTCTCGGCTCTACGCTTGCCTTCCGCGCCGCCGATTTGGAGCAGGTCGGCGGCTTCGCATCGCTAGCCGCTTATCTCGCCGACGACTATCAACTCGCCAAGCGCATCACCGCGCTCGGCAAACGCGCTCTACTTTCTACCTACGTCGTCGAAACCTCCCTGGGCGACGCCACCTGGAAAGGCATCTGGCTTCACCAATTGCGCTGGGCCCGGACCATCCGGCTGACCAAAGGCGCCGGCCATCTGGGGCTCCCTATTACGCATGCCGGCTTATGGGCTGCCATCGCCCTTGCCGGCGGACCCGCTTCCTTCCTCCCCGCCATTGTCCTCCTCAGTCTCCGCATTCTCTCCGCCTTCCTCAGCGGAGCGTTCGTCCTGCGCAGCTCCCTGGCCGCGTGTTTTTGCTGGCTTTCTCCGGTTTGGGATTTGTACTCATTTTCGATTTGGATCGCGTCCTACGCTGGAAAGACGGTTCGTTGGCGTGATCGTACCCTGCAGGTAAATCCGGATGGGCGTATCATATAAGACTGAATCGTCAACCAGAAGCGGAACTGCCCGGTGCATGCTAGCCTGTTAACGGCGTAATATGCCAATCCGGCGGTTGTTCTCACAGGAGTCCAGAAAGTACATGTCTTTGCAAGTCCGTGGCGCTTTTGCCCGTAATGTAGTGGGTAGTCTAATGTGGTCCGCCACGATCGCGGCGTTTTGTGTGCCGCTTCTTCAGGCCCAGGCCCCCCCCACTCCCACAAAAGTAGCCATCATTAATGCCCAGAAGGCGGTCGCCGATACGCAGGAAATTCAGAAGGCCCAAAGCGAGCTGGAGGTGAAATACCGCACCCGTCAGCAGGCCATAACCACGCTGCAATCCCAGCTGCAAACTCTCCAGCAGCAGTTGAACGCGCCCAACCTCGCGCCCGATCGTGAAGCAACTATGCGCGCTGATTTCACCACCAAACAAAAGCAATTGCAGCGCATCGGGGAAGACCTGCAAAGCGACGTGAATAATGAGCGCCAGGACATTCTGGGACGTGCCGGCCGCCACATGACCGATGTCGTGAAGAAGCTGGCGGAAGAACGCGGCTTCGATGTTGTGATCGACATCACCAATACCCTCTACTTCAAACCGGGCCTCGACATCACAGCCGCCGCCACCGCGGCCTATGACAAGACTTTTCCCGCTAGTAAATAAGCACGCCGAATAGGTAAGATAGCGATAGATGGGTAGCTACATGCAAGGCTATGGCGTTGCGGACGAACGTCGTAGCCGTGTCATCAAGCGAATCATCCTGGGCGCCGTGCTGGCGGCGGCCCTGGCCACGGCGGCTTATTTTTTCTTTCACAATTACGTCGAAAAACAGACTGTCAAGCACTTCCTCGCGCAAGTCAACGCCCACGACTACAAAAGCGCCTACGCCGATTGGTGTAACGCCGCAAGCCCCTGCCCGAACTACGACTATGCGCGCTTCTTACAGGATTGGGGACCGGAAAAGAAAGCCTCCTCCCCCTGGAAAGTGGCCTCCGTCGAAAGCTGTAAGAGCTTTGTGACGGTAAACGTCCAAGCCCAAGGCGCCGAACTTCAATCTCTAGGTGTCCAGCGAGGCACCCGTACCCTCAATTACGCCCCGGCGCCCGAATGCCAGGAGATGACATGGCATTGGAAAGAATTCTTTCACCGGATCTTTGGCGGCAGTTAAGGAGCAGGCATGTGTCGCAGCATCAAAGTTCTCAGGACCCCAGCCGCGACCGTCGGCAGGCCTGATATCGAAGCGGCGTCGCTTCAATTCGTGCGCAAAGTAAGCGGTCTCCGAAAGCCTTCCAAAGCGAACCAGGCTGCCTTTGACGCCGCAGTCCTGGAAATTACCGATGTCACCGAACGTCTGCTGCAAAATCTGACAAAGCCTAAAGGGGCTCAGGACCAACCAGAGCATCACGCAAATGGCTCGGAAGCCCTGCACTAGAATGTATGCTTGACACCGAGCTCTTTCTTTAGGACTCAGTTCACAGCAACCGCAGTTCTGATGTTTCTGCTCGCTTGTCGGTCCTTTGCTCAGGATGCACTGGCGGCTGAATTTGCGAAAGAAGTCCAAGCTGACGTAACCACTCTGTCTTCTCACCCGGCAGTGGCAGCGTGGCAAGCGGCACATCCCCAGGAAAAACTCCAACTTGCGCGTTACAACTATGAAAAGGAATCTTACAAGGTCGATTACGCGCGAGTGAACCGTTGGTGTGCCGCATCGATCGCCAACTCACCGTCAGTCATCAAACGCACCGCCTTCTTTTACGTACCGAAAGTCGCGGTGGGCGCTCTTCCGCCCTTGCCCGGGACGGCCAACGCTTCAATAATAAAGACCGGCTGTCAAATGCAGGCCTTCTGGTACTCGGCTCAAGCCCCTGCTTCAGTCACATCTCTCGTCGGCGCTCTCTCCTCGTCATGGGGTAAGCCGAACGGTACTTCCGCCAAACCGGACATTGACGCTTGGGGTCTATGGACCAGCGTGGCGGCTTGGCATCGTGGGGGCATCAGCATCTGGGTTGCGCTCGATCGAGGAAATCAGGCCGGTGGCAGCGCGAGTCCAGGACTGGTCGTCTATGCCAGAAGAGACATGGCCAGAGACGATGCCTTAGATCAATGGTTCGGAAAGACCAATGCCGCGAACCGGCTCTCCATAGCCAGGGCAGCTGCCCACATAGCGGCGGAAGAACCGGCTCTTACAACGCAAATGTTGAACGGTTCGATTGTGAGATCACTTCTCCTCGGCGTGCCGGCCAGTCCTTTACGGCTACTGGCCTCGAACGCTGGCTGCGAGCCGCGGACCGCCTGCCGCCGCAAAGAAAAGCCGCGGCGCTGTTGCTTGCTGATTTGTATGTCACCTGCGCGCGGCTCTCCGGTTCCCATGAACTCAATAGCAGTTTCAGGCGGCTGGGGGCCGAATTCAAGGCAGGCTGCCCGCAGGATGGGCCGGACTTCAGTCACAACTTTCGCGAGCAAGCGGAACAGATCGATGCAGGCGGCGAAGCCGGCAAATTGGCGGCGCTCGTAAGCATGGGCGATGTCTGTTCCTTGAAAGGCAAGCGCGAGTGGCCGGACCTGGTAATCGAAAAAGGCGAAAACCTGCTTTCCCGTTTTCCAGAGGATGAATGGACAGCTTCTCTCCAATATGCACTGGCCAGGGCACATGCCGCAAAGCTGTCTTTCGCTTACACGGATGGCGTGCCGGAAGGCGGGAGCGTCGCCCTCACCGCTACCGAGAGAAAGGTTGAGCGTGACGCTGCAATCGCGCAGTTCAAAAGTTTTCTCCAGAAAAAGCCCAACGCTCCGGAATCCGTTTTAGCCTGGCAGGAAGCATGGCGTCTATTGGCCGGTCTTACTCCCAGCCGCGTTCCCTTCGGCTGTGGCTGTGAATAGAACGCAGTCAGCACGGCTACTAATTGCCTTTCCTTAATGCTGTCATCGGATCGACGGAGGCAGCCTTGTGGACTGGGTAGACCGTGGCCAGCAGAGCGGCAATAAAAAGAC
>DATHIZ010000547.1:0-3250 GCA_035316385.1 Bryobacteraceae bacterium | reverse complement strand
GGCGCCGCGGAGCGGGCAAGACCATAGCTCTAAAATTGCCCTGGTCTGTCTAATCCAGTGATCTCTTCCTGGTTGATAAATATTCTGCCTCGATCCGGCTTCAGCAGGCCGATGGACAATTTTAGAGCTATCGTCTTGCCCGTTCCGCGACGCCCGAGAATGGAGAACGCCGTGCCGTGCGGGACCTCACAGCTGACGTCCTCCAGGATGCGCGTCGCGCCAATAGATTTTGATACCCGATCAAAGCGAACAGCCACATCCCCATCCAGGTTCATTGCGCGCGCCCAGGAAACCAGAAGGACATCATCTGATTGAGAATAACGAGGTTCAACGCAATCAAAAACAAACAGGAGAGCACGACGCTGCGCATGGAAGCACGCCGCACTCCGACTGCATTCTCTTCGACTGTATAGCCGAAATAAGAGGCGACCGTACCGACCACGAACCCGAAAACGGCGGTCATCAGCGTCGGCAAGATGTAATCGCCCCATCCAACCTTGTCGAATACGCGCCCGACATAAAGCCGGAGAGACATTTCTGAATGGACCGCCTCCCACAAGAAACCACCTGCAATTTCAGCGAAGCACATGAGCGTTGTCAGAATTGGCAACGCGATGATGCACGCGATCACGCGAGTGACCACCAGGTGCCGGAACGAATCAATAGCAAGGGATTCGAGAGCATCGATCTGCCCTGTGATGCGCAGGACGGCGAGCTCGGCTCCGATGGCCGCGCCCACGCGTCCGGAAACCAGGAGGCCCGTCATCAGAGGCCCCATTTGACGGAACATCGTGCGCGACAGCTCGGCGGGAATGACCGAATCTACCGCGCCAAAATTTACGAGCGATGTCCAGACCAGTTCAGCGATAACAATGCCCACGACAACTCCGGCAACGAGGATTAGAGGTGTGGAGCGCCAGCCTATTTCATAAAGTTGGCGAGAGATCTCTTCGGCGTCCCACGGCGGATGGAGGAGTTCGCGGAGCGTACGAAAGGCAAACCGGATGAGGCCGGTTGATGCTGCCCATACTCGGCTGATAGAAGTGGAGTCACTCAGCGCTTGGCTGCTACTGATTGAGGTCCTTAAGGTGCGCAACATACGATTGCCCCAAATTCCATAATCACATGCCGTCCGATGGCCCTCAACATTCCCGACAGGCGCGGCGCTTACCGGCTTTGGGGGGCAATGCTAACACTCGGTAATGTGATTTGTTCGAGAATGTCTGATGTTGCAATGAAGTTCGCGCCAATACAAACACCTGTCGAGGACAGAAAACAGCATTGCCGCCAAATTAATGCAAACGCACTTTTCAGGGAGTGAGACTAACGTCGGTAAACACATCGCCGAGAGCGGCGGTCTACAGTACAACATATTCCCGCGTTTGCGCGCAAGAACCCGATGATCGATTGTCGGCGCAAAGTGAGAAGAACCCGATGATTGAGCCATCGACGATTGTTGCGCAGACCTTGACCTTCTGGATTGAATCGCCGGAGACCGAGATTTCGGGGTCTGGTGGCCGCCATGGCCAATGGCCAGCCGGAATGAACATAGCCTCTGTTTAAGCGGCAATTCCAGTCCAGGACCACCCATGGTAAGACTGGAATGAGACCCGGCCTATCCCAAGGTAATCTCGGAACTGAAGCAGACTGGAGAACTCGGCCGACGGTGTCGTTGCCGGCCAGTGCGGTGTCTCAATAATGTAGTGGAGCAGGATCACCGGGCGATCAAACGGCGAGTCAGAGCCATGCAAGGGTTTCGCTCCTTTCGCTCGGCGTGGCGAACGCTCCAAGGTATTGAAACGGTAAATATGATTCGCAAGGGACAAGTTCGGTGGCTAGCAAAGAACGATATCGCTGGGCAAGTGGCATTTATTTCCAGCCTGGTGGAAATCCCGAAGACGGTCACCTCGACCTCGGGTAGTGTGCCGAGTTTTGTGTAAACGCCTGGCCGGAGTTTACATGGCGAGCGCGGTAGGAAGCCCAAAAGTGGAGAGCCTCTTCTACCCGGACCCGCAGAATTGATGGTAAGACTGGGGCGAAAGCCTGAGTCGTCTACATCCGGTATTGAATCTCTCCATTGGCTGAAGGACTTACAGGACAAGGGCAATGTATTGCATATAGGCAGGATTCAATTTTGGGAGCGATTAGTGCGCGAGAAGATGTAATTCTTGCAATTTATCACCGGCATCGCTCGCCAGTGTTTCAGTTTGCGTGGCATTTGACAGGGTCGCAATCGGAGGCCGAAGACGTAACCCAAGAGTGTTTTCTCGCACTGGTAAGCGGCGCGGCCTTCGATCCCGATCGCGGAACTTTACGAACATATTTGTTCGGGATCGCCCGTAACCTGGTATTGCGGCGTTTGCGGATTTCCGGGCTCGAAGCCGAAGATGCCGCCGAAGCTGTGGCCCCTGTCGACGTGCTGGGCGACCTGCTCGCGGCGGAACGGTCGGAGCTGGTGGCGCGCGCGGTGGCCCGGCTCCCTATGCTCCAACGCGAGGCGATCGTCCTGTTCACATTTGAGCAATTATCGCTGGATGAAATCGCGAAGATTACAGCCAGTGACGCCGGGGCGGTAAAGTCGCGACTTCATCGCGCCCGCGAATCGCTACGCGCGGCATTGGCGCCGTTCCTGGTCTGCGACCCCGAAAGGAGATGTTTGTGATAGACCCCGATTCGCTGGACGCGCTCTTGAGAGAAACGTGGAAAGCGCCCGAGCCTACTGCGGCTTTGGAGCAACGCATGACCTCCGCTTATCGGTCGGCCGTGCGTCCGTCCGTATGGTGGCGGTTCTGGAAGTTTCGCGTCAGTGTACCCGCGCCGGTGCTTGTCGCAGCGATGCTCACGATCTTCGCGCTGTTCTTCTGGCTGCGTCCGGCGGCCGCTCCGGCTGTGCCCACCGAAGCGGCCAGTGTGGTGACTCGGTTGAACGCCAGCGGATTTCAACCGTTGCCGAATGGCGAGGTACGGGTCATCCCGGCCTTGGAGATCAAGAAATGAAACGCAACGCGTTCGTGCTCCTGATCGTTACCGCGTTCGCCACGGTGCTGCACGCCGACTCTCAGCACATCCTGCACGCTTCGTTTCCCGATGGCACTGGCCTGGAAATCTTGTGAGCGTTACGTGAACGGCATATTTATGGCACTGGGATGACGGGGATTTGCAGGCCAGCCATTCTTGTGGTCTGAAGGCGCTTCCATTGATCCGGCAACCACGCTGACAATTCATTCGTTCGCGTCTGCGGAAGGTTTAA
>DATHIZ010000546.1:0-11047 GCA_035316385.1 Bryobacteraceae bacterium | reverse complement strand
CTCCCAAGGCGATCAATTCGGTGGCTAAGGTCCCGGCCAGGCGATGAGGCTCGCCCGCTCCGGGGACGGCGCCGGAAATGTACCCGCCGTAGCAGCAATTAAGAAAGACCAGTTCCGGCACCGGCTCCACGCTGGCTATTTCGGCGGCGCTAAGGTAGAGATCTTCACCGATGACGAAGCCGCTTCGTTTTGGATCTTTCGTGTTAAACACGCCGTGACCGGCGAGATGGAGGATGCGGTTCTCAGCGAGAACGCCGGCTAGAATCGCGAGCGGCGTGGCGGCTTCGCCCATCAGGGGATTCACCTGGTAATTCGCCGCCGACAGTTTCGCGGCGACTTCCTGGGCTTCCTGTTTGGCGCCAGGAAGGTCGGGCCAGCGGCTCGGCGGGTTGAAGAACGGCGCGCCTACAACCGTGGCGGCGCGTTTGCGCGAGGCACGCAGCTTGGGCGGATCTTTCGAGACGAGCTGGCGAATTATGCCGACGCGATTGGCGAGCGGTTCCACGCTATTCCCGTCGCGCTGCGCCAGCATCTCCCAGGGGAAATGAGCGCTGGTTTCATCGACGATGAAGACCAGATTCGTTCGATCGCGAATTTGATCCTTGATGCCTTTCGGCAGGAGAATATCGAAAAGGACGCGAGCGAGATCCACATCATATCTGGTAGTGGACACGGCCCGGTCGACACAGGTAGCGACCAGTTCACGCTGCGTGGGCTTGAGCGAAAAATCAGCGCGCGCACGGTCCGTTAGAACTGTAAATGCAAGCTGATCGTCGCTGGCCTGCACGCGAATCCGGCGCCACCACCCGCTCTGATACGGATTTCCAGGACGGTGAAAGAGGCCACCCAAGACCACCTTCAACTCACGGCCGGCATGGAAGAAAGCAGCCTCCTGCGCGTCGCGCCGGGAGCGTTTTTCGAGTTCGATAATCTCGTGCGCCGCTTGAATGGCGAGGTCTTCATAGAGCTCTATGAATTCGACCGTTTCAATGCGGACGCGATCCCACAACTGTTGCGCGCGCAAAGCGTGATTGGCTTGCACCACGCCATCGGCAATGGCTTCGACCGAATCGCGCACGCTGAGAGCGTTGCCGCCGTAGGTTCCCATGAGAAGCGCGCTGATGCCAAGACTGAGACGGTCGGAATCGGGATCGGCTCTGCGCAGACGCGCCAGGGCGTAGCGCAAAGCGGCTGCGGTTATGCCCCGGCGCACCTTGTCGGCGCTTATTTCGCCCACCTCGCCCAAACCGATGACAAGCGCCCCGGGCGGCTGACTGCCAGGAGATTCGAGGACTTCGGCGGTTCCATCGCGGCCGGGATAGAGATCGAGTTGAAAGTTTTCCGTTAGCTGACCATTCAATTGCCGGTCGAGAACTTTTTCGGCGCTGACGATTCCGTCGCCGAGATAGTGGCCGACGGCGACAGGAAATTCGGCCTCGCGCAGATGACCGTGTTTGGCGATGAGCCTGATGCGAATGGGTTCCGGACCTGTGACGGGTTCAGCGCCAAAGGCCGCATCGGCAAGATCCTGCTCTGAGGGATAGAGCAAGGGATGCACGAGTTGCCTGAGAGTCTCCTCTTCGTTCCATGTTGTATCGAGACGCGGGGCCGGGGCTAGTCGATCTGTCGTTCCGGAGTGCAGCAAATCGCGGATGGCGTCGGCGAGGAATGGAAGGTCGAGCAGGTTGCCCGTGTTCTGATCCACAAACCAGGCCGGGCTTGGAAGCGCATCGCCTTCGCGGATGAGTCCGGTTATGCTAAACGCACCGTCCACGGTAATGTTGGCGGCAGGCCAGGAAGCGACTTCGTGGAGGCCCGGCATTTCGCCGAACAGACTACCGATTGCGGAGGCGGGACGCCGGTCTAAAAGCTGCAACAGGCGAACCAGCTTGTGGGTTCCGGCGATTAACGCGCCGGCCGAACGCGCGGCATGGGCAGAATGACCCAGCAAAACCGCGCGGCCCATGCGGCTGCGGACGTCGTTCCAAATTTTGGGATGCTCCTGCGCCAAAGTTTCAAAGAGCATCCCTCCGGATGAATGGGCAAGGAGATGCGTGACGGTTTGCAATTGCAGCAGATGCTCTTCAATGAATGCCGCTAACCGGGCGGCGTTTTCACGAAGGGGAATCCGCCAATCATAAGCGTAAGGAATCACGGTGAAAGAGGTATTGAGCTCTTTCAACAGCTGCTCATGATGATAGGCAAGCAGCGGGCCGGCTGTAAGCGCTTTTCCGGTGGCGATGCGATCGAGAGCGGCGGGCACCAGCTGGTTGTAGTCGAGCCAGACGGTTTGGTTTTCGGATTGGAGGTGGGAGCCAAGCAGACCGGGGAGGAAAATCAGGTTCGGCAGATTGCTGCCGCCGCGCAAGCCGGGGAAGATGAGATTACGCTCCCGATAAGCGAGTTGGATGAACTCGCCGGAACTTTGACTGGACTTGGCTTCGAGCCAGGCATTCATTTGCTGGCGCGTTTTGACGTTTTTGAAGTAATGGAAGTGGCAGACTCCGGCGCCGCTGTCATCAAAGTAGTATCCACCGGGAGTTCGATTGATGCCGCCATACATGGCGCTGGTATTGACGACGAAATCGTGCTTCTGTCTGAAAAACACGTCGACGGCGAAGCTGCTTAAGGCCTGGAAAATATGGCCGCCGTGGGAATCGCCCGCGATGACCGCCAAGTCCGCTTTGGAGCTGATGTCCGGGCGGTTCAGCAGATGAATCAAGGGCGAATCGGGCATCTGCGCTTCGAGTCCAGGTAATTCGTATGGATCGGCCTTAAGCGCGATGAGCTTCTTTAGAGTGGCTTCAATGAACTTATAGAAGGGATTGCCTTGAAAGATGGGAAGCAGACCGATCAGATTGAGCAGCACGGAGAGATACAGATCGAGACGCTTGGAGGCGAGCAGCGTGCCACGTGCCGGGCAGGCTACCCGCACAAAACGCTCGACGTTAAATTGTTTGGTCCGCAGTAACTCAAGCAGGCGATCGAGATCTTCTTGATCTTTAGAGCGGCTGGTGTCGAAGACGTTTTTCTGATCCCCGTCCAGATTAGTCAGGCAAAGGAGTTCGCCTACCAAACCGCCGCGCGAATGCGTTACGAGATTGAGCGTAGCTCCCGTGGGCAGAAGCGTTGCGGCTTTGATGGCATTCTCTATTGGACTTTCGCTGAGTGTGCGGTGTTCCAGGGCATAAATAGAACCCGGAAAGTCAACGGCCATGCGGTCCCATTCAGCAGTCCCGGATAAGTCTCCAAAGCTGCCGAGTGTATTGGACACGGTGCCGTGAATGAAAAGCAGGATGCGGTTGCCGTTAGGAATTTGCTCCGCGGCTGTAATGGGCTCGCCCGGCTGGCGCGGATCCCGGATGCGATTGAGGCCGGGGCTGGTGGGCAAATTCTGCTCCACATGCTTTACGAATTGGCGCGCCCCGAGTTCGGCCGCAAAAGAGGCGGGGAAGTCGATGAGCAACTCGGTGAAGTGCTTGATGTCATCCCCGGCGCCGCCGCGGGTTGATCCGGCTCCGCCAAATGCGACGGGCAGTTCAAGCACGCCGGTTTGATTGGGAGATCCGCGTTCGGTCTTGCGGGCGCGGAGTTCATCCTTCAATTGCTCAACGCCCACCCAGCGTCGGATTCCGCTTTGGAACTCAAGTTCAATGAGACTGCCGGGCTCTACGTCAGACAGGACCTGGTACTGGTCATCCGCGCCGCGAGTGGGCTGTTCCACGGCGATCATGCGTTTGATTTTGATGGTGATACCGGATGGCAGGGCGGCATCCGGCAAAGAAGGCGGGTCGACCCTTCGACCAGGGACTTTTAGGCTTTCGGACATACGATCGTCATTTGGTTGAGCCAGGTACCTACCATACTCCTTTTCCGTTTGATATTACCGGTGCGCCTTCTTGCTTGGATTTAGGAACGGCTAGATAAAGGCGCCGCTATCGATTCGAGAGACTTCTGCTCCGCATCGACACCGATCCACATTTCGACTAATCCACCGATGACCATAAGGACAGCGCCAGCGATGTAGCCCCAGAAAAGATAGGTCCGGGAGCCTGTTCCAACGATGTAGCCGAACAGGGCGGGGCCGCCGACCCCGCCGGCGAGAGTGCCGAAGGCGTAGAAGATAGCGATGGCCAGAGCGCGGATTTCCAGCGGAAAAACTTCGCTCACGGTGAGATAGGCGGAGCTAGCGGCGGAAGAGGCGACGAAAAACATCAGGCTCCAGGCGATGGCCTGGGTGAGCGCGGTCAATAGATCCTGGCGGAACAGCCAACTGGTGATGGCGAGCATAACGCCAGAGGCGATGTAGGTGGCGGAGATCATCCGTTTGCGCCCGATGGTGTCGAAGAGCCGCCCCATGAGCAACGGTCCGAGGAAGTTTCCCAAGGCCAAGGGCACGAGGAAGAGGCCGAGCTTTTCAGCCGGCACCTTGTAATAACGCAGGAGCACCAGGCCATAGGTGAACAGGACGGCGTTGTAGAAGAACGCCTGGGTCACCATCAGCGTGAATCCAAGAATGGAACGGCGGCGGTGATCGTGGGCCATGGCCCTCCAAATCTCGTTCCAAGGAGTACGATGCCGCCGGTGCACTTCGATGAAGCCTTCGGGTTCCGGTAGCGTTTCCGGGTGATTGTTGGTGACTGCCGACTCGATCTCGCTAACGATCGTTTCGGCTGCATGCGGATCGCGGTGAATCATCAGCCAGCGCGGGCTTTCGGGAACGTGACGCCGGAGCAGCAGAATTCCCGTGCCTACCGCCGCGCCTATCCCGAAGGCGAAGCGCCATGCCAGGTCGGGGCGGAAAAAGCCGGAATCTAAAAGAAAAAGCGATGCGCCGGAGCCCAGTGCCGCGCCAATCCAGAAAGTGGAATTGATGAGCAGATCGACATGGCCGCGGACGCGGCTGGGGATCAACTCATCCACCGCCGAGTTGATGGCGGCATATTCACCGCCGATGCCGGCTCCAGTCAAGGCGCGGAAGAAAGTGAAGCTGGCGAAATTCCAGGAAAAAGCGGTAGCGGCAGTGGCGCTGAGGTAGAGAAGCAGCGTGATGCTGAAAAGACGCTTTCGTCCCAGCAGGTCGGTAGCGTATCCGAACACTAATGCGCCGATAACCGCACCCACCAAATAGAGGGTGGAACTAAGTCCGAGTTCGGCGTCCGAAAATCCCAGCGTCTCGGGTTTTTTGAGGATACCGGCGAGCGCTGACGCCAGGTTACCTTCTAATCCGTCGAGCAGCCAAGTGATTCCGAGCGCAATGACGACCATGTAATGCCAGCGGCTCCAAGGTAAGCGATCCATGCGAGCGGGCACATTTGTGCGAATGAACTCTCCAGAAGCCATGGCTGTGTGACTAAGAGAGGGGCTCGCCTGTTACTCGCGAATCGAGCGTTGTAAATTGAGCCTTAAAAAAAGTTATAAGAATAAAGACACTTTTTTCTGAATCACGATTGACAACGCCGGGACATGCGTGAAATGATGGCTGACACCAAAAAGGGAAGTGTAAATGAGAACTTCACGTTGCAAGTTCCGTGCTCTCTCAGTATTGAGGAGTTGTTTCCTTATCACCGGGTGCGCTTTGCTGCTCTCGCCGCTGCAAGCTCAGACTTCCTATGGTTCGATTGTCGGAACCGTCGCGGACGTTTCGGGGGCCAGTGTTCCCGACGCGGCGGTGGTGCTGACCAATCTTGGAACGGCCGAACGGCGCGAAGCCAGAACTAGTTCGGGTGGCGGCTACGAATTCGTCAACCTCGTTCCAGGGAATTACAGCATCGAAGTAGAAAAGACCGGATTCAAGCGCTACCGCCGGGACCAGATTCAAGTCACCGTGCAAGTGGCGGTTCGCATAGACGCCGCCATGCAGGTGGGCGATGTGGGCCAGACCGTGGAAGTGACGGCGCAGACGCCACTGCTTGAAACAGAGAGTTCGTCGGTGGGCCAGGTGGTGGAGGGCCGTAACGTTACAGATATGCCGCTGAACGGCCGTAACTTATTCGCTCTCATTGCGCTTGCTCCCGGAGTGCAGCCCCAGGGCGGAGCGTTGAACGGATCGTTGAACTTCTCAGTCTCGGGTGGAATGGCCAATCAGGGCACGGCCTTTATCGATGGCGCTCCCTTGCTCACGCCTAAGCTCAACACGTCCGGGTTCCAGCCGAGTCAAGACGTGGTGCAGGAATTCCAGGTAATGTCGAGCGATGCGGGGCCTGAATTCGGGGGCACGCTGAACGGAGTAATCAACCTGGCGACTAAGTCGGGGACAAACCAGTTTCATGGCGTGGTGTATGAGTATCTGCGCAACAAAGCGTTGAATGCGAGTACGTTCTTCAGTAACAAGGCCGGGCTGCCCAAGCCGGCTTACGTACAGAACCAGTTTGGGGGAACCGTCGGCGGCCCGGTGATTAAGAATAGGACATTCTTTTTTGCCGCCTATGAGGGGAACCGCGTGCGCACGCAAACGACGGCCACCAACAGCATGCCCACACTAGCGCAACGAGGTGGAGACTTTTCGAATTACCGGGGAGCCAATGGGAGTGTTATTCCGATTTTCGACCCGTTGACCACCTGCGGAACAGGAGCCAACCCGGCCTGCGCGGCGGGTGCAACGGTTTTGCGGTCGCCTTTCCCGAACAACATTATCCCCGTGTCCAGGCTAGATCCCACGGCGGTGATCATGAACAATTATTGGGCTTTGCCGAACCAGCCGGGAACTATTAACGGTACGAACAACTTCACCATCAACTACCCGAATGTCACTAATGCCAATCAGACAACCGTGCGCATAGACCAGAACTTCAGCGACCGGCAGCATTTTTTCGGCCGCTTCAGCGTGTACCACCCGTACACGAAGCCGACGGATGTCTACGGAACAGGCGGGACGATTGCCACGCTGAGCCATACCAGCACGCAGCAGGGAGTGGCCGGCGATACTTTCACCTTCAATCCGACGACGATACTGACGACCAATATTTCGGTTTTGCGCGACTACAATACACGCTACCCGAGTAACCTGGGCATCGATCTGACGAGCATTGGATGGCCGGCTGCCACGAACGCGCAGATGCTGCAGCGGCAGCTTCCGGAGATTGTGATTCCGGGATTAAGTCCCGGCGGGAATAGGTTCGCGGGACTTTTCTACCAATCGATCGGCGACGTGGAAGCGCTCTCCGGAAGCTTGACGAAGATCGTTGGGCGGCACTCCATGAAGTTCGGCGGAGAATTTCGCCGGATCTACAATGCGTACGGGCAGGACGCGGGGAATGCGAACGTTTTCAACTTCACCAATAACTTCACGGCTGCCAATCCGCTGACGCCTGGCGATACGGGTGGGGGGTATGCTTCCTATCTACTCGGTTATGGAAATAGCGGAAACATGGCGAATATTCTGCTGCCCTCCACACAGCAGCATTATTCCGGCGCTTACTTCAACGATACGTTTCGCGTGAGTCACAAGCTGACGTTGAACTTGGGACTGAGATGGGAGTATCCGGGCTACTGGACGGAGAAGCACGGCTTGGCCAGCGTGTGGCTGCCGGGCGCCACCAACCCGGTGCTGCAGGCGGCAGGGCTTAACTATGGCGGCGATATCGTGCTGGTGAACTCTTCGCGGTATCCGGATAACCGCAGCCAGCTTCCGCATTGGAAGCTGTTTTCGCCACGTGTGGGCGCGGCTTACAGCGTCAACGATAAAACAGTCGTGCGGGCAGGGTTTGGGATTTTTTATACGCCCGGGACAGACAACCAGGATGGAGATCCTTACGCATCTCCGATCAACAATGCCACTACTCCGTGGGTGCCCACGCTGGATGGCAGCTTCACGGCGGTCTCGAAATTGAGCAACCCGTTTCCAGGCGGCGTGCTGCCGCCTCCGGGCCGCAATCCAATTTATGAGAGTTTGATTTTGGGTACGCAGGTGATCTCGAATATTCCGGGTGACGCGGTTCCTTACACGATGAATTGGAACTTCACGATTCAGCGGCAGCTCGCGGGCGGCATGATGTTCGAGGTAGCGTATGTGGGTGAACGCGGCGTGCACTTATACGACGCGGGCGGATTGGTGGACGCAGGCATGGGGTTCGATCAGCTTCCCAGCCAATACTTATCGCTGGGCTCGCAGCTATTGACGCAGGTCGCGAATCCGTTCGCGAGCATTATTCATGCCGGTCCGCTTTCCAGTCCGACCATTCCCTATGGGCAGCTTTTGCTGCCGTATCCGCAGTACACGGGCGTTTACTCTGCTA
Organism: Bryobacteraceae bacterium; assembly: GCA_035316385.1. Lineage (GTDB taxonomy): Bacteria > Acidobacteriota > Terriglobia > Bryobacterales > Bryobacteraceae > Bog-105. Next base: position 2,810 of record DATHIZ010000546.1, on the reverse strand, counting down.
CGACAGCGGGTTTTGACAATATCTACCATTCCCTGCAGGCGCGGATTCAAAAGCGGTTCAAGGGCGCGGGCACGTTCCTGGCTGCTTATACTTTGCAGAAGAACATCGGCAATGCTGACACCATGACCGGTTATAGCGAGTATTATCAGCCGGGCGAGACGCAGAACTATAACAATATTTCGGCGGACCGGTCGGAGCTTAGCTACGATGTCCCACAACGCCTGGTGGTGAGTTATGTAGTGGATCTGCCGGTGGGCAGAGGGAAGAAGTTTTTGGGCGGGGTGGACGGTATCGCTGACAGGCTGGTTTCGGGTTGGGGCTTGAGCGGTATCAGCAGCTTCCAGAGCGGTTTTCCGATTCCGATGCTGGCGCTGCCGACGCAGCTCAGTACTCTGTTCAATGCGGGCGTGCCGCGGCCCAATGTCACGGCCGGTTGCGATCAGGCGGTTTCGGGCGCCGCACAAGCGAAGCTCAATGCCTGGTTCAATACTTCCTGCTTCACGCAGCCTTCCGCGTTCGGGTTCGGGAACGCGAGCCGCACGAGCTCGATTGCACGCACGCAAGGAATCGCCAACTGGGATTTGTCGCTGTATAAGAACACGAGGATCACGGAGCGCATCGGGCTGACGTACCGGGCTGAGGTTTATAACCTGGCGAACCGGGTGCAGTTCAATCCTCCGGGAAACCAAGCGGGGAGTTCGACGTTTGGCGTGGTGAGCGGGCAGTTGAATAGTCCGCGAATTATACAGATGGCGCTGCGGCTGACTTTTTAGGACGTCCTGTCGTTTGTCAAGGACGAGCGTACGATCCGGCTACCGGGTTGTTCAACGCTGTCGGACCCGACGCGGTTGAGAGCGAACTAGCAGGGACATTGTATTTGTTTTCAAGACAGCAGGCGATCTCGGCCTGACCGAAACCGCCGAACCGGGCAGTTTAGGATAGTGATTGTTGCTGCCGGCGGATTCATCGTCCTGACCGGACGAACAGTACGTACGGAATAAATCCGGATCCTGCGGGTTGTTCAAAACGGGACACAATTTGACACCGATCCTCAAGCTGAGGATTGTTACCTGAACCAAAATAGCAAGAGGCGGTTCATGTGAACCCGGGTGAGGCGAACAATGAAAATTGGCTTTGTGAGTATGCCCCTGACAGGGCATTTGAATCCGATGACCGCGCTCGCGCGCAAGCTGCAATCGCGCGGCAACGAAGTGGTGTTCCTTGGACTTCCGGATGCCGAGCCCATCGTTCGTTCCGCCAACTTGAGCCCTTTTGCGAAAAAGAGTATCCCGTAGGGTCTATCGCTAAAAGCTATGCTCCTCTGGCGAAGCTGCACGGCGAAGATGTGCTGCGGTATTCGAGCCAGGAGATGCATCCCGGCCGCTGCAAAGCGGCGCTGGAGCAATTACCGGGAAAGTTAGCGGAGACAGGCGTTGATGCGTTGGTAATCGACACCATACATTTCTTCGTGGAACTTGCGCCGATGAGCATGGGCATGCCTTATGTGCACATATGGAATGTTCTTCACATCGATCGCTCCGGATCGACCCCAGCCTGTTTCTTCAGTTGGCCGCACGAGAACACGCCGGAAGCTCGCGCCAGGAACATCGAGGGATTGAAAAGGACCGGCGGTTTTTTTGCGCCGGTTCTGGCGGTTGCGAAGTCCTACGCTGAAAAGGCAGGGTTACAGATCGACTGGAAGGACCCCAACGCAACCGTTTCCAAACTCGCTGTGATCACACAAACACCCAGAGAGTTTGATTTTCCGGACTCCCCCTGGCCAGCCGTGTTTCATTACGCTGGCCCTTTCCACGACGGTGAGGGACGCGAGCAGGCGCCTTTCCCATGGGAAGGACTGACTGGGGAGCCGCTGATTTACGCTTCCATGGGAACACTGGTGAATGGCCTGGATCACGTGTTCCGCGCTATCCTTGATGCGGTTGAGACACTTCCGGGAACGCAACTTGTGCTTTCCGTGGGCAGTAACCTTAAGCTTGACGATCTGGGTCCAATTCCATCGAATGCAATCGTCGTCAGCAGGGCTCCTCAAATTGAATTACTAAAGCGTGCAGCGCTTTGTATCACGAATGCGGGCGCGAATACCGCGCTCGAGGCGCTGGCGCAAGGTGTGCCCATGGTGGCGATCCCGATCGGGTTCGACCAACCAGGCGTTGCAGCCAGGATTGCCCATCACGGCGTGGGTGAATTCGTGGAAATAGGAGATCTGACGGTAGAACGCCTCTCAGAGTTGATGCAGACAGTCTTAAAGGATCCGAGCTATCGCGACAGGGCGCGTTACTTCCAGAAGGTGATTGCAGAGACTCACGGGCTGGACGTGGCCGCCGATGCGGTTGAACGAGCGTTCCAAAAGAACTAGTCCGTAGCGCTACTTCGCATCTGCCGGTTTCACCGGTGCAGCCGGCATTGAGGCCGATCCTGTCGCCGGTATAGACGTCTCTTTTCCGTGCTCTCGGCCTGCGTCGTAGGAACCGAAGACGATGCATGGAACCGAATTGTTACCTTGCCTAGGATGCGCTGTACAACATGGCATGCCTGGGTAACGTAGACAGAAATGTCCATGTTTCGTGCTGTTGTTTTCACCGTTGCGGTTGCCACGTTTTGTGCTGGGCAGCAGGGCTCCAGTATTTTCGAGGCCCATTGTGTTGGGTGTCATTCGGCCGATAGCCAAGTGCATGCTCCGCGCCGGGACGATTTGGCGCAGATGCGTTGGCAGCATATTTTCACGGGCTCTTGAGAGCGGTGCGATGCGGGCGCAGGGAAGCGAACTAATCGCGGCGAACGGTCGTCGG
>DATHIZ010000545.1:0-6864 GCA_035316385.1 Bryobacteraceae bacterium | reverse complement strand
ACGGTCATCCACGCCATGTATTGCGCCTGCAGATCGGTGGCGAATCCGGGAAACTCTTCGGTCGTCATATCGATTGCCTTGGGCCGTCCCAGGCAGCGCACCCGCAGGGCGCCGGCTTGAGATTCGTCCACCTCCGCGCCGGCCCGCTGCATCTTTACGGTAAGCGCCGCGATATGTTCCGCGTTGCAGCCGCTGATCGTCACGTCGCCGCGGGAAATGGCGGCCGCCAGCACAAATGTTCCAGTCTCAATGCGGTCGGGAATGATCGTGTGCTCTGCCCCGTGCAGTTTTTCCACGCCTTCCACTTTGATGAGCGACGTGCCCGCGCCTTCAATCTTCGCGCCCATCTTGTTTAGCAGTTCCGCCAGGTCCTTCACTTCGGGCTCGCGCGCGGCATTGCGAATCAGCGTTTGTCCTCGCGCCAGCACTGCCGCCATTAGCACGTCTTCGGTACCCGTAACCGTGATGCGGTCGAATTGAATGCTAGCGCCGCGCAGACCGTCGGGAGCCTGCGCTTCCACGTAACCGTGCGTCGTCACAATGGTTGCGCCCAACTGCTCCAGCGCGGAAACATGCATGTTGATGGGGCGAGCGCCTATCGCGCAGCCGCCCGGCATCGAAACGCGGGCGCGGCCGGTGCGTGCCACCAGCGGCCCTAGCACCAGGCTCGAAGCACGCATGGTTTTCACCACGTCATAGGGCGCTTCCGGACGGTCCAGGTACCGCGCGTGCACAAAAATCTCACCCTCGTCCACGCTCAGCTTCGCGCCGCTGTATTCCAGCAGGCTCTGCATCGTCCCGATATCTTTCACCCGTGGAATCCGGCGCAGCACCACCGGTTCTTCCGTCAGTAAACAAGCCGCGAGCGCGGGCAGCGCCGAGTTCTTCGACCCGCTTACGGGAATTTCGCCGCTTAGGGGCGTGCCGCCCACAATCTTGAATTTGTCCATTTTCCTGGTACCGTGATCTTGTTTTAGCGTGATTCGTCTAGCGCGACTCGCAAGCGGCCGTTCGCCTGTGCCAGACGGCGTTCCGCCTGGTCTCGCGGCAGATTGCATTTATGCATTACGATCGCCGTGCGCACCGAACCCGCCGCCTCGAGCAGCCGCGCTGCTTCATCATAAGATACGTCGGCGATCTTGACGATAATGCGCCGGGCGCGATCCATCAGCTTTTCATTGGTGGGCTGCACGTTAACCATCAGGTTTCCATACACATAGCCCAACCGCACCATCACTCCGGTGCTCAACATGTTCAACACCAGCTTGGTCGCAGTGCCCGCCCGCAGCCGCGTGGAGCCGGTAATCACTTCTGGCCCGGGCACGGGCGTAATGGCTATGTCCGCCGCTCGCGCAATTTCCGAATCCGGCGTGCAACTCAGCCCGATGCTCAAAGCGCCCAATTCCCGCGCATAGGCCAACCCGCCCAGCACATAAGGGGTGCGTCCGCTGGCGGCAATTCCCACCAAGGCATCCGCCGGACCAAAATCGCGCGCCGCCAAGTCTTGCCGTCCCTGTTCCGGGTCATCCTCCGCCTTCTCAATGGAATGCCGCAGCGCACGGTCGCCGCCGGCAATGATGCCTTGCACGAGTTCAGCGGGTACATTAAACGTGGGCGGACACTCGGACGCGTCCAAAACCCCCAGGCGTCCGGACGTACCGGCGCCGGTGTAGAAAAGCCGCCCCCGGGCTTCCAGGCGCCGCGCCACTTCATCCACGGCTAAAGCAATAGAAGGAAGCTCCCGTTCAACGGCCAGCCCCACCTCCTGGTCAGCCGCGTTAATAATCCGCAGCATATCGATGGTTGGCAAAACATCAATCGCGGCCGATGCCGGATTCTGAGCTTCTGTGAGCAGTTCTTTCAACATAAAAACCAAAAGGCCGGGCGGAGTGAAAACTCCCTGCCCGGCCTTAGCTCAAATCTTGGCGATGAATTAAACGCTGAACGAGCTGCCGCATCCGCAAGTGGATTTCACCTGTGGATTGTTAAACTTGAAGCCCGAGCCTTCCAGCGTCTCAACATAATCGACCTGCGCTCCATCAAGATAGAGCATGCTGGCCGAATCAATGAAAACCTTCAGGTCGCCAAACGCGTACGTCTTGTCCAGCATGCTGGGTTGATTTTCGAAAGCCATGGAATAGCTGAAGCCTGAGCATCCGCCACCGACTACCGAGATCCGCAAACCGGCCGGCTTCGGCTCCTGCATGCCCAGAATCTCGCTGACTTTCCCAATCGCAGTTTCGGTAAGTTGAATCATCCAATACCTCCTCAGGCAAACGTCCAATCACCTTTTAGTGTACAACCAAACTCAGTCGTTTTGATGCAGTTCAAACGGATTGGGCTGCGAATACTGGCAAGGACTCTTCTGCGATACTGAAGTCAGCTGCGTATGACAGCCGTTATGCGGTGTGTTTGTAAGCATTTGTAAAACAGCAAAGGTATTTGTAACCGCGAAAACACGATGCGCGTCGGTTGCGATGTATGAGCGGGATGAGCATTACCCTTCCATTTCCATCCGTCTCAGCCGATACAGTTCCGGCGAAGACCAAATTGGACCATAGATCCACCGAAGAGGCGGCGCTAGTCCGGCGGGTTCAGGCGCAAGACGAACTGGCCTTCCGGGAGATCGTCGACCGCTATCAGGCCAAGGTTTTCTCAATCATTTACGGCATTCTGCGCAACCGGAATGACGCGGAAGATATTGCTCAGCAGGTCTTTGCAAAGATCTACTTCTCCATTAAAAACTTCGACTTCCGCAGCTCCCTGCTGACCTGGATCTACAAAATCACCGTCAACGAGTGCTACGACTATCTGCGCAAGAAGCGCGTCCGCAAACTGGTTTACGAGAGTGATTTCTCCAGCGAAGACTCGCTGCGCATGGAAAACTCCGAACCCGCCACCGACCATGCCGCCCCCGTCGACCGCCGCCTGGCTCAGCACGATCTTATTTTTAAACTGTTATCCAAGATTTCGGAAGAAGACCGGTCCCTGATCCTTCTCAAAGAAGTGGAAGGCCATTCCGTGGAAGAATTGGCGCAAATGACCGGAATGAACGAGAACACAATCAAAGTGAAGCTGTTTCGGGCGCGGCAAAAGCTAGTGAAGGCGGCACAGCGGCTGGAAAAAAGCCCGCTGGCGCCAAGTGTGGCTTAGTTACTTTGGGGTTAAGAAGCTAGGCATTAGATTTGGGTGTAAAGTTTTAAGTTAAAGCAGACAATAAGATCTGCGAAAACAGCCGGGTTTTTTTTGAGGGAGTTATGCACGGATTCATTCGGGAAGGGCTAGAAGATCTGCTCACGGCCAAACGAGTGTCCGAAGGGGCTACCGGTGAGCGATTTCAGGGTTTAGACCAGCATTTGGCATCCTGCGGAGAGTGCGCGGGCGAAGTGTCGGTTATGCAGGCGCATTCTGAGTTGTTGCGCTCGTTTCGCCCGCCGGAAGAGGCAGAGCCTGCCGCCGGGTTCTATGCCCGGGTATTGCAGCGCATCGAAGAACACGCCAGAGCCTCCATTTGGGCGGTTTTCATTTATTCGCCCTATGGCAAGCGGCTTGCGCTGGCGTCGGCCACTCTGGCGCTGCTATTGGGCTCGTTCGTCGTAGCGCAGGAAAGTAACGATGGTCACCTGAGCGGCGGCGAAAGCCTGGTTGCGCAGGAGATGCAGGCGGCCGCGCCGGTCATCGGCGATCAATCACAACAGCGTGACGCAGTTTTGGTGAATTTCGTATCCTACCAAGGAAGCGCCAAATAGCCGCGCCAGCTACATCCCGTCGGCCTATGTTCCGTGAAGATGATGACGGATGGTCAAACCCCAAGGTCCTGATCATCTTTGCGCTGATTTTCCTTTGCGGCTTGGCGGCCGGCTCGGCCATCACCCGCACCTATCTCCACAGCCGCATACAGGGCATGGGCACCACTGCCACCATGGAAGCTGCCCGGCACTACGGCGTGATCCGGCTCAAAACTGAACTCGGACTCACTCCGGACCAGGAAAAAACCATTATGCAGGTGCTGGACGACTACGGAAAGTACTACCAGAACATCGAAGATGAACGCGAGGATGTGGCCGAGCACGGACGTCGGCGCATCCTGGACACTCTAACACCTGACCAGCAAGCCCGCTTCAACCGCATCTTCCGCAAACACTGAGTTCCTGTTGCTTACGCCCTGGGTACCGTATGCGCGCCGGAAGAGTCTGTCGAATGCTTCTTGCCGCAAGGGCCCTTCTCTACCTTCCACCGGCCCAGGGCCGCCATCAGCCGCTCCTGAACCCCTTTAGGCATCGGCTGTGCCTCCATGCCTTTAAAGACTTTGAGGGTCTTCTCGGTCGTGTCGCAAACTACGAAGCAGTTTGGGCACTCATTCACGTGCCGTTGAAGCTCCGCTAGGTCGGCCGGATCTAAAGTCTTCTCTAGATAGCCGCTCAGCTCCTCCAGAAACCGCTTACAGGTAAGCAAACGCGTCCTCCCCCTTCTTTTTAAACTGCCGCGTGAGCTTCTCTCGAAGTTGCAATCTTGCCCGAAGTAAACGGCTCTTCACGGCAGAAATCGACAACCCGAGCGCTTCGGCGGTCTCCTCTATAGACATCTCTTCGATGTCGCGTAGTACAAAAACGGTGCGATAAGCTGGCTTCAAACTTTGCACAGCTTGATCTAAAACTGTTGCCAGCTCTTCGCGGGAGTAGGTATCTTCCGGATTTTCGTCCCAAACGGCGATTTCCCGGATCATTTCGTCTTCGCCGGTGTCAATCGGCTCATCCAGCGGAACCGTCCTGTCCGAGCGCCGCTTGCGCAGCTTCATGAGGGCTTCATTCACCGCGATGCGCACCAGCCAGGTGTAAAACTTCGAATTCCCCTGGAAGTCGTCGAGATGCGTGTAAGCCTTCAGAAACGTTTCCTGCAGAACGTCTTCCGCATCGTCGTCGTTCTGGGTGATCTGCTTGGCCATCCGGAACACCCGGCGGTCATAGTGCCGGACCAGATCCGAAAACGCCTCGACATCTCCAGCCTTGGCGCGCACGACTAGTGGGGATTCATCAAAACCGGAGCTAACTGAGGTAGTACTCACGCAAGAAGGGTCTCTTTAGTCTAACAAGGCTGCTCGGAACACATTACGATCCCGAACCTCGGTGACCGCCGCTGACCTGATATAGGACGCGCATGACCTATATTCTGATACGCTCGAAATTACCCCGACATGAGCAGTTTCACCGTTACCTTGCCGGATGGCAGCCAGCAGTCTGTCGCCCCCGGAACCCGTCCTATAGATGTCGCCAAGGCCATCAGCCCGAGACTCGCCGATGCCGCCATTGTGGCGCGCGTCAACGGAGAGCTTTTCGATCTCACCCGGCCTTTTGAGACGGATGCCAATCTCGAGATTCTAACCACGAAGAATCCCGAAGCCCTCCAGGTCTACCGCCACTCGACGGCCCACCTTATGGCGGCCGCTGTGCTTGAACTGTATCCCGAGACACAGTTGGGCATCGGACCCGCTACCGAAACCGGCTTCTACTATGATCTGCAGCGCGAGACCAAGTTCACTCCCGGCGATCTTGAAAAAATCGAAGCTCGCATGCGCGAATTGCAGGCCAAAAACCTGCCCTTCGACCGCAAGCTGACTTCTAAAGAGGAAGGACTGGCCAAATACAGCGGTGACTGGATGAAGCGCGAACTCATTGAAGAACGCGCCGGCGATGTCTTTTCCGAATACACTCTCGGACCGGACTTCATCGACTTTTGCCGTGGTCCTCACGTACCCGCCACAGGCAAGCTGAAGGCCTTTAAGTTGCTGTCCGTCGCAGGCGCTTATTGGAAGGGCGATGAAAAAAAACCCCAGCTGCAGCGCATCCACGGCACCGCTTTCTTCACGCAAAAGGAGCTGGACGAGTATCTAAACCGGCTGGAGGAAGCCCGAAAGCGCGATCATCGCAAGCTGGGCCAGGAACTGGACCTGTTCAGTATTCAAGATCTTGCCGGCCCCGGCCTCATCTTCTTCCATCCCAAGGGCGGCGCGGTTCGAAAAGTCATTGAAGATTGGATGCGCGACGAATATATTGCGCGCGGCTATTCGCTGGTCTACACGCCCCATATCGCGCGCAGCGATCTATGGAAGACCTCCGGCCACTACAACTTCTACTCGGAGAACATGTTCAAGCGCATGGAGCTGGACGACGCCGAATACCAGCTCAAGCCCATGAACTGCCCGTTCCATATCCTGATCTACCGGGACCGGATGCGCAGCTATCGCGACCTGCCCGTGCGTTTGGGCGAACTGGGAACCGTCTATCGTTATGAGCGCTCCGGCACCATGCACGGCCTGCTGCGCGTACGCGGCTTTACGCAAGACGATGCGCACATCTTCTGCACCCCCGAACAAATCGAAGACGAAGTGGTGGCTTGCCTCCAGTTCGCCATCGACACCCTGAACACCTATGGCTTTACCGAATATGAAGCCGAGCTCTCCACCTGGGATGGCGGCGCCAGCGGTAAATACGACGGCACGCCCGAACAATGGGCCATCGGCGAAAAGGCCCTGGCAAGCGCCACCAGCCGTCTCAATATGAAGGTGAAAGTATCGCCCGATGAAGCTGCCTTCTACGGGCCGAAGATCGACGTGAAATTGGTGGATGCCATCGGCCGCCTTTGGCAGCTCTCCACAGTCCAGTTCGATTTCACCCTGCCCCGCCGCTTTGGCCTCGAATACATTGCGGAGGATGGCAAATCCCATCAGCCGCTCATGGTGCATCGCGCCCTCTACGGCTCCATCGAACGCTTCTTCGGCATTCTGGTGGAGCACTACGCCGGCGCATTCCCGGTTTGGCTGGCTCCGGTCCAAGCCGTCGTTCTGCCCATCACGGACCGTAGTAC
>DATHIZ010000544.1:0-22526 GCA_035316385.1 Bryobacteraceae bacterium | reverse complement strand
TTCCGAAAGCCGGGTCAGGATGGTGTCCGACATGCGCACGTCTTCGCTCAGATCCACGGAGGCAACCCACAGCCGCAACAGATCCGCGCCATACTGCTTGACGATCTTTTCCGGTTCGATGACGTTGCCGAGCGATTTGTGCATCGCGCGGCCATTCGCATCCAAGGTCCATCCATGCGTCGCGCACTCGCGATACGGCGCTTTTCCGCGCAGGCCTACTCCCACCAGTAGCGAGCTGTGGAACCAACCGCGATACTGGTCGCCGCCTTCGATGTACATGTTCGATGGCCAGGGTAAGTCATTCTCAGGCGTCAACACCGCCAAATGGCTCGAACCGGAATCGAACCAGACGTCCAGAATATCGCTTTCTTTGCGGAACGCAGCACTGCCGCATTTCGCGCACTTGCAGCCGGGGCCCATCAGCTCCGCCGCCGTTTGCGAATACCAGGCGTCGGCCGTATGCTCGCGGAACTGCTGCACCACTCGCTCCAGAACCTGGCGTTCCGTGAACGGTTCGCTACAGCTCTCACAGTAAAACACGATGATCGGCACGCCCCAGACGCGCTGCCGCGAGATGCACCAGTCCGGCCGCATGGCGATCATGTTGGTCATGCGCTCTTCGCCCCATGCGGGATGCCACGTTACTTCTTTAATCGCTTCCAGTGTCTTGGAACGTAACTGCTCCCGGTCCATTCCGATGAACCACTGCTCGGTGGCGCGGAAGATGACCGGGCTATGGCAGCGCCAGCAATGCGGATAGCTGTGATCTACCTTCGCCTGTCCAGCGAGTGCGCCATGCTTCGCAAGTAGATCGATGACAATCGGATTGATTTCCCAAACCGTCTTGCCGATCAACTCGTCGGGCAGCGTACCGCTGGCTCCCTCCGCATGGAAGATACGTCCGGCGGCATCCACGGGGCAATACACCGGCAGCCCATAGCGCTGGCCAATAACAAAATCTTCCTGTCCATGCCCTGGAGCGGTATGCACGGCGCCGGTACCTTGCTCGAGCGTCACGTGCTCACCCACCAAGCCGAGCGAATCACGATCCAGGAAGGGATGCCGGAACACCGTGCGATCCAATTTCGTTCCCGGGAATTTCGCCAGGACGGTTTGATCCCATCCCAGCGCCTCGGCTACTTGCGGCAGCAGTCCTTCGGCCACAATCGTTACGCCTTCGGGCGTATCCACTGCCACGTACTCGTACTTCGGATTGAAGGAAATGGCCAGGTTCGCCGGAATCGTCCACGGCGTGGTCGTCCAGATCAGCGTTGAAACTTCGCGTCCCGCCAACGCCGGATCCAGCGCCGCCGCATCGGACACCAGCTTGAAGCGCACATAGACGGAGGGGCTGAGATGGTTTTCATACTCCACCTCCGCCTCTGCCAGAGCCGTTCGATCTCTAATACACCAGTGGACCGGCTTTAAGCCTTTGTACACATAACCGCTGTGTAGAAAATCGACAAACGCCTGCGCGATGATCGCCTCATACTCGGCGCTCATCGTGAGATAGGGATCTTCCCACCGCCCCAAAACTCCTAAGCGCTTGAACTCCGTGCGATGGATATCTACGAATTTCGCTGCATACTTCCGGCACTCGGCTCGAATTTCCGCCACGGTCATAGTGGCTTTGCGCTTGCCTAATTCCTGGTCGACCTTGAACTCGATCGGCAGCCCGTGGCAATCCCATCCCGGCACATACGGCGCGTCGAAGCCGGCCATCGATTTCGATTTAACAATGAAGTCTTTGACAATCTTGTTGAATGCCGTACCCAGGTGAATGTTGCCGTTAGCGTAAGGCGGCCCGTCGTGCAAAACGTACTTCGGCCGCCCGGCCCGTGCTTCGCGAATGCGATGATAGAGCTTCTCCTCCTCCCATTTGGCGAGCATCTTAGGCTCGGCGGCAGGCAGGTTCGCCTTCATCGGAAAATCGGTTTTGGGCAGGTTGACCGTCTTCTTCAGGTCAACAGAGAATGCGCTCATGGGCTAATTTCATCGTAGCCGACGAGTTCGCGTGAGGATTAGGGTGGCGGTAAGGATTCCTTCCAAAAACCCATTGATGTCCGGTTTTTTAGCTAACGGCGACTTGCCTGGATTGGAACCACGTTCGACTTCTCGCTTTGAGGCGGGCGGCGGCGGAGCACCTGATCCAGTGGTTCCGGTGTGCGATCCAGGCGCAGCTTATAGGACCCATATCGGTTGACGTGCTCAGTCTTGCTTTAGCTTGACTATCTATTCGGAATCCGATATAACGAAATCCGAATATGGATTCCGGCCTAGTATCCTCTTTCCTCCCGCTCTCACCGGCCATACTCCACATCCTGCTCGCGCTAGTCGATGAGGACCGACACGGCTACGCCATCATGCAGGAGATCGGCAAGCATTCGCAGGGCCAATATAAAATCGGCCCGGGTACGCTTTATGACAACCTGCAGAAAATGATGAATCAGGGACTGGCGGAGGAATCGCGCCGGGCCGGCCGGGATGAGGACTCCAGGCGTCGTTACTATCGCCTCACACGCTTAGGACGAAGCGTTCTCGTTGCTGAGGTAAACCGTTTGGACGATGTGCTCCGCCAGGCAAAAGCTCGTCTGCGACCAGTGCTAGGGAAGCGACTGTGACGCGCACCGTCTACGAATTCATTCTTTGGATTCATCCACCCGCGTTCCGCCGCCGGTTCTCCGATGAGATGCTGAGTGTGTTCGACGAAGGAGCAGCAGGCAACTTCGCTTTCGGTCTGCTGCTCGACGGTTTGATATCGCTCGCGCGCCAGTGGTTAGGACGCACAGATTCTTGGAAAGTACTGCTCGCAATCTGTGGAGCGTTTCTTCAGGTTCTGTGGTTTGTATATCCAAGGAAAGGTCACCAAAATTGGACAGAAGACCAGCAGCCCCTCGCGCCTTACGCGCAGGATCTAATCGTGATCACATTTGTGATTATCTGCGGATTGTTCCTGATGATCATTTCGCTCGGCATATGGACTGCTCGGAGCGCAGCATGGCATCACGACCATTCGCGAAGACGTACACCAAACTGAGGACGCTCATAAGTGAGAACAATCTCAACAGGCCTAGCTGTCGCCGCACTGTCTGGTATTACCCTCAATGCCCAGCAAGCACCCACAAAGGAATCCGGCCACTCTCCGCACACCGTCCAACTCACGACAGTCGATAAAGACGTGAAGCTTGAGGTTTTGGATTGGGGCGGACACGGTCGCGCGCTCGTGTTCCTTGCAGGCTCTGGATTCGATGCTCATGTTTTCGACCAATTCGCGCCGAAATTTACGGCTTTGCATCATGTTTATGGCATCACGCGCCGAGGCTTTGGGGTATCCAGCGCTCCGGAACCATCAGAAGATAACTATTCCGCGGATCGTCTCGGTGATGACGTCATCGCCGTCATAAATGCGTTAAGGCTAGAACGCCCAGTGCTGGTGGGGCACTCGCTTGCAGGCGAGGAAATGAGTTCAATTGGCAGTCGACACCCGGAGAAAGTAGCCGGGTTGACCTATCTCGACGCCGCATACTCATATGCGTATTACACTCCGCAAGTCGGCGACCCCATTATCGATTCTGTCGATCTAAATAACCGGCTCAACAAATTTCTATCCCGGGGCTTTCAAGACTCGAAAGAGCTTCACGATTTACAACAGGCTTCAGGGCAGTTGGACAAAGACTTGCAAGCTCTCGAGAAGCAACGTGCATTGATGCCTCCGCAGCCAGCTCGACCGGCCAACGCTCCCCCACCGCCGCCCATTGCAGTGGCACTGAGTAAGGGCCGACAGAAGTACACCCAAATTCACGTCCCTGTTCTTGCGATCTTCGCTGAGCCACATGATTTCGGTCCTTTATATAAGGACGATCCAAAGGCTAAAGCTGCCCTCATTGCGAACGACGCGGCCACCACTTCTGCCCAAGCGGACGCTGTTAAGGCAGGATTGCCTTCCGCGCGCGTCGTCCGAATCGCGAATGCCGACCACTTCATCTTCAGATCTAAATGAGGCCGACGTGATGCTGGAGATGAACGCGTTCCTTGAAGGCTTGCCCTAACCCCTGGCATGGACGAAACTCATTGATAGTGGGTATGACGGCTATTACCGGGACGCCAATCAATGGGTTTTTGGCACGAGTCCTTCCGGCGATCACGCCCTAAGCGTCGGCCCAGCGCCGCATAAGATTGTGATACACCCCGGTCAACTGCACTCCCGAGGGATGATTCGGGCTATCGGCGTTGAGCCGTTGGATAGCGGAATCCAGGTCGAACAACAACGTTCGCTGGCCGTCGTCGCGAATCATACTCTGAATCCAGAAGAACGATGCCACGCGGGCGCCCCTGGTTACGGGACGAACGTGATGCAAGCTCGTGGAGGGATAGAGGATCATATGGCCGACCGGGAGTTTTATCATGTGGGTGCCGTAGGTGTCCTCCACTGTCAGTTCGCCACCGTCATATTCATCCGGGTTGGTGAAAAACAGCGTTGCGGATAGATCGGTACGAATGCGATGCCCGGTGCCGCTGACTTGCCGGATCGCGTTATCGACATGGGTTCCGAACGATTGTCCACCTGAATAGCGATTGAACAAAGGAGGGAACACCCGCAACGGCAGCGCGGCTGAAATAAACAGCGGATTCTGTCCGAGCGCCGTAAGAACCATTTCTCCCAATTGACGCGCCGCGGGAGAATCTTCCGGCAATTGCATATTGTCTTTGGCGCGGGCGGATTGGTGGCCAGCCGTTACGCGGCCGTCCACCCAGTCGGCCTGATCTAGAACTTGACGTGCGCGGGTCACTTGCTCGGCGCTCAGCACGTCGGGTATTGCTAATAACATTCGGATTTCCTTGTTGTATGAACCGGGTTTAAAACTTGAACTTAAATCCGATCAAAGCGGATCTGCCCGCGCCGAGCACGATATGTCCCGGGTGCAGTTGATCGTAGTAATAGCGGTTGGCGACGTTGTACACGTTGGCTTGAATACTCAGGTGGTCATTAATGGGATGTGACGCCATGGCGTTGAATACCCAGTAGCTGGGCACTTGCCTGACCAGTCCCGTAAGGGGATCGAAGGGCGCCGTTGAACTGGCCGTGCGGCTATCCACGAAGTTTCCGCCCGTTCCGACTTGCCAGTGTTTCGGCAAGCGATAGTTGGTCCAGAAATTGAAGGTATTGGCGGGAACGTTGGCGAGCTGGGCGCCTATGGACGCCGGATAAAAAATTGAGGAGACGACTTTGGCATCAAGATACGCGTAGCTGGAAAGAATCTCCCAGCGGTTGGTAATGTGGCCGCTAACCGTAACCTCCACTCCCCTCACGCGTTGATTTCCGGCCAGAACGTTCAGCAGGGCATTGTTTGGATCAGGTTCGCGCGCATTCATCTTTTCCGTCTGGAAAACGGCGCTTCGCAGCGACAGCTTTCCGCCTAATAGGTCCCACTTGGTGCCAACTTCGATGTTCCGGTTTGTTTCCGGCGGCAGATTAGCGGTCGCTGCGGAAAGTGCGAGCGATTCGGCCGAGGGGTTGAATGACGTGCTTGACGAGAGATAAATGCTGCCGATGGGCACGGGGTGATAAGTAAACGCCACGCGCCAGGTGGGTTTCTCGTCGAGCCGGTTGAACGCCGAAGCTGGAGCGACCTGCTGCGTATAGTGAGCGTTAAAACGGTCCCATCTAAGACCGCCGGTCAATTCGAACTTGTGTGCGAACTTGACGGTGTCTACCATATAACCGCCGAAGGTTTGTGCCGACGTGTGAACGTTTGAGGAAGGCGCGGCAATGCCGCTGAAGACCTGGTTGTCGTCGGGATTCAGCAGACTGGTTGTCGGGACGTTCGTATATCTGGGCCGCACCGGATCAGATGTTTCCCTTCCAACTTCGATGCCGGTCACCACGGAGTGCGAAAACATTCCTGTCTGGAAATTGGCTGACAAATCGAGCTGGTCGGTGAAATAACTCTCAACGCTGTTGGCGGCAAGCTGATTGCGATTGATTAAGTAGGCGCTTAACGAAGTGGTCAGGCTTGGTGAGAGCACCTGTGGCTCGGTAATCTGCACGTCACGCACGTAATTGGCATAGCGGACTTGATTGCGTAGCATGATATGCGAATTAAAATCATGCTCCAGCTTGATGGTCCCGATATCGTCGTACGTCCGCAGAAAATTACCTTTCTCAAAGCCGTAGTAATTGTTGCGGTTTACCGGCGCCGGGCCATTGTAGAGCCAGGGAATGCCGTAATCCGGAATATCGTCGGCGGTTTGATGAAAATAGCTGAAGACCAGACGAGTGGACGTGCCGAGCCCGAAGGCCAGGGAGGGTGCTACGCCGAAGCGCCGGTTCTCGGCGACGTTGCGTCCCGCCACATTGCCTTCATGGCCCATCACGTTCATGCGGAAGGATGCCGTTTTGCCAAATAGCGGAAGAGGCGTGCTGACATCGACGGCAACTCGCCGCGTAAGGTCCGTGCCGAAGTCCAGATCACCCGAGATGAAATGACTCAAAGACGGTATCTTACTCGCTTGATTGACGACGCCGCCCGTGGAGCCGCGCCCAAAGGTCATGGAGGATGGGCCTTGCAGCACCTGGACTTCCTGCGTGTTGAAGGGATCGCGGTAATAGCTGCCGAAATCGCGCATACCGTCTATGAAGAGATCGTTGCGCGCGGTAAAGCCGCGAATCGTCAGGTTGTCGCCTTGCGATCCGCCTTCGCCCGCCGCGAGACTGATACCCGCGACGTTGCGGAGCGCATCGCGCAATGTGGTGGAATTCTGCTGCTGCATGACCGCCTGTGGAACAACGTCGATGCTTTGGGGTATGTCGCGGAGCGCACCGGCATATTTGGGGCTCGATGTGGCCAGCGGCGATAGCGCTTCATTGACGTCGATCGTGGTGGAAGATTGCTTCAGCGCCAGCGCGATCGTATGCGCGCCGGTGAACCGGTATGCGATGCTGGTGTCCTTGAGCAGCAGCGTCATCGCCTGTTCAGCGGTGTACAGCCCCGAAACTCCGGGCGATTGAATATCCCCGAGCTCCGCCTGAGGCATAACCACGCGGATTGTGGTTGTTGCTTCAAAAGCTTTCAGAACGTTATCCAGCGGTCCGGCGGCGATATTGAATTGCTGGACCGGAAGAGCAGTCTGCTGGCTCGCCGCCTCGGATTGTTTCAACGCCGCCGGCACATCTTGCGCGAAGGCCACATTGATAGTCCGGCTGCCAACGGCCGTATAGACCGCCAGCGTGCCTACCGCGAGCCACCGGTAGCTGACCGGCCACGCTGATCCCGCGCGGGCCGGCAGGTTTTCTCTCTTCCGGACCTGCTCCGTGCACTTCGTTCTAGACCGCATGCAATCCTTCCTTGAATGCCCGGTCTGGCCCACCTAGAATGAAAGGGTCGCCAGCCTCCGGGTTGTCGATTCGCAGGTCCTCGCGGCTCCTCGCCAAAGTGCGCCGCGGGGACCTGTACTGTTAGCCTTCGGTGAAGGCGAAATCTTTGTTCAATCCCGATACAGGACTAATTCGGTCCGCTATCGAGTTTAGGTTATAAATAAAGCACGCCTTCTGTCAAGACGTTTTCGCAATTAGCGCGGGAAAGTCTTTGAATGGGGAGGGGCGTCAGCGGACCACGTGAAACTCGGTCTGGCGGGATAACACCCAGGAAGCATGCCCGCGGGCATCCACGGAAGCGTCTTCTTCTAGCCCCATTTGGACCTCCTGGTTATTCCATTCGGGAACGGGCGCCCAGGCAGAAAGCTCAATCGAGAACCAACTCATGGGCAGCACTTTCACATCGCCACGCCCGGGCACGCCCTCCTGGTGGTCCCACAAGCCGATTAAAGGACCGGCAGCGTGACCGTGATCGCCAATGGGATGGCTATATACGGTTCCTTTGATGCCGGAGGCTTGCATCGCAGCCAGAGATTCCTTAAGGATCTCGTTTCCTGTACGCCCTGGCCGCAGCCGTTCCAGGACTATGTCCTGGAGACGGTTGCCGGTTTGGAGAGCATGCTTTAGACCGGCCGGAACGTCGGTTTCGCCCGGACGGAGAACATACCCCATATGCTGGGTATCCGTATTCAGACGCATGGCGGTAATTCCGAAATCGGTGTGGAGAACGTCGCCGCGCTCGATGATAATTCCATTCTCTTTGTGCAGGAAATCGAGTCCCTGCCGCACTCCCGCCCTTTGCACCATGACTGAAGGCTGGAACCATGTGCCGTAGCCCAAGTCGTTGACCTTTTGCCGCAGCCACCAGACAACATCCTGGTCTGTCGTCTTGCCCGGCGTAATCACCTCGTTGGAAAACGCCCGTGAGATCAGCGAATGCACAACGCGCATCATTTCGCGGTAACTCGGCAGCATTTCCGGGACGCGCAGCTCCTGGTACTCGAGCGCGAGATTTTCAGCCCGGACGACTCGTTTGGCATTGCCGGTACCGAGCACTTCCAGAAGCTTGTCGTGGATTCCCGCGGTCAGCCCATCTGAAAACGCGTGCGTCGCGGAAACATCAATCGCAATGTTCTTCGGGTTTCGCGAATCCACTAGCTTTCTGAGCGTTTGCCACTGGCTGTCGCCATATAGCTCGTGCGCCGGCGCAGCCGGATCGCGGTACACCGTGTAGAGATCGCCGTTCGAATCGCCACCCAAAGCCAGCCTTTCCACTCCCCCGGCCACTCCTCTGTCGTTGAACACATAGATGGTGGTGCGCCGCGCCGCGAAAACCGTTGGTGAAACAAGCGAGAAGAAGGCCGGATCCTCCGCATACTCACGGCAGGCAACAATCCACATCCCGACACCGTGCTTGCGCATGAGCGCCGGAAGATTATTGTCCAGCCGCTGCTTCAGCCAAGCCTGCTGCAGGTCGGCTTGCTCCCGCAGGGAGGAAGGCAGAAGCTTGTGGTCAAGGCTAACAGTCGCGTCGGCACAAAACAAGGCAGTAGAGCAGACCAGAGCAAGGCAGAGCCGGAGGCTTCGCATAGTGTAGATCAGGATAGCTAAAATAGACTACAGCCGCGTGCCGCATCCGTTCTGCGCAAGTTCGCCAGCGGGCCTTTGTCTCAAAGGCAGCGGTAGCATGGTTTTGTGAGTGCTTAGAGGCACTGATCTTAAACGAGTTCTGGCAATCTTGCGATAGCTCACGCTTAATACTTCGTCCGACAAGACGAACTAATCCTGTTCTGCCTTTACTAAATGCGGAAATTTTCCTGTTTTTTCATCGCGATGCTGGCGGCTGTGGTGTTTACCAGCGAAGCAAAAGCCAGTTCGACTGGTTTGCAGATTATCTACTCCCCGGCTGGAATCCAGCGGCTTTCCTACAACGATGTGACGCTGGCCGACACGAGCCTTTATCCCTCCGATGCCTTTCATATCGGGCACATGAAGATCACCGATAGAAAAGGCAATCTGTTGAGCGGTGGTCAATATAACTGGGGGGAGAACAACAATGGCCATACCTGGAACGCATCCACAAAGACTTGGACTTATTTATTTACCTGGGGATCAATCGCCGTACAGTGTGCCCAAGAGGGGAACACGCTCAACCTGCAGGTGACGGAAACCAACTCAGCAGATTCGGGCATTGTCCTCGAGGGTGCGACAATCTATCCATTTGTTCTGCACTTTCCCAAACTTCCGGCGGGATTCAGCGATGCAAAATACGAGCAGTTAACGTTCAACACCACGGGCCCGAGCGTTACCGTGGCCGATTATGGCGGAGGCCAGGTGGCGGCCGTTGTCCCCGATGCCGCTAAGCCGCTCTACAGCGGCTACGAACCGGCTGGGACCGCCAACGCCTATTTCCCGATCATCAGCAGCACTCCCATCGACAATATGGCGACCTTTTTTCCGCGGAATGACCGTCCGGTGAAGCCAGGAGAGACCGATACTTTTACCGTGTCCTTGCGGTTTGCGCCATCCGGTACGCCGGTGTCGAACCTGGCTGCCGACGCTTACCGGAATTGGGCTAAAGCTTGGCCTCCCGTGGTTCACTGGACCGACCGCCGCGTGATCGGGACGGTTTTCCTTGCCAATTCGCCGCAGGGAAATATGAACAAGCCGGGCGGCTACCCGAATAATCCACGCCGCTATTTCAATAACGCCAACGCAGCTGACTTTGACATTGCCACCCCCGCCGGGCTGGCGAAGTTCCAGGCAAAGGTCTTGAACCGGGCCGCGGATACCGCGCTAAATCTGAAAAAACTGAATGCGCAAGGCGTCATCACCTGGGACATCGAAGGGGAGCAATATCCGCAGCCCACCAGCTACGTTTGCGCGCCTGACGAGATTGCCCGGGTCGCTCCCGAAATGGAAAGCATCATTTCCGACAGCGCGTCGCCATACAACGGCATGAAACTGGACGATGCGTATTTCAAGACCTTGCGGGATGCCGGATTTCGCGTGGGGGTTTGTGTTCGTCCGCAGCACTTCACTTTGGCTGGCGGTGAAGCCGCAAATCAGGATCAGCTACCGGAGTCGCAGGTTGTCGCCGAACTCACGCGCAAAATGGAGTTCGCGCACAGCCGCTGGGGCGCCACGCTTTTTTATGTGGACTCGAATGTCGAGGCCAACGGACAGGTTCTAAACGCTGATATTTTTCAGAAGGTCGCGGCATCGTTCCCTGATTCGCTCGTTATACCCGAGCAGAGCACCCGGAAATATTTTGCTTACACCGCGCCGTTTGCCTCGTTTGTTTTTCATGGCGATTTGGGCTCGCCGGCGGATGTGCGCAGCTATTACCCCGATGCATTCAGCGCGAATCTGATCAACGACGTGGATCCTGCCAAGCTAGCCAAACACACTCCGCAGCTCGTCGAATTCGTGAAGCAGGGCGACATTCTGATGGTGCTGGCTGATTACTGGCAGACCAACAATCAGGCAGTAGTAAAAATCTACGAGGCAGCTGGCGCCAAAAAGAGCAGGTGATTTCTCAAGGGCGCGGTAGGGCAAACGCTACGTACGCGTCCCCGAGGTGTCCGCCTAATTTCCCGCCGCCGGTAGCCGCGATGACGACAAACTGCCGCCCCCCCACCTGGTAAGTTGCCGGCGGTGCGAATCCGCCGAAGGGAAGCTTCGAAGACCATAACTCGCCGCCAGTGTCTTTGTCGAATGCACGGATCTTCAGGTCACGCGTGCCGGCGCAGAAGATAACCCCTCCGGCCGTAACCGTAGCTCCTCCGAAGTTCTCCGTGCCGGTCTTGGGAACGCCTTGCCTGGTAAGTTCCTCGTATTCGCCCAGCGGCACTTTCCAGACCATTTTCCCGGTGTTCAAATCGATGGCGTTCAAGGTTCCCCAAGGTGGTTTGCTGCCTGGGTAACCTTGGTCGTCGAGCAGTTTGGGATAGCCATTGGGAAAGTAAGTATATTGCGTTTGGGGCGTGGCGGGCGTGTTGTCGACGGGGACATCCCGATCGAACAGAAAGTCGATGAGCTTTTGACGTTGGTCGACGGGCACGGGAATGGGCGGCATCGCGATGAGGCCGTGATTGATGATTGCGACCGCCTCATCGTCAATCATCCGATTCGCCAGGCCCAGCAACGAGGGCGCCATGCCTTTGCCCTTGCGGTTGTCTCCATGGCAGCCGGCGCAATTCTGTCGATATGCCAGTTCCCCCGGCGCAGGGGTATGCGATTTATTCCCCTCCGCGCCCACCCGGGTGCGCAAAACAGTCATCATCCAGGGAATTTCATTGACATTCAAATAAAGCCAGCCCTTGACTGGATCGAAGGCCGCCCCTGTCCATTGCGCGCCGCCATGCACGTTGTAATAAACGGTCGGTTTTCCCGGCTCGAACGGCTGAAACCATCCGTAGTTCGCCTTTTTGACCTGTTCTTCCACAAACGCATGGGCTTGCGGAGAGATGTCGGTGATGTCGCTCTTTTTGAATTCCTGGCGGGCAAAGGGCTGCGGCAGCTCAAACACAGGTTGATAGGGCCAGGTTCGCTCGCCAGGCAGCTTGGAGATCGGCGCGCGCCGCAGGTGATAGCCGAACAAGGGCTTGCCGGTAACGCGGTCGAGCAGCAGCGTATTGCCCAGTTTGGTCACTTCAGCTACGGCGTCAACTTTTTTGCCTGCGTGAATGATCGTGACGAGATTTGGCGGCGCGGGCGTGTCCAGGTCCCAAATGTCGTGCCGGATCTCCTGGAAGGACCAGAGCTGCAGACCGGTTTGCGCTTCCAGGGCGATAACGCTGTTGGCGCCTTTGTTCTGGCCAAGATGGTCCACTCCAATAAAATTCGGATGAGGTGACCCGGTAGTGACGTAAACGATGCCCCGGGTCGTATCCATGGCCATTCCGCCCCAGACATTCGCGCCGCGGTCCACGTTGTCGTCTGTCTTCGCCTCGAGCGATGGGAGTACATCGTACTTCCAGAGTTGCCGGCCCGACGCAATGTCGTAGCCGCCGACCACGTTGAAGTTGGCCGCGACAAGAACGTCTTGATAAATGACTGGAGAAACCATTCCCCCCGAGGGAACTCTGCCGTTGATGCCAAAGCCGGCCGCGGGCTGGCCGGTCTTGGCATCGAGCGCAACTAGAGAGGCGCCGCTGGTGAAGAAAAGCCGGGCAGATAGATCCTTGTTGCCGGGCCAATAAATCAAACCGCGCTGGGCCGGATGCCCACCCGGTTTATAGCGCCACAGCTCATTTCCGTTTTCCGCGTTCAGGGCGACCACATAGTTGCCGGCCGTCGGCGCGTATAGAACCCCGTTCACGATCACCGGAGTGCACTGGATATTGGCGGCGCCGTCCCCGGAGTGATAGGTCCACGCCACTTGGAGGTTGCGGACGTTCTCTTTCGTGATCTGATTCAGCGCGGAATAGCGGCTGGAGGCCGCGTCGCCTTGCGACCGCGTCCACTCGATGTTCTTTTCGTTCACCGGCAAAGCGGGCGTTAATTCCGACTGTGCCGCTGCCGGAACATCCTGATATTCGGGTAATGCCTCGCGCTCCCGCGCATCCTCCACGGTGGCCAGCGCACCCGGATTTACCTTGGCGTTCCCCGGATGAATGGAAATCGGATGCCCGAAGTCATCCACCCGCGCACGCCTCTTATACATCCGATAAGCTCCAGCGAGAAGAACAGCGACACAGATAACGGTAACTACTCGTGCAAAGATGCGAACCTTCATGTAGAGATGCTCTTAATAGCGAGATGGTACTATCCGCTGCGCGAAAAGCACCGCTGTTGAGGGCTGGCTCGCGATTGGCTTCATGCGTATGTCGTCGACTCGCATGCTGGCGTTTGGCAAAAAGCTCTCGACCTCGAAATTCAGTGTGACAGTCTGTCCCACAGGCAGTTTGACGGGAAACTGGAATTCATTGACGTACGGTGGCACGGAGATGGCCAAATTCCGCGGCGTTCCATGAACGGTCACGAGATAGCGCGGGGTTGCTCCAAGCAGGGGAAGTTTTTGCCAGGGATTGGAAACTGTGTAGTGAATTCGGACCACAACTACTTCATCGGCCGCGCGCGCCACTGGCAGTTTTACCGTTTGCGCGTTTGCATCAAAGGGCAGCGCTCGAAAATCCTGCTCTGGATACACCCAGGCGCCTGTTTTGCGCTGCCAGAGGGTGGCGTGCTCAACTTGTTCGACCGGGCGGTAGTTGTTTAGCAAATCTTCGTAGAATTCCCAGCGTTCATTCTGCAGCCATTCGGCGAAGGAAAACTGGGGAGTCATGGTGGTGACGAATTCCGGATCGGTAGCCCGGAACGTGTTTAGATAACGATGCCAGCGTTCTTGCCCGACAGTGTGAATAATGTAATCCTCCGCTGGCTGAAACGACTTGTAATGCGTGTCGAGCAGGGCAGCGTATTCCGACCAAAGTGATATTTTGCCACGGGTGCGGTTGGAATCAATGGCCCGAGTCATGCGGTTCATGTACGTATTCCAGTAAGTGTCCAAATATTTGTTGTACACCGCAGGGTCGTTTTTTAAGTGGTTCTCGAGCTGCAATGCCGTGGAGGCGGATTGATACAGAAGCGACACGGCCATGACACCAAAAACAATGGGAAGCAGGAAGCCAGCCCGTTGCCAACTGAATTGCGCTTTCGGCGTTTTATACGGAAGCGCCGCGGCGTTCGCAATCAACAGAAATGCCACAAGCACGAAAATCCGTAATTGCGGAAACACATAGTGACGGCTCAGGATGCCGATGAGCGGTATGGCCGTTAGCGTCCCGTAAATCAGCATCAGGGCAGCAAGCGCCTGCCAGTCTCTTCCCAGACGAAGCGGCTTTTTCCAAAACACGGCCAGGAGTGCAGCCAGGGCGGCCAACAAGAGGTAGGTGGGCAGAAAGCACAAGATTACGTGATGATCGAGAAATAGTTGATGCCAGTCTTTGAGATACGGCATCGGTGGACTAGCGAAGAACCAAAACTGATCGCCAGGTAATTCGACCAGGTTGTAATGGACGGCCTTCAGTGCTCCGCCGGCGCCACAGAAGGCGACAAAGAGGGCGGCCGCTCCCAAGCCGGCGGTAAGGAGCGCCGTCAGCACGAGTGTCACGTTTCCGAAAAGCGATTTCAGGTCAAAGGGCTTGGCAAGAAGCGCTTGTACGACCGAAATTCCAGCAACGGCCATCAGCGCCAGCGACATGCTGATGCCGTGCTCGGTTCCGAACAGAAAAGCACAAGCTATGCAACAGCCGACGAGTATGCCCTTCACGACATTCGAGAGTCGCAACTGCAACACTGCGAAAGCGAAAATTGGCATGGCTGAACGGCCGGAGACAAAACTATGGCCAGGCTCCGCGGCGCGATGGAACACTGCCTCTATCGCAAGGATGCCGATAGCGGCGGCAATCCAACGCGTGGCGGAGCGCCGAAATGTAGCGCAGACAAAGCCGCTTAGTGTAGCGGCGAAAAGCAAGAAAGAAGTAAACTGCCGCGACAGTTCCGAAGCCTGCAGAGAATTGCCCCCGAATAGCCGGAACAAGGGATAGTGCAGAAATGGAACTCCGATTCCATGAAAAAACTGAAAATCCTGCCCGGCCCGCTGTCCGGCGGCCAGGCGCCGTAACGGATCAAAGAGCTGAAAAGGTCCGTTCACGGGATATCCGTCGAACCAAAAAGCTGCTTTGAGCCCGTTCACTAAATAGAAGACTGCCCACGTAATTAAAAAGACCTGCGCAAGGCGCACGGCAAACCGTTCCAGCCGTTGGTCGGAAAACCAACTCGCTTCGGTCGAAACGGTGATCGACGATGGTTCGACAGGAGATGTCACAGGTTAGCCTTAGCGGGCAAAGAGAATGCTACGTATTCATCACCCGAGGGAAAGGTCTCAGCAATTGAACCACCGCCGGCCGCGATCACAACGTACTCTATGCCGTTCATGGCATAAACGGTGGGTGTGGCGTGTCCGGCGGCGCTCAGTGGCGTCTCCCACAAGACTTTGCCCGTGTTCGCATCAAAAGCTCGAAATTTCCGGTCCTTTGTGGCGGCGATGAAAATAATTCCGCTGCGTGTAATAACAGCGCCGCCAATGTTGCCCGTGCCTGTTAGAGGAATGCCGCGCTTGGTCAGCTCCGCGTATTCTCCAAGCGGAACTTCCCACCGGATCTCGCCGGTGTTCAGGTTTACGGCGGATAGCTTGCCCCACGGCGGCTTAATCGCCGGATAGCCATCCGCATCGACAAACGGATCGCCGAAATTCTCGACAGTATAAGGAAATCCGGACTTGGTCTGACTCGGCGTGCTCTGAACTACACGAAGTAGATAAGGAAGTTCACTTGTATTCACAATCAGGTTTGCGGTTTCCGGATCGAAGGCCGCGCCGCCCCAGTTGGCGCCCCCTTGAAAACCCGGAACAACCAGGGTGCCGCGCCGGGCAGGAGGCACGAAAACCGCCGCCGGAGCCACTTCGCGGAAGCGTGCAAGGGCAGACGCGTGGGCTTCCGGCGAGAGGTCTGTTAAGTCGTTTTCCGTGATTGTTAGCCGTGTCAGGGGCGCTGGTTTGACTGGGAACGGTTGCGTAGGCCAGGCATGCTCTCCGGGCAGAAGGGAAGCCGGCGCCGCCTTTTCTTCCACGGGAAATAGCGGCTGCCCGGTATCCCGGTTCAGCACGAAGAGAAAGCCCTGCTTGGTTGGCTGCGCCAGCGCGTCCACCGGCTTTCCATCGCGTTGCAGCGTTACCAGAACCGGGGGACAGGGCAGGTCATAATCCCATAGATCGTGATGGACCATTTGGTAGTGCCACACTAGCTGGCCCGTCTCGGCCTTCACGGCCACTACGGAATCGGTGAAAAGATTCTGGCCGGTCCGATCGCCGCCGTAGTAATCGAAGGCTGCGGAGCCGATGGGTAGAAATACCAGACCGCGTGCCTCATCTACCGTCATACCAGCCCAATCATTTGCTCCGCCTACGTGCCGCCAGGCGTCGGCTGGCCAGGTCTCAAAGCCCGCTTCGCCAGGATGCGGGACGGTGTGAAAAATCCATTTCTGCTGCCCGGTTCGGACATCGAAGGCGCGCACATCTCCCGGTGGAACCGGACCAGGGCCTTCGCTCATCAACGATCCGATAACGACGAGATTCTTGTAGATAACGCCGGGCGAACTGACGGCGTATGGTAATCCATTCACCTTTCGGCTTAACCCTTCGGTAAGGTCCACGACACCGTTCTTTCCGAATCCCGCAATCGGCCGTCCCGTACTCGCATCCAGGGCGATCAGTCGGTGACCGCCGGCAAAGAGAATGCGCTTGTCCGAGCCGTCTTCCCAATAGGTCACGCCCCGGTTGGGACCGGAGTGACGTTGTTCAAGCCGTGGATTGGGCAGCAAGTGGCGTATCACGCTACCGGTCATGGTGGCGCTAACTCCGAGCAGAGCAATGGGCGCCAATGCACAAAATTGATAACTCCCTAGAGGCCTCTTAGAACGCCTTCGAACGAGACGAATAGCGCCGCCAGCGCCAAGGAGTAATACGAGCAAGAGTGCCGTGGCGATATATAGCCGTGCGTAACTCGGCTCTTCAGGAAATGGATTATAGGTCCAGATTTCACGACCTGTGGCAGCGTTGAGCGCTATCACCTCCATCACCGGAGACGTGACATACATCGTTCCTTTGACAACCAGCGGGGTGCATTCCATCGATGTCTTGAGTTCGCTGCTGCTATTACGGGCGTGGTAAGTCCAGGCCACTTGCAATTTCGCTACGTTGCTCTTATCTATCTGATCCAAAACCGAGAAGTGGCTGTCCTTTGCGTAATCTCTTCGAGGGTCATCCGCCACGGCTTTAACAGCCCCGATTCCGAGAGCAAAGATCAGGCAAACTAGCGGCAGAAATCGAACGGAGACGCGGCGGCTCTTCAAACGATATTCAGTCGTTCCTGGCTGGTTGCCGATACGCTGCTGTTGGTCTCGGACTCAATGAAATACAGCGGCTGCTCCTTCGTTTCATCCAGGATGCGCGCCACGTATTCGGCCAGAATCGCCATAATCAGGAACATCAGCAAGAACATCACCGTGTGCATCAGCGAGGTCGTGATCCAGCCCTCCGCGATCCGCGACTTCACTAGCGTGACGGCCATAATGTAAAAGAGGTAAAGCAGGTTGATCCCGCTTGCCAGTAATCCTAAACATGCCGCGAAACGCAGCGGAATGGCACTGTTGGAGACCACGATGTCTGCCGCCAGTGTCAACTGCTGGACGACGCGCTTGATTGCGGATGGCCGGACCGGCGCTTTTGCCGGGGTGTAGAAGAGAGTGCACTTGCGAAGTCCGATGAGCCCGTGCATGCAACTCAACGAACGGTTCTTGCTGCGGATTTTGATTAGCGAATTCACCAATCTCCGGCTGAACACTCGAAAATACGATTCTTCGGGCCGTAGTTGGAAGCCCATGATCTTGCTGGCGACTTTATACGCCGGTGTGGCAATCAGCTTTTCGAGGACGCTCCGCGAGTTGGTCGTCGGTTCGGCGACAACGGCGTCATACCCCTCGATGGCGCGCTTCACCATCTCGGGAATGAGACCGGGTGGATGGCTCAACGAATCCATGACCGCCACGTAATCGCCGACACAGTGATCCAGCGCCGCGGCGATCGCTACCTCGTTCGGATAGTTCCGCGACAGGCGCAGCATGCGTACATTGGGAACTACCTGCTGCAGTTCTTGAACGGCGCCATGAACCTCGATGGACGTTCCGTTGTCGATCAACAGCAATTCGTAGTAGGCGAAGGACGCTTCCAGTATGGCGATTGTTTCGCGGACAAACGCTTCCAGGCGATCCGCTTGCTGCGGCACTACCGCGCAAACCGAGACTAATGTGTCCACATTTCTGGAGATCGGCTTGTTCTCTTTTGCGGCGCCAGCAAATGACACACTAGCGGGTTCCATAAGCCACCTCGGGAACAATGCTTCCAGTCTCAACTGCCTGGATAATGTCGTAAATGTTGTCGATTTTCGCTCCTAACACAACAAAGAGACCTTTCATTCCGTAATTGCCGCGGCACAAGATAGGCCGCCCATCGTCAATTTCGTTCTGTAACAGCACGGTCTTCGTTTCAAAATGCGAGTGCATATAGCGAGCTTCCTTGAGCAAAGGCACGTAGCGCTGTGAATCCTTCAGCATGAAGACATGTTTTGACGGCCGGTCCGCCTCAAAATTTGACGGCCGGGTCTGCTGAAGGTCGCTATAAGATGCATGCGGTGTATAGGTCACGTGCGATAGCGTGTGCAATCCGAGTGCCGGAAAAGGCATGGCGGAGAAAAAGGCTCCGTCCATGACGGTGATGCCCAGGTGCTCGAGCTGTGGCGGCATCCGCACTAGTGCCAGTTCGGTCATCTCGTGTTTCAGCGGAAGCTGCGGCAGTCCGGACCGCGCAAGAATTTCGTTGATGTGCGAATAAGTGCAATTGAAAACGTAGGATGCTTCTACTTCGGCGCCATCCGATAGCAACACGCTTACGTTGCGCGAGGAGCCGGGCCGGACACGCTCCACTTCGCGGCTATAGGCCACTTCGACACCTGCGTTGGCGAGCTTTTCTTTGAGCATCTGCCGCAGTTTGACCGCGTCGAAGGCGGACTCTTCGGTCACAAACGTTTCTTCAATCAGCGTTTCGTTAAACAAACGGCTAATTGCTGGCGGCGCTTTGCGAGCCGGAATGCCCACGCGCTGGCAGAATTTAGAAAACTGGTAAGCCGTAACTTTCGACCCACGCGCAATGGCGTAAATCTTTTGAAAGCTGCTGTCAATACAGCCCTCGAATTCCTTCATAAATCGGGGGTAGTTAACAGCCGACCGCCCGGCTGTCAGCAGACTGCGCGGATAATGGTATCCGTTGTGGACCCTCGCCTGGTTGGCGTAGGAAGCGCGAGTGAGCAGGTCTTCCTGGCGCTCCACAATCAGGATGCGGCTGAAGCGGTCGGCAAAAGCAAGCGCCAAACAGCAGCCGTAAAATCCACCACCTATGAAAATGGCATCATAGTCGCGTCGAGCGAAGCTCATCATTGAACTAGTTGGGTTTCCATGGCGTGAGAATTATCTGTTAGACAGAAATTCCCTGAACAACGCCGGGTGCTTGTGGAACCCCCGATTTCCTCCTAAAAAGAGAGGCCTTTCCAGGCTAACCTCAATAAACGAGGCTTGCCGGACGGACCTTTGCTTACTTAAAGTCTGGCAGGTTATGGGGATTAAGCAAATAACGTTTTTAGTACTAGAAGTTTTAGGAATATATAGGACTATTGGTTTCCTCTTAATTTGCAAACTACGGACCTACAAATTGTTAGCCCCTTAATAATAAAGCATTTACTTTTCGTATGGGACTTTTCTCCGGGCCGGGTAGCTGGCGAGCGAAGATCGCTCTGACAAACAAACTCACTAGTACCAGTAAATATATCTAAGCTAAATATATTGGTGTTTGATTTTAATCGTTAGGCCCACAGGAACGAACGCTCTTATTGAGGCAGGTCGATATAGTGTTAATTAGGTCCCTTTATTTTGCCTCGAACCTGTCTTATTGGCTATTCCGGATTCGTCGGTGCGAATCTCCTCCGGCAGCATTCTTTTGATGACCTCTACCGCTCTTCGAATATCGAAGAGATTCGTGGAAAGGCGTACGACCTGCTGGTCATCTCGGGCGTCAGCGCGGCGAAATGGCGGGCAAATAAAGCGCCGGAAGAAGACCGCCAAGCTATCGACCGGTTGTTGGGAAACCTGACGTCGGTCCAAGCCGGGCGGGTCGTTCTGATGTCGACCGTTGATGTTTACCCCGTCGGCACGAATGTCGACGAATCCTTCGACTGCCACAGCCTGGCGAATCATGCCTATGGGACGAATCGCCTGTATGTGGAGGAAAGCCTGAAGTCAGCTTTTAAGGAAGTATTCGTAGTGCGACTGTCAGGCCTGTTCGGTCCCGGATTGAAGAAAAACGTAATTTACGATCTTTTGCACGATAATAGCCTCAATGTAATTAATCCCAATAGCGTCTTCCAGTATTACGACATGACGCTCATCTGGGAAGACATCCAGATCATCCTGAAGCAGTCGGTCCCGCTGATCAACCTGGCCAGCGAGCCCATAGCAACAAGTTTGATTCGAGACACCTGTTTTCCCGGTAAGCAAATTGGTGCGCAGGCCGCGCCGCTCGCCTCGTACGATGTTCGCAGCCTGTATACAAATATCTTCGGAAATCGCACTGGATATCGTCTTCATTCCGGTGAAGCTATGGAGCGCTTGGGCCGCTTCGTGCAAAGCTCTCGCGACGGCGGCTTCGGCGAGGCCACACACGCGTGAAGCTCGCGGTATCGAATATCGCGTGGTCCGGCCCCTTCGAGGAGGAAGCGGTCCAGGCGTTACGGGCACTTGGTGTTGAGGCATTGGAGCTCGCGCCAACGCGGCCTTGGCCTGATTGGGTGGATGCATCGGCGGAGAACGCAGCCATTGTACGGAAGCAATACTCTGCGCGCGGCCTTTCCATCCCTTCCATGCAGGCGATACTGTTCGGCAAACCGCAGTGTAAACTTTTCGGCGCCGATTCCGAGCGCGACAGCTTATTGAAACACCTGCGTTTTTGCGCCGATCTAGCCGTGGGGCTTGGCGCGCAAAGTCTGGTGTTCGGCGCTCCCAAAAACCGCGATTTAAATGGACTTACGCCTGAGCAGGCATTTGACAGCGCGCGCGAAACCTTTGCCGCGGTAGCGGGTTATTACCACGCGAAGGGAGTTTGCCTTTGTCTCGAAGCAAATCCTCCTCAATACGGGTGCACTTTCATCACAAATAGCCGCGAAGCCAGCCGGCTGGTAACTGCCGTTGATTCTCCGGGATTCCGGTTGCACTTGGATACGGCTTGCATGTTTCTAGCCGGCGAAGATATTCCGGCCGCCATCGACTCCAGCCGTGACATCCTGCAGCACTTCCATGCGAGCGAGCCGAATCTCGGCGACTTTGGTGCTCCGTTGGTGGACCACGCGTCCGCCGCTCGCGCGTTGCGCTCAATTAATTATTCGAATTGGATCTCGCTGGAAATGCGTGAAGCGCAGCAACCGGTCGCTGCGCTGCGGGACGCGGTGCGCTTTGTTACCGGCATTTATGGTTTTGGATCGTAATGCCCGAGCGCGGATAAAAACAGCAGTTTGACGATCTTCAACTTGCCCGAGACCCCCGATATTTTGGAAGGCGTTGGTCCCGACTTCGGATAGGAGCGGGTTACCGGCAGCTCCTTCACCCGGTACCCCAGGCGCGCCGCTTTGATTGATAGATAGTAGTGCAGGTTGTATGTATCGAAGACGTCTCGAAAAGGTTTAACGGCCGGATCCAGCAGAAACCTGCTACTGAATGCACGGAAACCATTAGTCGTGTCTGTATACCGGAAACGCGCGGCAACGCTGATGACGGGCGCGTGCAATAGCTTCAATCCAAGCTTGCGGTCGAGCGGCGTATTGTGCTCGACCCCGCCCGGAACATAGCGCGAACCCTGCACGAAATCGAACCCTTCCTCCAAAGCCTGGTAGAAACTGGGAATCGCTTCGACGCCGTCTTTGCCGTTTCCGTCAATCGTCACAATGCCCGCATAGCCCTCTTCCAGGGCATAAGCGAAAAACATCCGCATTTGCGCGCTCAGCTTGCCCGGGCCGGTCTTGATCAATAGCGTCCGGACGTTCAAGCTCCGCAAAAGATCCTGATCGTTGCTGCCGTCCGTGCTGCCCCCGTCGGCGATGATGATGTCGGCCCCAAGCGCCAGGGCATTCATGCGCTGCAGTTGTTTGGTGAGCTTGGCTCCTTCGTTAATGACGGGAATGCACACACAATATTTCGTACGCTTAGGCGCAAACTCAACTTTTTTGTACGCGGGCACTTGCCAGAGAGACTGATCTACCATGCTTTTCAATTGAACACCGATGCTAGGTTTATCTTCGCCGTCGATGCAACACCAAGTCAATTGGAGCGGCGGGATCAGGAGCGTGGGTTTACTATGATGAAGCTAAAGGGCTCTTCCAAGACCTCGCAAGCCCGGGTGGCGAAATCGGCAGACGCAAAGGACTTAAAATCCTTTTTCGCGCAAGCGGAGTGCGGGTTCAAGTCCCGCCCCGGGCACCACTTAACT
>DATHIZ010000543.1:0-35182 GCA_035316385.1 Bryobacteraceae bacterium | reverse complement strand
GGTAGATGATCCACGTGTTACTCACCCGTACGCCGCTTTACTCAGGGATTGCTCCCCTTTCTCGCTCGACTTGCATGTGTTAAGCGCGCCGCCAGCGTTGATTCTGAGCCGGGATCAAACTCTCGTTTGATCTGTTTGGTTACAAGCCTCACCTAGACTTTGGTTAGCGTAAACGCGTGACCAACACACTAGGCAAGGATTTTAAGTCGCTCCGGTTTATTACTCAAAAAGTCTGACGTTATTACTTCATTTGCGTCCAACCAGATTGTCAATCAACTGCGCAGACTCCTGAACGATAACGGATTGCTCCGCAAGGTCCAAAAGCTGCCGGCCTCGAAAGCCGCTCGAGCACTTCGGAATGAAATGCATTCAAGCATCTCAAGCCAAAAGCAGCTCAAAAATTTTGGGAATGAACCCTGTTTTTCGGTAGTTTGGGTTTACTTCAGGACTGCTTGAGGCTTACTATGGAGTCCGAACCAATCAACTCTTACGAGTTACCGATTCCTTACCTTACATACCGCGAACGATTTTAAAAAAACCGTCACTCACTACACTAGCAGATCGTACCGGGCGTTTTCAAGCAGGTAGGAAACTTTCTTCGCTTGCTTTACTTCACTCTACAGCCTGTCTTGCTACTTTCGCCGTTCACTTTCGCTTTCGGCGACTTGTTCAGAATATCAAGGACTACCCCCTTCTGCAAGGGTTATTTTCGGGGTTTCTGTGGAAAGCAGCACGCTTGCGGCTGTTTTTCGTCTAAAGCATTGAAACAATGATGATTATTCTAGAAGGAAAAGACGGTTTTCCTTCTAGTTTCCACAGGCTTGCGGCAACACGAGCCCTCCGGGAGGCCAAGAAACGTCAGGCCCCAGGCTGGACCTGGTGATGGATTTACCAGCGGGCGAGTTTTTGGGTGTTGCCAGCGGAATTCCTTCGGCTTTGGCGTCCCGGTTAGGCTACTTTCTTCGCTAAAAACTCCTTACTCTGGCCGATAGCGCTGCGGTACGAGGCGGAATCCGCCTCCCGCTGCGCCCGCAGTTGAGCGGCTGCGGCTTCTATTTCCGGCAGGCTAATTTCGAAGCCAAATTCAGCGGGATGGAACGTGTCGCCAGCACGCTGGCAAGTGAGATACTGGGCGGCCGCGAGTTTTAGCTCCCGTTTGCGGTCGAGGACACGAGTTTCCTGAATATCAATCAGATCCGTAAGTTCTTCTCTGAGCTGGCTGCGCAGACGGCGCTCCTGCAGGCTGAGGTTGCAGAGATCTTTCCGGTACGTCATAAATGTGTGCGCCTGGATGAGGGAGGCGCGCAGGGCGGGATCGGCTTCGTCGGCAAAAAGCTCGGCAAAGTGGCGCAGACCGAGGGCATAGATGCCGGCTTCTAGGGATGGAATACGCAGCAGCCGCCATTCGATGTCGGCAATGGCTTGCACCAGGCCCTGTTCGGTAGGGGTCTGGGGATCATAGTTTTTGTTGGCGCGAGAGATGTGCTCCTGGTAGGCGGCGGCATCTTCGGAGGGGAGCACTACCGTCCGGCCGGTGAGGCCGGTTTTGATGGCATTGAAAGCCGATTTGGCCTTACCCGCCTCGGTTTTGGGACCGGTGGAGAGCTGGGCGTTAGCCTGATTTGCGGCTATTTGCGCTGCGGTGGACATGGTGACGCCTTTCGTTTCCGCTGGGACAAACGACCGCTCGAATCGAGTGCCGGAGGCGGAAATGCAAAACGCCGCAGAGGCACAGGCGTGCTCGCGGCGTTTTGCGGAGTGAGGTGGGGCAGAACCGCCCCGAACACGGGTAGTGTAGCACATCGGGGAAAGTATTTGATTATGTTTCGTACTCCTTGACATAGCGACATCATGATGTGATTATGACGTTTTATAATGCGAATCGGTCCGAACAATCACGTGCCCTTGTATGCCAGAGTCGAAGCCGTGCTTTCCTTGGGCATCGCCGATGGCACGTTAGCGCCGGGCAGCCGCCTGCCGTCCGAAGACAGCCTGATTGAACGGTTCGCGGTTAGCCGCACGACGATCCGCAAAACGATTCAGAACCTGGTGGATCTTGGGCTGATCGAAATCCGGCGAGGTAAGGGCACGTTTGTTACACAGCGGAAAATCACGCAGGAACTGACCGAGTTGAGCGGATTCGTTGAAGATATGCGGGCGTTGGGCCGCAACCCGACGGCACGGCTGCTGGGCCAGGAGACGGTGGCGGCCAGTGAACCGGTAGCGCGTCAGCTGGCGCTGACTCCGGGCACTCTGGTGGTCCGGATCCAGCGCGTGCGTCTGGCCGACGGAGTACCGTTGTCGTTCGATGAGACCTATCTGCCACGAGAAATCGGGGAAAAGATCATCGACAACGATCTCGAAACCGAACCGATTTTTTCGTTGCTGGAACGAAAGTACAACACGCCACTGCTCGAAGCCGAGTACCGCCTGGAAGCTGTGGCCGCTGAGAGTTTCGTGGCGGGGGCGCTGGGCATCGCCGCGGGCAGCCCCATATTCCTGATTGAACGGACTTCCTATCGCACAGATCACCAACCGATTGATTATGAGAAACTTTATTACCGTGGCGACCAGATCCGGTTCGTGACCAGGCTCGCGCGGCGTCCAGCAGCCAGCCCAGCGGGAGACGTTTAGTATGGAGAACGGGTACGCGTTATGGCTGTTTGCGGTATCCCTGGGAGCGAGCGCCGTGGGCGGCATGCTCGGGATGGCAGGCGGAATCTTCCTTGTGCTGATCCTGACAATATTTGGACACGCAGACATCCACACCGCCATTGGCGCGAGCATCGTTGCGGTGATCGCGTCGTCCTGTGGTGGCGCTGCACCGTTTCTCAGGAGCCGTCTGACGAATGTCCGGCTCGCCATTGTGCTCGAAGCAGCCACCACGCTGGGCGCGTTGACTGGCGTGGGCCTCGCCGGAATCATTCCAGAGCCGTATCTTTTTTTTCTTTTCGCTCTGATCTTGTTGCTGTCAGCCCAGCAGATGCTGGCACGGCGGGACGATCCGGCCCTTAGTTCCCCGGCAACCAATTCCGGCCGATGGGTTGATCGTTTACGCCTGGATGGGAGCTATCCCGATCGCGCGCTTGGACGCGAGGTCGAGTACCGGGTGCGGCGTGTGCCACTGGGCATGCTGCTGATGTACGGCGCCGGACTGATCTCAGCACTGCTCGGCATCGGAAGCGGCGTACTCAAAATCCCTGCCATGGACACGGTTTTACGCCTGCCCCTCAAAGTTTCTTCCGCCACGTCCAATTTCATGATCGGCGTGACGGCAGCCGCCAGCGCGGGCGCCTACTTTATGCGCGGAAATATTGTGGCTGCGGTTACCGGACCGGTTGCGCTCGGTTCGGTAACCGGCGCTGTCCTCGGGGCGCGCATTCTGATGATTGTGCCAAACGACAAAATTCGTTTACTGTTTGTGGTGGTGCTCGTTGTGCTGGCTACGCAAATGCTTTTTGAGGCTTTCGGTATCAACGTAGTGAAGGGATCCGCATGAATAGCGACGTGTCTCCGACCAACACAGGCGTTAGACCTCCCGGTCTGGAATGGCTACTGGCGGGCGTGCTGCAATATGGCAGCTGGTTGGCTTCGGCAACGATCGGCGTGGGCCTGGCGCTGGCAATGATCCATGGGCGCGCGGGCACCCATGACCTGGCGATGGCGCCCAAGATGCGCATCGTCACGATCGGGATCGCTGGATTTATCCTGCTGCCCGTCGTGCGTGTTGCAGTCATGCTTGTGGTCTTCCTGCGTCAACGGGATTATCGTTTTGGCTGGATCGCGGCGCTGGTACTGACGATCCTCTTTGGGGGATTCGCTCTGGGTACGCGCTTGGCGGCCGTGGCAGAGAGATAGTATCTTACTGTTCAGACCCACTGTTCAGAGCCACTGGCCGGCACAGTTGGCTACGGCAGAGTTTGTTCGATAACATACATTTTTGGCCAGCATCCGGCAGGCTTTCGAGTGAGTTCGGATTGGGCCAGACGGGGCACTCAGCGTTTTGAAGGGCATCATCCCGCCAGGCGGCTTCGTTCCCCGGCACAGTCATGAGGGTGTGGAGTGCTTTTAAATGATCTCCGGACTGCAGGAGGTCTTCCGAGAAGCGCAGGGCACGTCCGGTTGGATCGTCTGCAATCCTGGCGACTATATTCAAGTACCCAACGAGGCTAAGCACGCGTTCGGAAACAAGTCTTCCGCGCCTGCAATCAGTCTTTGCTGCACGACCGCGAAGCTTGGCCGGTTCTTTGAAGAGATCGGCCGGCCCGTCTCGCCGGGCGAACCACCGGCCACGCCGACCCCGGATGAATTGCAGCACTTTGTAGAAGCAGCCGCGCGTTATGGCTACTGGTTGGCGACACCCGAGGAGAACGCCGCAGCCGGGGTTCCCCTGTTCCAGGCGTCTCCGGCAAGACACTGAGGGCACTGCTAACAACAATTGCTCCGCAGCGTCGCGACCGCTGTACTTTGCTGGCTAGCCCTGGCTGGCTGAAGCTGTAAAATAAAATACATTGCGGCGCTCATTTGGCATGTCTCGAGTTGCCGATTCGGCTGCCATAGGAGTTCGATTTGGAGTTCACTATACGGCGTTGCCACGGTGGCGACAAAAGAGCGCTTTCCTTACTCGGCGCTGCGAGTTTTTTAGAGACCTATGCTGGAAACGCCGAGGCGACCGATATCCTGGCGCATGTAGACGCAGAACACTCGACCGAGAAGTATGGGCACTGGCTCGCCAGTGACTTCGCTCACATTTGGGTGGTGGAAACAGCCGTAGGGCGTTCCCCCATCGGCTACGCGGTCGCACTTACCTCGCAAGACGCGGGATCCAGCACGGAGATGGAGATCAGGCGGCTCTATCTGTTGTATCGCTTCCACAGGAAGGGACTGGGACAGCGATTGATGGATGAGATTCTGGCGGCTGCACGCCAGAGCAGAGTGGCTGCACTGTTTCTCAAAGCCTATGAGCCCAGCCAGAATTCGGTCGGTTTCTATTTGAGAAACGGCTTTCGTGTCGTTGGTGAGGAGCCATTCCGGGCCGGAGAGCGAGATTACCAGGTTCTCGTCATGCGGCTTGTTTTATGACGGCATTCAGCGTGCCGTTTGATTTTTCGCGGCGCTTCCGGCACCCGAAGATGGCCGCCGCGCCTTTGGCACCTTGCCGATGCGAGGATCCTTGGCGGCGATCAGCTCGCAGGCGTGTAGCGCCGCTGCCTCGAAATCCGGCGCATCGGCAGGAAGGACCTGCCAGCCAGTTACCTTCTTTCCGAATATCTGAATAGACCGCATGTTCGCGAAGTCGCGGCGCAAACTCTCGTGATGGGCCTCCGCCGTGGCGAGCCATACTCCGTTGTCCGCCGGCTGATCGCGCTTGTCGCGCAGAGCAAGAACAATTTTGTCGTCTATGTAGACGGCGACGCAGCCGAACATGGAGCGCGTGCGAGGCGAGAGGGCGGTGAGCGCTTCGAGGACGAACTCGTGCGGGACCGCCTTACGCTGTTTGCCGGGGAAGAGCGCGGCATCGCACGGGAGAGGGATGTTACGACTACGTTCCGGCATCAAATCAATTTATAGGATAGCGGCATGGCTCGGTGTTGCGAGGCTTCAGGCTGTTGAGCACCGCACGATAGAATAGCCGGGCGAGGAGTCCAGTTCTTGAATTTGAGACGAGCTTCATTGGTCTGTGGGATGGCGTTGCTCTGCGGCGGGTATTTGCGAGCAGACTTTATGACAACTTCCCAATCGGCAAGTTATGATCCCGTCAGCGGTCTGGTCACCTTCCGTGCGACGTTCAACCAAACGCCAGATTTCTTTACTACCGACAGCGGTGACCGACCCGCAACGGAATTCCAGTACTACATTATTGGTGATCCGAGTTTGTACTCTTGGGCCAGGTTCGATTCAATTATCCGCGGGCCTGAAATCTATTTGGGCGGAGATATACCGATTCGAGCGGCGCTGCCCACCGCAGGGGATCCACATGGTGGCGGATGGGGTGCTATCCGGGGAACCGTGCCGTTCACGGTTGTAGGTACAGAGTTGACTTTTTCGGCGCCACTCTCAGTAATAAGTGACCACAGCACTGATGGGCACTTCAGTTACGATTTGCAGACCGGCGTTTTTGGGCGTGCCACTCAGTACTTAGAAGCCCAACAATCGACGGTGCTGCCAGAGCCCGCCACTACACCCATCGTGGCTCTTACCGGTGTCTGTTGGCTGTTCCTGAGAGCGCGAGCGATAGCCGCGAAAAACGCCTGAGGTTGCGTGCTACTACGGGTGTTCGCCGGGCGGGGGCGCATTTGGATTGACGCGCTTCCCGTCGCGCGCGGGAGGCAACCATCCGTCGTTCGATGGGCCGTTCTGGAAGAATCTAGCGTCTTTGCTGAGCGGATGGCCTTTCGCATACAGGGCGGCGTTCGCCTGGCCGAAGATTTTGCCAGCCCTGAGTACGTCGTCGCGAACTTTGGTCATCAACAGCTGGTAACGGTCGTCGCTCTGCTGAAACCCCGAGAACGAACTTAGATCGTTGTTCCCGATAAGCACGACATCCACACCTGGCACGGATGCAATATCAAAGGCATTCGCCACGCCGGTTGGACTCTCGATCATAACGACAAGCAGCATGTTGTCATTGAAGGTCTGGCGGTAGTTGATACCGTTGACGCCCCAAATACTCATGGCCTGACCCTGACCGGCGCTACGCCGCGCAACCGGCGGGTAGCGCGCCCATTTCACGGCTTCCCGCGCTCTCTCCACGTCGTCCACGGTCGGAATGATGACGCCCAGCGCGCCGATATCGGTTGCGTGTTGTATGTGCCACTCCTCGGCATCCGGCAGCCGGATCATGGGAATCGCGGCGCTGTGGGGACACGCGGCGATCATCGCCTCGACATCCTTAAATTCGAGCGTGCTGTGCTGCATCTCGAACCACGCATAATCGTAGTGTTTGGCTGCTTCGCAATAGCCAGCCGGGTCGGACTTCGATTGCGTGAAGCTGAAGACCTGTTTGCCTTCGAGAAGTTTTTGTTTCGCGGTGTTAAAGAGTTTTGGCTGCTGTCCGAGCGCCGAGCCACCGAACAGCGCGGCGGCCAGAATTGAACAAAGCACTGTCGACTGAGACATCATGGTGGATCAGTATATCCCAGTTTGGCGGTCTGTTTTCAGGCTTCCACCGCACCAGCCGTTTCGGTTTCTAGAACCACCTGGCCGGCCGCGCGCGAATCAGCAAGCGCTTTGCCGCCTTTGCCGACCCAGGTTTTCGTCCAGCCGCGCTGCGCATAAAGCAGCATGACCAAAACCACCAGTACGAGAAGCGCGAAGGAAACAAAGCCCATGGAAAACGATCCCGTATATTCCTTGGAGAGACCCATGGCGTTCGGAATAATGGATCCGCCGAGCGCGCCGACTTCGCCAATCATGCTGCCCGCTACGGCCGTGGCTAGAGGCCAGCGCAGCGGCACGAGTTGGGTGGCGAACCCGTAAACCGACCTCCAGCCATAGGCCGCCACCAGCGGCGGAGCGAATAGAGCGGCCAGGACAGTGCCGCCATTTCCAGCGCCCGCGATTCCCATAACCAAACCTTTGTACTCCTTTGGGACCCAGCCTGAACCGAGCGCTAGCGCGACGCCGAAGCTCGCTTTGGCGATGCCCAGGAGAATGCCCATGGCCAGAACATTGCTATACGTCTGCACAAAGAAATAGCCATAGAGAGTCGCGGCCATAATGGCCGATATTTCAACAATCGCGCATTTTTTCTGCCTATGTATTGCGATAGGACCCCCAGCGGGAAGCGTCAGGGCCCCGGCCAGAAGCGGGACCGAGATCATGAATCCGGTCTGCGGGGCTGTGAGATGGAAGTACTCGGTGATGAACGGTCCCATGGCCCCGTTTAGCACGCAGATGGCGAAGCAGAAATCGAAATAGAGGAAGGCCGAGAATAGAGTCGGCGGGTGCCCGGACTGCAGGAATGTTTTGAAATTGGCCACGCTTGCGCTCCACCTACAGGAAATTTGGAATGTAAATGGAGCGGCGCCTTCCTACTTTCGACCCATGAGATTTTTGCCGAAGAATTCGTCCACACGGCGCCAGGCGTCCCGCAATACGGGCTCGCGGTCAAAGTAGTGGAACTCTCCCGGATACATCATGAATTGGATCAGTTCGCCTTTGTGCTTTTTCAAGCTTTCGTCCACCAGCCTGACGGATTGGAGATAGGGCACGTTCACATCGGACGTTCCGTGCAAGATGAGTAGCGGCCTTTGCAGCCGGTCGATGTGCGAAAGCGGAGAGGCTTTGTCGTACACCTGCGGATTCTGTTCCGGCGTGCCGATCCGGCTGGCGGTCCAGCTACCGTGGTACGGATCTTCATAGTACATCCGGTAATCCACCACGCCCGCCACATCCACCGCCGCGCGAAATAGCGTGGGCTGATCGGTGGCCGCAATCAAGGTGAAAAAGCCGCCGTAGCTTAAACCCCAAACACCCATGCGTTCCCCATCCACGTAGGGCAGCGTCTTTAAATAATTGCCGGCCATCCAAGCGTCTTTCGCGTCCTTGCCTCCTACGTCCATGTAGACGCCCTGCCGCCAATCCCGGCCATAGCCGATGCTGCCGCGGTAGTCCGGCGCAAACACGACGTAGCCTTGCTGCAGAAGGTACTGATGGAAGCTGTAGTAAACGGCATAGTTTCGCTGCACGTGCCAGCCGTCATAGTTCTGATTGATGCCGTCTCCGTGAATCCAGACTATGGCCGGATGTTTCTTGCTCCGGTCCAGATGGTTCGGAAGAAATAGCCAGCCCGGCACCAGCTTTCCATCCGCGCCCGGATAGTGCACGTACTCCGGTTCCACGAATGCGGAATGGTCGATGCCCGGTCCCATGGATTCGGTTAGCCGCTTGGGTTGCGAGGGAGGTTGCACGTGAACCGTAAACAGATCGGCGCTGCTTTTCGTGTCTGTGTGCTGATACACTACGGCGCTGTCATCCGGCAGCCATGCGGGTGCAATATTCGTTCCCTTGCCTGAGGTAATGGCTTGCGCCGAGGCGTGCCTCGGATCGTCGGTAATAACAGCGACAAACAACTGGCGGTCTCCGGGACGCTCCGCCGAATTTGCATCGAACGCTATCTTCTTGCTGTCATGCGACCACACCGGCCGCCATGCCTCAAAATGCCCGTTGGTGATCTGAATTGCTTCACCACCGGCGGCGGGCATTACGTAGATGTGATCCCACCCGTCGCGGTCGCTCAGGAAGCAGATCCACTTACCGTCGGGCGAAGGCTGCGCGGATTCGCCCGCGCCACCCGGAATGCTCCAGAATTTCTGGTCAATGTCTTCGTGGATCACGCGCGCGGCGCCGCTTGCGGTATTCGCCAGGTAAGTGGTCCGTTTTTTGAAATCTTTGGATGGCCGGTCGAAGACCACGTGTTGCGCGTCCGTCCATCTTGCGCCACCAAAACCGCTCGGCGCCTTCAATGCAACCGTTTCCCCACCGGCCAGGGACGCCACGTACTGCATTCCTTTCGTCCGCTCCGAGATCGTGTAGAAAATCTTTGCGCCCGAATAAGGCGGACTCTGCTCATGGCGGATAATTTTCGCTCCGCCAGTGAAGAGAACGTGCTTGCCATCGGGTGACCAGGTCAAGCCCGAAATACCGGCTTCGTTGCGAGCGATTGTTTTGATGGCAGCGCTGCCTGCAAGCGAAGCAACAAGAAGGCCACTCCCGGCATCGCCGTTCCGCTGCACGAATGCTACCTGGTTTCCATCCGGGGACAGCACGAACCCGGCTCCCTTGCGGCCACCAAGACTGACAACAGCGTGCGCCTGGCCGCCGTTGATTTCAACCTGCCACAGAGCGCCTTCGTGCGGAAAGTAAATCGCGTTGCTGGCTTTGCTCCAGAAGGCATCCGCCACTTGGCCGCTAGGGAATGCGGTCAATCTCGCCAGGCTGGCAGTTTCACCGGAACTCTTCACCAGATAGAGATTTCCGATGCCGCCTTCATCCCAAACGAAGGCAACGTATTGGCCATTGGGCGAAATAAGAGGATCCGACGGATGCTTGATCTGCATCAACTTATCAATAGTGAGCGCCGGCGGATTCGCCGCAGTTAGTATTCTCGCCAGACCGCCGACCAACACGAAAGCCAGCATGCTTTTCATTCGATGAATTCTCAAACTTTATCCCTCACCTGCCGTCGTAAGCTGAAATTAGCCTACATGCGATCTCGAACCCGCCGTTTTGCAAACTTCTTTTTTGTGGCAGCACTGGCCTCAAGCGCCTACGCTCAGACGAATAACGTAACACGCGCCACGCTTGACAATGGACTTCGCGTGGTTATTGTTCGCGATGCGCTGGCTCCCGTGGTCACAGTAGAAAACAACTACCTGGTTGGCGCAAACGAGGTTCCGGCCGCTTTGGTCGGCTTGGCGCACGCACAGGAACATATGGCCTTTCGCGGATGCACAGGTATTTCAGCCGACCAGATTGCCGCTATCTATGCCCAGCTTGGCGGACTGATGGACGCCGACACTCAACAGAACATCACGCAATATTTTGTGACTGTTCCCGCTCAGGATGTAGACTTGGCTCTGCGCGTGGATGCGGCCTGTATGACCGATGTG
The DNA here is from genome assembly GCA_035316385.1 of Bryobacteraceae bacterium. Taxonomy (GTDB): domain Bacteria; phylum Acidobacteriota; class Terriglobia; order Bryobacterales; family Bryobacteraceae; genus Bog-105. Next base: position 24,569 of record DATHIZ010000543.1, on the reverse strand, counting down.
GATGATTCGCAGGGGCAGTGGGCGGAAGAGCGCGGAGCAATAGAGCAGGAGGTCGCGCGCGATCTATCCAACCCTACTTACAAGTTCATCACGCGCTTGAATCATGATCTGTTCGCCGGGACTCCTTACGAACTGGACGCCTTGGGGAGCAAAGAATCGTTCGACAAGATCACCGGGGCGACGCTGAAAGATTTCTACCGCAAATGGTATGCGCCGAACAACGCCATCCTGGTGGTAACCGGCGATGTGGACCCGGTCAGCCTGCTCGCGAAGATCAAACAATACTACGGCCCCATTCCGCGACACGAGCTTCCGGCGCACCCATCGATCGACCTCAAGGCCGTGCACGCGGATGCGTTCACCATGGATAGCAACTTGCCGTATCTGTTGACGCTGGTTTCGTTCCGCTTCCCAGGCACCGACAGTCCGGATTACGCGGCCACGCGAATTTTAGGCGATGTCATTTCCAGCCAGCGCGCCGACTTGTTTGCATTAGTGCCGCAAGGCAAAGCGCTGGGCACCGACTTCGGCCTGGTGGAAAGCTATCCGAAGGGGAGCGCGGCCTTCGCTCTGGCAGCGCTGCCGGCCGGCGCCGATCCGGCTCCGATTACCGCGGAGATCAAGAGGATCCTGCAGAATTACGCCACGAATGGGCTGCCCGCTGATTTGATAGAAGCCGCCAAGAAAGGCGAAGTGGCCGGCGCCGAATTCGGCCGCAACTCGATTTCGAATCTGGCTTCTTCCTGGTCACAAGCGTTGGCCGCGGAGGGCCGTCAATCGCCTGATGAAACAGTGGAAGAGTTGAAGCGCGTTACGGTGGCCGACGTCAATCGAGTGGCCAAGAAATATCTGCAGGAAGCCTCGATTGTGGCCACGTTGAAGCCCAGCCCCTCGGGCGAGGCTGTCGCTTCAAAAGGATTCGGCGGTTCGGAAAAGGCTACGTCCACGCCGACTAAACCGGTAGCACTGCCCGCCTGGGCAGAGGGCGCCATCAAGTCTCTGCGCGTACCGCCCTCGACGCCGCTGCCATCCGATGTCATTCTTCCCAATGGCATCCGCCTGATTGTGCAGACGGAAAAGACCAGCGCCACTGTCAGCCTAACGGGATCGATCAAGACGCAAACGCAGCTGCAGACGCCGCCCGGGCAGGAGGGCGTTTCGGATATTCTGGAGGGTCTCTTTTCCTATGGCAGCAAGACACTGGGCCGCCTGGAGTTCCAAAAAGCGCTGGACGATATTGCCGCCTCCGAATCGGCTGGCTCTAACTTCGCGTTAAAGGTGCTGAAGGGTGATTTCGAGCGCGGCGTGGAACTGTTAGCCGACAATGAACTTCATCCTGCTTTGCCGCCGGATGATTTCAAGGTTGTGCAGCAGCAGACGGCCGAATTTACCGAAGGCGAATTGAAGACCCCAGGCTATAAGGCGAGCCACGCCTTGCTGCACGGATTGCTACCGGCGAACGATCCACTGCTGCGGGAAACCACGCCGAATACAGTGAGCGCTGTGAAGTATGAAGATATTCAAAGCTATTATGCCAAGACTTTCCGGCCCGACCTGACCACAATCGTTGTGATCGGCGATATAACGCCCGCTGACGCGCGCGCGGCCATTGAGAAACATTTCGGAGCATGGCAAGCTGCCGGAGCCAAATCCGCCGTGACTCTTCCCTCCGTGCCTGCGAATAAACCCGGTGCAACCAATGTACCCGATCCGAGCAGCGTGCAGGACGATGTGGATTTGTCGCAGGAACTCGAGATGAACCGCTTCAGCCCCGATTATTATGCGCTGCAACTTGGCAACCACGTACTGGGCGGCGGCTTTTACGCCACGCGGCTCTATCGTGATCTTCGCCAAAAGGCCGGCTACGTGTATAACATCGATGATTCCCTTGAAGCCGGTGAAACGCGCGCGAGCTACAGCATCAACTATGGTTGCGATCCGAAGAATGTTTCGAAAGCGCGCGTCATGGTGGAGCAGGAATTGATAGACATGACCAAGAACAATGTAACGCCCTCCGAGCTGCAGCAGGCCAAGGCACTCTTGTTGCGCCAGATTCCCCTGGCCGCGGCAAGCGAAGATGCAGTGGCAAGCGGCTATGTGGCACGTGCCCGCATAGGGCTCCCGCTTGATGAGCCGTCGCACGCTGCTCAGCGCTACTTTACAATGACGGCTGACGAAGTGCGCGCCGCGTTTGCCAGGCACATCAATCCGGCGAACTTCGTGCAGGTAGTACGCGGACCAGCACCGCAATAGGGAGATCAGGATGTTCGAACGCTATACGGAAAAAGCCCGGCGTGTGATCTTTTTCGCGCGATATCAGGCTTCTCAATTTGGTTCTTCTCACATCACCACAGAGCATGTGCTGCTCGGATTGGTGCGAGAGGCTCACGTATTTATGTCGAGCTGGGGCATTCCAAACGATTTAGCTGTCGAGTTACGAGCAGCCATGCCTCCGGCGGGAGAAAAGATCAGCACTTCCGTTGACCTGCCACTCACCGATGCGGCGATGCGGGTTTTGTCATACAGCGCGGAAGAGGCCGAGCGGCTGAGCCATCAACAGATCGGCCCGGAGCATCTTTTGCTCGCGCTGCTGCGGGAGAGTGGAACACCAGCAGCGGAAGTTTTGCGGAAGCACGGCATCACAGCGGCGGGAGTGCGCGTGAACATGAGTTCGTGGAGTGGCAACGAGGCGATTGTCAACGCGCTGCGAAAGACGTTTGCGCCCATGGCCAGCCGCCTGACTCCGGAGGTAGAACCCGCCGTCACGTTCTCCCTCAGACCTGGCGGCGCTGAATGACAGTTCGCGAACTAGGGCAACAACTGCGCAGCCGCCAACTCTCGTGCGTGGAACTGATCGCGCAAGTATTCGCGGATATTAAACAGCGTGACAGCTTCCATAGCTTGATCACGCTGACCGAGGAACAGGCACTCTCCGAAGCCGCCGAACGTGATCGGGAACTTGCCGCCGGGAATGACCGCGGCCCGTTTCACGGCATCCCCATTGCCTTTAAAGATCTGTTCTTCACGCGCGGCGTTCGTACCACTGGCGGATCGCTGGTATTTAAAGATTTCGTTCCCGATTACGATGCAACGGTGGTGGAGAGGCTGCGCGCGGCGGGCGCCATTTCCATCGGCAAGACCAACCTTCACGAGATCGCTTTCGGCATCACATCGAAGAACCCGCATTATGGCTTCGTGCTGAATCCGCTCGATCCGGCGCGTATACCCGGCGGCTCGAGTGGAGGCTCGGCAGCGCTCATCGCCGGCAAGTTTCTGCCTATGGCGCTGGGCACCGATACGGGAGGGTCCATTCGCGTTCCGGCCTCCTATTGCGGCATTACCGGGCTGAAGCCCACGTATGGCTGCGTGAGCCGCCATGGCGTTCTGCCGCTGGCTTTCAGCCTCGATCACGTCGGCCCGCTGGGCTCGTGCGTGGAAGATTGCGCGCTGGCGATGACTGCGCTTGCCGGCGGCGAATTCAATCTGCCGCAAGTAACTGGACTCAAAGGCGTGCGAGTAGGGGTTGCGAAGAACTTCTTTTTCGACTGTGTCGACGTCGAAGTAGCCGCGACCGTTCGCAACAGCATCAAGGAACTGGAGCGCCTCGGCGCGTCGCTGGTGGAAGTGAATCTGCCCGACATGAACGAAGCCAATGCCGCTGCTCGCGTGGTGCAGCTTTCGGAAACAGCGGCAATTTATGTAAACCACACAGACCCTAGCAAGTTCGGCGACGACGTCTGGGCGCTCCTGGAGCAAGGCCGCATGATCCTGGGCCACGAGTATGTGAACGCGCAACGCGTCAGGACGCTGTTCCGGCGGGATTTCGACGCGCTCTGGCAAGAGGTCGATGTGTTAGCCACGCCCACCACACCGATCACTGCGCCGCTGCTCGAGCAGGACACGGTGCTCATCGGCGATGTGGATGAAAATACGCGCATGGCCACCACGCGCCTGGTTCGGGCCATCAATTTTCTCGGGGAACCGGCGTTGTCGATGCCGTGCGGCAGGAATTCCGCAGGACTGCCCGTCGGCCTGCAACTCATTAGCGCTCCGTTCACGGAAGCACGCCTGCTGCAAATCGCGAAAACGTTGGAGGCTGTTACAGCTAACGGACTCTAGCGTCCCGTCGAAGCCGTAACGAGGGCGGTCCCCGGACCGCAGCCGGCGCCCACATCGGTTTTTGCTTTGGTACTTCGGTATGTGGACTGAGCCGGACCGGGACGAGTTCTGCTCGCCTTTGGCAGACGGCAAAAGCGACCGTCCGCCCCACGTCGAATTACCTAGCGACCTTCAGAGACAGGACTCTCGTCGCCGCTCCCCGCCGTCGGCCTAACGCCGTGCGCCAGGTTCGTGATCGAGGTGACCGCCCGCCGCTAGAAATTGCCGCTGCCAGTCGGCGGCTGTGTGCATGTCAGTAGTGTATTGCTCCGGTGTATCACGGATGAGGGCCCGCTCACGAAACAATCGTGAGAGCAGCAGCAGCGGCGCTTGTGAACTTCCGTTCACCTCGGACGCCCGTTGTGCGTTCGTGATCGCATCCTCAACCAGCGCGGCGTATTGGCGTTGCAACTCGCGCCGGAGATTGACGTCAGGAATGGGACCACCATTCTTCGGAAAACGCGCCTTGGCCTGCTGCAGCGCGGGCCCAAACTCGTCACGCTGTAGATTGGCGAGGCGCAGATAGATTTCCGGTTTGCCCGGCTCAAGCGAAAGCACCTCCCTCAGCAGATCCTGGGACTTCTTGTACCTTCCCGCCTTTTCGTCCGCATCTGGCGACCGCTCGGCCAGGAACGCTTCGAATCCGGATAACTGCAGGCGCGGCGCGGAAGCTGAGGGCGAGAGGTCAACTGCCTGCGTAAGATGGGCCTCGGCTCGTTCCACCACGTCGGTGTCCGCGGACGGTCTGACATTCCCGGCGCTTATTTGTCGAAAGAGCGCCACGCCCAGGCCTTCGTGCGCTTTAACTGATGAAGGATTCAGATCCACGGCGCGTTGAAAAGCTCGGGCCGCGTCGCGAAGCCGGTTCTGCGCCAGGGCCTTGCTGCCCGCCGCGATCAGGGCGCTGTAGTCGTTTGAGTTAGTCGCATCCTGCGCGTATAAAGGTGCGACCGTACAGACAAGCAGCACCTTGGCAAGTGCGCACCCCAGTAATCTTGCTTGCATACGTACTTCCCTCCCCAGGGATGACTGCTCCGTTAGATGTTGCCTCTCCTATATTGGTTCCGCAGTCCCTGGTTAAAGGATGTTAAAGTATCCAGGCTTTCACCGTTCGCCCCCGGAATCTCCGTAACATGCCATACTTGCTGAAGGTGATGCCGCAACTAACAACGCTGCTGATCGCAGCGCTCTTAGCGCTACTGCCGGTTTCTTGTGTTTCGGCTTCCTCCACGGCAGATCCCTCGCCCTCGTACGGCATCATTTGTGTCAACAAGACTCCAACAAAAAGGGAAATCCTGCTGGTTCGCGGACGAAGCGTTTTCCCTCGCCTCCGAACTCTGCCATCCTTCGCAACGATCGACTTTGCACGCCGTGCCGCAGGCATCTATCCCTCTCTCTTCCAACGCCCGCCGCCTGACAACCTCCGTTCCAGTCCAACACTATAACTCTCTCAAGTGATTTACGTTAGGTAAAGAGGAGGGGCCATGAGCCCGCTTTTACATTCTCTCTTCGCACCCGCGCGGCGTGATGTGTCCGACATTCAGAAAATCAATGCGATGCGATTGGAATTTAGCCTGTTGGATGACGGCCAATTGCACGCACTTGCCTCGCGCACGGAGAGTTTGCACGAGCTATTCGCCGTAACTGCCGTGGTTGCGTCACGCACATTAGGACAAGACATGTTTGATGTGCAACTGCGGGGAGCGCTCGCACTGGCACGAGGAAGCATCGCCGAAATGCAGACCGGAGAAGGAAAAACCCTTGCGGCTGTGCCGGCTGTCGCCTGGTACGCGCGTACGAAGAAGGGCGTGCATGTCATAACGGCCAACGAGTATCTTGCACGCCGCGACGCTTGCTGGATGGGAGAGATTTACCGGCGATTGGGCCTTACAGCCGCTTACATACAGCAGGGCATGACGACGGAGGAACGCCGCGCCGCCTACGCCTCCGACATCACTTATGCCACGGCCAACGAGATCGGCTTCGACTTTCTTCGCGACCAACTTGCGCTCGAGCTATCCGAACAGGTGCACCGGCCCTTTGCAACGGCGGTTGTCGATGAAGCCGATTCTATTCTGATCGACGAGGCCCGCATTCCGCTGGTCATAGCCGGCGGAAACAGTGACGAGAGCAGCCTGGCGTCGGCAGCGGAGCAACTGGTTCGCCGGCTTCATCGCGGTGCGCACTATGCCGTGGTGAATAGCGGCCGCAACGTAGGGCTTACCGACCGGGGAATCCGCCTGGTGGAGCAGGCTACCGGCTGCCGCAACCTATACAAAGAGCGGAATCTGCCTTTATTTACGGCCATTCAGGATGCCCTACACGCTCACGCTCTACTGCGCCGCGACGTGGATTACGTTGTCAAAAATGGGGCTATCGAGATGGTGGATGAGTTCAAGGGCCGAACCGCGCAGGATCGCCGCTGGCCTGCCGGTCTGCACACCGCCATTGAGGCAAAGGAGGGCGTCGCAAACAAGCCTCAGGGCATGATTCTGGGATCCATCACCTTACAGAATCTAGCTGGGATCTATCCGCAAATATGTGGAATGACGGGGACCGCCGCCAGTTCCGAGATTGAGTTTAAAACCGTGTACTCTCTGGCCGTGGAGGTGATTCCCACCAACCGGCCTATGATTCGCGTCGACCACGCGGACGTCGTATTCGCCTCGAGACTCGAAAAGCAGCGCGCTGTTCTCGAAGGAATACGGCGCGTGCATGCTACCGGTCAGCCCGTTCTGGTGGGTACCGCCAGCGTCGAGGAATCGGAGAATCTAAGCCGTCTGCTTTCAGTCGTCCCGCACCGTGTGCTGAATGCCAAAAACGATGAATTGGAAGCTGCAGTTATTGCGCAAGCCGGTCAGCGCGGAGCTGTCACCATTTCGACAAACATGGCCGGCCGGGGAACCGATATCGAGCTCGGAGAAGGTGTTGCCGCGTTGGGCGGACTCTACGTCATTGGCACCAACAAACACGAGAGCCGCCGCATCGATAGTCAACTTCGAGGCCGCGCCGGACGACAGGGTGATCCGGGCTGCTCCCGTTTCTTTGTCTCGCTGGAAGATGACCTAATGATCAAGTTCGGAGATCTGAATCCGAGATACAGCAACGATCCGAATGCTCTACAAAGGTTGGTGGAAGGTCAAAATCTGGACTTGCGCCTGTTTCTTCAGAAATACGAGATGCCGATTGAAGGCCAGCGGCACCGCATCCAGACGTATCGTCAAACAGTATTGGAGGGAAAGGTAGCTTGCAAGTCAGAGCTTGAGCGGCTGATTACTTTGCGGACAATTGACGATCTATGGGCCGACTATCTGGCACGAGTAGCGGAGTTCCGCTCAGGCCTGGTCTGGCTTTCGCTGGCCTCCTGGAACCCGCACCACGAGTACATAAGGAAAGTGCACGAATGGTTCCCCGAGTTGGAGGCGGCTATCCCGCGGGAGATCGAACAGCGCCTCGCGGAAGCTGAAGGGGGAGGCGGCCAAGACCCTAGAGAGCGCGGCGCCGTCTGGACCTATGTCACCACTGACCAGCCGTTCGGAACCTTTACTGAACGGATGCTGCATGGCTTTCGCCGCAAGATGAAGAGCAGGAATTTATGGGGGTGAAACCGTTAGCCTTCCGATGGTTCGTTCGGGAACTGATCCTGGTGATGGTGAAGGTACCAATCCAAGGCAGTCTTATTTTGACTGGATAGCCGGTCACTCATCCGCTGCATCTCATCTGGAGGAAGCGGTTGAAACTCCCGGGCCATGCGCGTGCTCTCTTCAATATGCTGAAGGGTGGGCATTCCCACGGATACCGCCGCCACTGGGAGCGAAAGGGAGTAATACAGCAGCTTTTCCGGATTTGCTTGCCCGATCAGACCGTCCGCGGCGAACACCTTCATGCCGATGACGCCCATGTTTTTCCGCTTAGCCACCGGCAGAGCAATCGTTTCAAAGCTGGCCTTCGTATCCGGATTAATCACCATCGATCCGAGCGGCGAGCCGTGCCCCACTTTCATGCCGACACGCGCCGCGTTCAGGGCAAACTGCGTGCAATCAAAATCGTGCCGTTCCAGCGCAGTTTTGAGCACGGCAGGGTCGTTATGGCACGTGATGCCGATAAAGCGTGTCACTTTCTGATCCCGCAGTTTCAGAAGCGTATCCAAAATGCCGCCCTTGGCTTCGATTCGGGCCAGGTCATCCTCACCCTTCAGTTCGTGAATGTGAATGAGATCCAGCTGATCCGTCTGAAGGCGCTTCAAGCTGCCTTCGATAATGGCTTTGACTTTTTCGCCTTCTCGCTCCTGCATTTTAGTCGCGAGGAAAACGTCTTTTCGCCGCGTGCTCATCACCTTGCCAACTCGCGTCTCGCTGATGCCGTTGCCATAAGCATAGGCGGTATCCACATAGGTGACACCAAGGTCCAGCGCGTGGTTCAATGCCCCGACTGCCTTATCGTCTTCGTGATAGGCAAGAAAACGGCTGCCACAGCCAAACGCCAGGATAGAGACACGAGCGCCGGTGCGTCCCAGGACTCTTGTGGGGAGAACTGCTTTTTTTACGGACTCAGCTATTCCCAATTGTTCGGTGGCCAAGCTGCCTAAAGCTGCGCTCGTTCCTAGAAACCCTCGTCTTGATATACCCATAAGACCTCTTTTGGATCGTAACAATCTGTGCGAACCCTCCGAAAGGTAAGCCAGGCAGTGTTACTGTAACGCGTACTTAGCATACGCCTCGGGAATCTTCGCACTTGGGGCGTCTCCGGAATGCACGATCACCCGGTAATGGAGATGCAGAGTCTGACCGGGTTTGAGGGTCACGCTACCAACGGCGATCTGCCCATGCGTGAACTCACGGACTCCAAAGATATTGGCCGCGAATAAGCCGTAGCCTCGCGCCTGCCAGTGCGCGGGATGGTGAGGATTGGCCGGGTGATCCAAGATGGCAATTCCCACTTTTTCTCCGTTCACTTCCCCGGAATAATCCATCCAATTCGACGCTTTCCCCCAACACTCGCTTTCTGTTTTGCAACCGCCGGCAGTGACCATTAGGCCAGTGCGCCAAGGAACGGATGGCAGCTTTTGATTCGGCTCCCGCAGAGAATCGGCTACACGGATAGAGAAGCGCCCATCGCGATGATCTCCGAATTTAACAGTTACGGTGGGTATTAGCCTGAAATCAAAATCCATGATGCGCTCGGCCTTACCGCTGTAGAAGACCAGACGCCGCGATGCTCCATATGATCCGTGGTTTCGCCCGGCACGGTCTGCATTGGATAGCGGCGTGTCACAATAGCGCCGGTCGCCGCGCGCAGTGGGTCGAGATATGGTTTGGTTACGGCGGCTCCGTAGACAAACTCCGTGCAGGGCCGACCGTCAATTTCCACCACAACTTTAGAATCTTCCGGCCGAATGGCAACCTGGCCGCAAAGCACCTGGGCGGTTAACAAGATCAAGCTGGCGAAGCGCATGTTGTTACCAGATGAATTTTAAACCCATCTGGATGTCGTGTAGACCACCGGCATTTTCGGTATGAGCCAAAATCCAACCAGAAACGGCGCCGCTCACAACGCCCGAGAGAGGGATGGCGCTCATGAAAAAAGCGATGATACGAGCGCGATATCGCTCGGGATACCAGAACGTGAGATAGAGGATGACGCCAGGGAAGAATCCGGCTTCCACGTTCCCATCAGATAAGCGAACGAGATAGAACCCGCTCGCCGACTGCACAAACATAGTCGCGGTGGAGGCCGCGCCCCAAATGAGCATAATGGCGCCCAGCCACAGCCTGGCGCCTAGCCTTACCAGCTGCGGCGATCCCCTCTGTTTTTTTGGCCCGCTAGTCCAAGTAAATCGGCAGTATTGTCTTTCGCCATCCGCTGAATCTCACCTTCTGAGAAACCTTCCATGTGCAGAGCTTCGAAGAATCGCATGAGCCCTTGCGGATGAACCGGATTCACCATCTGCCCCATATCGCTCGAGATAATACAATCCGCGATGCCGATTAGACGGATAGCTTTTGCATACTCGTGAATGGCGAACTCTCTATGAGGCCCCACTAAGCCGTTGTAGACAAACTCAATGTAGGCTCCGATCTCCGCGGCCTCAATCATTTGATCAATGGTCATATGACCGGGAGCGATCATGGCGTGCGTGACAAGCACATGCTTGACGTTCTGCAGGCGGGCTTCCCGCACCAACATCAACGTTTCCCGCGCGCTGCTATGGCTGGTGGCGAGCACCAAGTTATATTTGGCGATCACGCTAATCACTTCTTTGACTTCCGGCAACAGCTGGCCGCCGCTGGAGACAGACACGTAGGGACGATCCTCTTTGTGGTACTTCACGTGGCTTTCAGAGTCAAAGGACGGCATCCAAACCATGCGCCCCCAATGGCCCTCCACCATCGCCATTCTTTCCACGGCCCTGGGGTTGATGCCGCCAACCGTCACGTTGAGAGCAATGCCGCCGAAGACTTCAACAGACTCTACTTGCTTTCTGACAAGATAGGCAAGGCCAGCCGTAGGCTCGAAGTGACTCTTTACCACAAAACCACGCATGCCAAAGCTTTTTGCCATGCGCGCCAGATCTAACGCGTCAATTGGGCGTGCAATGCTGTCCGGACCGCAATGCACGTGTACATCCATCACGTCTTTGAGTAGACGCGTCGAGGCATTTATATCCATAAGCTAAAGATGTAAGAAGACTTTAGACTAAACGATCTTGTCCTCTCGCAGGGCGTCTCCGACAGCGCTCAAGTTCGCTAGTTTCATCTCAGAATATTTGCGCGAAATCACAAGTCCCTTGCCGCCCCCTTTGAACGCAGCCTTTGTGACTTCTTTAATCACGGGCGGCGTACACCGGCTGAACTTCGGATCCATGTTCGAAATATCTACGTCGATACCGGGCCAGATCTGTGTTTTTGTTCCCTTCACTCCAGCAACCGACCGCACCGTCTCACGATACACATAATCGGGAGACAAGCCTGTATAGGGCAGCTCTTCGTAACCACGTTCCCGGTAGTTCATGATGCGATATTCGAATTCCAAAGCTTCGTCGATCGGCACGTCGCCGTACATGACGTTGTGGTTGCTCGTCATGTACGTTTCCATACGCGTTCCGCCCAGGTTGTGATAGACAGTAGCCTTAAGGTAATCGGAGTACTTACTCAGTTCCTGGTAGTCTGTTTGAGCGCGAAAGAGCGGGCTGAAGCTGTTTGCATGCCAGACGTGCCAGCCAACCTGCATTTCCGGCTTGATGGATTTCACCAGCTTGTAGATGGCGGCATAAGTTTCATGGACGCTGTCGTTCCACATGGTTTCCCAGGCCAGCAGCTCCGGATATCGAAACATCATCCGCCATAGCCCAACGTAATAGCCATCCACCGGGCGCTCGCCCGCGCGGCAGGCTTTGACCCAAGCTTCCAGCGCGTGGAAACCTTCGAAGGCGCGTTGGACATTGATTCCGCGTGTTTTTGCTTTCTCCTGGCAGAATGTGCAGAAACACGTAACGCGCGATGGGTCGTTTCCGTTGCGGTTATGAACCGATTCCACCATGTTGCCAAAAGGACCGTAGCGCTCCGAGCCCCACATGATGCCGTCGATTTCATAGGAACGCGTAAAATCCTCCATCAATCCCATCAGAAAATTGTGGTGATCCGGATTGTTGAAGCAAACAGTCCGTGCATTTCTGCCGTAGAGATCGCGCTCTTGAATTTTTTCGATATTCGGGACGCTCGGGCTCCACACGTCTTCGCTCCAGGTGTATACCCGCACGCCGCGTTTCTTGGCTTTGGGAATCACCTCCTCCAGAACGTCAAAGTTTCCGTGGTCCGGAGCCTTCAGGTCTTTGATAATCGTGTTTTTGTAGTACTGCGGATGCGGCGTGGCGTAATTGCCGCCATGGAAATGATCGTCGTAGTTCTGCACGCCGTGATCGGGGAGGGGATGATCCTTCAGCTGCCGGCCTGCAATGCCATTCCCATAGGTGAACGTCGCGATGAAGAGTGTATTGACTGCCGCGCGCTCCTGCAGGATATCCATCACCTTTTCGGTTCCCTCGTCCAGGAATGAAATGGAGCCAATCTGGATTCCAATAACGGGCTGCGCCCTGAGCACTTGTGGGGCGATAGTCTGCGCCGGGGCCGATGCCGCAGTGAGAGCGGCGGCCCCATAGGTCATTGCTTTTACAAAATCGCGGCGATCAATTTCTTTAGACATCTTTATCCTTTATCGAAGATGGTAAGCAGTTTGTCATTTTTAAAACGAGAGTTTCAAAGCAACCTGCATGATTCGATTTGCATTCAAAGTACTAGTGACAATGCCGGCCGATGAGGAACCGATAGTGGCGTTTGGCGCGGAGAAGGTCGCCTGGTTCAGCAGGTTAAATGCTTCCGCACGGAACTGCAACTGCGCCTTCTCAGCAATGGAAAAGCGTTTCTCCAGAGTCACATCAAGCTGCGTGAGTCCATCCGACTGCAAAATATTCCGGCCGGAATTCCCATATGTGTATTTGTTCGGCACGGCAAAGGCATTCACATTGAACCATGCGTTGACGGTCTGATCTGAAACAGCCGCATCGCCCACTACGTTTGGACGTTGGCCTGAAACACCGGTATTAGCCGTGTCGCCGGAGATAACGGGCGTAAACGGCAGGCCGGAGCGAGCAGTAAGAATTCCCGCCAGTTCCCATCCGCCCAAGATGCCGTCCACCAGACGATTCGCGTTGCTGAGAAACGGCTTGCCTTTTCCGAATGGCAGCGCATAAAGCGAACTTACGGTCAGGTTTTGCGGCAAATTATAATCGCACGGTGCGTAGTTTTGAAACAGCATCGAAACGGTGATTGGCGCGCTCTGGTTCGATCCTGTATCCATGCACCGGCTATAAGAATAGGACGCCAGTAATTGAAACCCGGCGGAAAAGCGCTTTTCGAGAGCCACTTGCAGCGCATTGTAGTTGGCAATGCCGTTCGTCTCGCCCATATAGAACTGTCCCCACTGCGAATAAGGCCTGCGCGCTTGGATCGCTCCAGGACCGGGAGTAGGCACATTGTCAGGAACCGAAATCAACTGCGCGTGCGTCGTCTTATTTCCCACATAGGCCACATTCAACGACGTTGTGTTCGACAGTTGAGTCTGGACCGAGAAATTCCACTGCTGCATGTAGGTGTGTTGCAGTTGTCCTGGCGCCGAATAAATATTCGGCGTTACGCATGTGTTCAAAACGAGAGTTGTTCCGGCGCACGCCGTTCCCGGGTTTGGATTGCCGGCAACTAGAGGCTGCCCCTGAAACGGATTGGCCCAGTTGAAAGCCGGCGCCGGCGTGGTGTTTGTCACGGTTTGTGTAATTTCAAAAGGAGGGACCTTCGCCCACTGGAGAGTGAGGTTTGTATCGAGGAACTCGTCGAAGATCCCATAGGCTCCGCGCACAACCACTTTGCTCGTGCCGCCGGGTTGCCACGCGAAGCCAAAACGCGGTAGGAACTGCCCGGAACCAGTTTTTCTAATCGACTGGGGCAGGCCCAGTTGGTTGGTCCCAATCATCCGGTCGCTAAAGAGAGGCAGCAGAAGCGGCGTTTCGGGTTGAGCGATAGGGTTGAGAATGTTGCCGTTGCTGCCAGTGGGAATCACCACTTTCCCGGTGGCATAGTCGAAGGCCGACGTTTGACCATTAATGCCGTTGAAAAATGGATTATAGGCCCAGCGCAGACCAAGATTGAGGGTTAAATTGTGAGTGATGCGGTAATCGTCTTGAACGAAGGCCGCCCATTCGTTCGCGTTGTTGCCGTACAACACCAGTGGGAAGGCACGGAACACGCTGGTGGGCAGCCCCAGCAGATAATCTCCAAAGCTATTCCCCGTGTAGTTAGTGGAAAAGGCGAACTGCCCTTCCTGGGATTGCCCATTTAAAAATGCGTGCGCCTGGTGATAGAGCTGTCCGCCGATCTTGATATCGTTTTTTCCACTGCTGTAACTGGCGGTATTGCTCTAGGTCCACGTCCGTATCCGATTTGCCTTCGGCAAACTGTTGCTGCCCGACCCATTGAATCCGGAGTATCCCGCAAGCGTAATCAGCGGGAAGCTGGGGCTCAATTGAGTCTGCTCAAATCCGGTGATGCCCGCCTCTTGCAGAAAGTTCGTCCCAGGAAGCACGGCGCCGAAGAGGAAGTAATCGCGATAATATCCAAAACGCGCTTCGTTGAGCCATTTCGGACTTAAGATATGCGTCCAGGTCAACGCGACGTTCTGCGCGCGGCTATGCAGCGGCTGCGTACCGAGCCCGGGAAATTGATTGGGATCGTCTTCCAGATTGTCAGTTATTGAATACCTGGCCATCACGTGGTCTGCCTGAGTCGCCTGGTAATCCACTTTCATATCTGCTTTGTAAAAAGTCAGACTTTGGGGCGCGTTAAACGTGCCCTGCTGCTGAGTCGGCAGGTAATTCAGAAAGAAACCGGCTTGCTGTGAAATGCGGTTGGTGGGAATGACATTGCCGGCGAAGGGTCTAGCAGTCTGCGGATCAATAATCGTTTTCTGACCCGAGAAATTACCGGTGCGCATTGCGTCGGTAGGCAGCGTATCGTTAAAGACGATGCCCTGGCGTTGGCGCGTACTTTCCAGGTCGGAAAAAAAGAAGAGCTTGTTCTTTATAATAGGTCCGCCGATGACGCCGCCGAATTGGTTCCGCTTTAACGCATTTTTAGATTTCGCGAAGAAGTTCCGGGCGTCGAGATCATCGTTTCGCAAAAACTCGAAGAGAGTTCCGTGGAACTGGTTGGTGCCGCTCTTGGTGATCACACTTACGATGTTGGGAGTACGTCCGTATTCAGCAGGCATATTCGCTGAGAGCACTTTAAATTCGGCCAAGGCGTCCACATTCGGCTGTATATTGGTGCCGCCTTGTTCGTATTCCGTGATATCGGTCCCATCGAGCAACCAGCCGTTATAGATAAATCCCGTCCCATTAATTTGAACATTGACAACGGAGGCCCGCACGGAACTGCCGCCGGTTCGGGTGCCTTCGCCGCCTGGCGTGTAACTGGCGCCGGGAACCAAGGCGACCAGGTTCCAGAATTGCCTCCCATTCAAGGCAAGGCTCTCGATCGATCTATTCTCGACAACCTGTCCTACCGACGATGTCTGCGTGGCCAGGAGCGGCAGTTGCTCGGAAACGCTCACCTGCTCAGAAACCGCACCGAGTTCCATTTTGAGGTCCAGCGACGCGGTCTGATTCACCTGCAGAGTGACGGACGGAACAACCGTGGTTTTGAAACCACTCACAACCGCCGTCACTTTGTAGTTGCCTATAGGCAGGTTCGGAATTGTATAGTCGCCGGTGTCACCGGCGGTCGCCATCCGAACTTGGCCCGTGTCAATTTGAGTGGCGGTAACCTTCGCGTGCGGTACCGGAGCTCCGGAGGGATCTCGAACGACTCCCGACAGCGTCGCGTTGGCGGTTTGAGCCGTGGCCGGACGCGCCAGGCAACCCAGCAACGCAAAGGCAAGCGTAATAAGGCAAATCTTTCGCATGAAGTGCTCCTCAAGGAAAGGGCGAGCGCTGGCATGTACCATCTTTGATGCGATCACCCAGAGACCCTTTCCCCAGAGAATACGGGAAATGTACCGAGCGGCGGAAGTAAGAGATCGCGTGTTACCGTGTCATCGAATTCCGTGGCGTTCCTTACCTGCGGGAAGGCAGCGGCCCGCCAAAAGCGGCCCTCGTGTGATAAATTTACATCACACGAGGGGGTGGTTTTGCGAAATTCCCCTCCACGAAAGCGAACCCCTGGTGCTTCCCCTTACCGCTCTGACGCCGACTCACGAAGTGTCTTTCTGGCTTCAAAAGGTCTTAGCAAGTGACCTTTTCAGCCGGTCGGCCCGTCTTGCGCGGTTTCTTAGCTTCCTTGTGGATCAAACTCTTCGAGGATCAGCGGACGATCTCAAGGAATATGTGATTGGGGTCGAAGTGTTCGACCGTACCACGAACTACGACCCGCGTTTGGACCCCATTGTGCGGGTAGAAGCGCGCAGATTGCGCCTGAAGCTGCGGCAATACTATGACCAGGACGGCGCCTCAGACTACATTCGGATTGAGATCCCCGACCGCGGCTATGCTCCCGCGTTCAAGTATATGAAGGAAGCAATCGGCAGGAGCGAACCGTCCGCCGGCACTCGCCAGCCAGGCGCCTCGTTAGCGGTTTTGTCCCTCGCTTCCGGAGTAGATACGTCGGCAGATTTATTCGCCAATGGTCTGACGGATGAAATTGTCTGCGTCCTTACGGGGATGAGTGATGTGCAGGTGGCGGCCCGTGCTTTCACTCCGCAACGCGGGCACGGCGCTGACGTAACCACAATCGGCAGAAACCTGAATGTGGAGTTCATTCTGGAAGGTAACGTGCGTTGGGAAGCGTCGACCATCCGCGTCTGCGTCCAACTGGTGAAATCCGAATCCGGATTTTGCCTTTGGTCGCAAGCTTATGAGCAAGAGATCATCGGAATTCTGGAAGGACAGAAGCGCATCGCGTCCCAGATAGCAACCGACCTTCGGTCTTACTTGAACCAGCGGGACACCTACTCCCACCGTTTCCGCAGGTCACCCGTGCCTTCCGTTCATGCTTTATATACAAAGGGCCGTTCCTACCTGAACAGCCGCACGAAGGATGGATTTCACCAAAGCATCCAATGCTTCCAAAAGCTCATCGATACCTGTCCTGAAAATGCGCTTGCATACTCGGGCTTGGCCGACGCATACAGCTTGGGGGCGCGGTATGATGTATTTCCTCATCAGGAATCCTGGCAGCGCGCGCATATCGCCGCCCTGCAGGCTGTCAAAATTGACTATACACTCGCGGAAGCGCACACATCCCTCGGCTTCGTCGATCTTCACTATAGGCGAGATTGGTGGAGCGCCGAGCGCGAGTTTTGCACCGCGATTCTGCTAAATCCTAGCTACGCTCCGGCGCTCCAATGGTATGGCTGGTACCTAGCCGCCACCGGTCACCACGAGATGGCCGTGAGGGCGGTGGAACAAGCCGTTCGCATGGACCCGCTTTCCCCTAATGCGAACGCCGACCTTGCACTTGCTTATTACTTTTCCAGACAATATACGGAAGCCATCGAGCAGTGTAACAAGACATTGCTCCTGAAGCCCGGCTTCGTCCGTCCGTATCAACTCTCCGCTCTCGCGCACTTGCAAAGAGGCGATTTCCCGAATGCCATCGATCAGCTCAAATCCGCTATTTCGTTGGCGGGCGGCAATGGCAGAGGGACTGTTTTGCTCGCGCATACCTACGCGGCAATGGACCAGGTAGAAGACGCGCGTGAAGTATTCGCCAAATCCATGGAAGCGCGGAAAAGCGTGTCCGCTATTGATTTTGTCCTCTATTTTACGGCCATTGGAAACATGGACAAGGCTTTCGAATGGCTTGAGCGCGCCTATGTCGATCAGGATGCCGAATTGATTTGGCTGTCCGTTGATCCGATCTATGACCGGGTCCGGCAAGATCCGCGCTTTACGGCGTTTCTGGGACGCATGGTCAGTCCTCCTCTTTCTGGCGGACTTTCCGATTTACTTTTGACATCCCCGCCCCGCAACTGAAGGACGGTCACTCAAGAGTGTAGCGAATATTCAGACCGCGCGCTTTCCCTTCGGCCTATTTTGCTTCCTCTGTTCCACTGCCGTTTCCTGAGGCTCTGCCTGCCATGCGTCCCAGAGATGCGAAAGGCCGGCGAGCATGGTTCGTGGCTTTTCGCCGTGAGTTTTCTCGCCCACCGATAGCGCCTCCTTCCGAAGCTCGTTCTGTGTCTTCGAGGCCAAGGCAAGAAAGAGATCAATGTCTTCCGCGCGCCCAAAGTTTCCCCGACCATCCTTTATCTGTTCACAAAGAAGCACGAGGTTATGATCATCCCCCAGCCACGTCTCGAGCTTTTTCAAACTGCTTTCACGCGCCTCCATTACTTTCGTCCAAATACTCTCCAACAGGCGAACGTGATACCAGTGATCTTTTGTCCGTTTTCTCCAGCGGTGAAAGTTGTCGGGATCCGGATGTTTTCTCGCAACCTTCATGGCGCTGCGGCCGCGCTTGAAAGTCTGCCTGAGCCCTGGTTCCAGCGCGGCAAACCCGTCCTGCTTTAACGGCCATGAGTCCACGCCACGGGCAATCGACCGCAGCGAGGTCGCAAGAGCCGGAAGAGCGGTGCTTAATCGTGCTGCCTTCTCTTTTTCCAGTTTGCGTTTCTTGAGTTCGGCACGCATGGAACGAAACGGCCGGCCCTGCACATTTCGTCCGTACTGCTTCACCAAATGTTCAAACGTTTCGATAATGGCTTCCGCATCGCGAATATCCGACAGTTTACGCCCAATCTTCTGCAATCGAAGATTGTCCCGCTCGAAAAACTGTCCGAGCTCCGTTTGCATGAGCCTTAGTAACGCTCGAGTCTTCTTTACACTCTTTCGCGCCTCATGTATGGCGGTTTCCCGATCTCTGGGGCTGCTCCGGCTTAATCCGGCGATCGCCGAGGTGAGTTCCTCCACAGCGATGCGCCGCACGCCGTCCGCTACTGTCTCATTCTTTTTGAAGCAATACGCCATTACGGGTCTTCCTTGTAGTTCCACTCGGAATAAGGATGATGCATCAGGCTCAGATTAAAGTACCGTGAGTCGCCGGTCACCTGTTTGCCGACCCACTCCGGCTTCTTGATCTGCTGCTTGTCGCTGTCCAGCTCGACCTCGGCAATAACCAGACCCTCGTTCTCGCCGCCGAACTCATCTATCTCCCACGTTAAGTAGTCTCGCGCGACCTTGTAACGGCGTTTCTCAATCAGCGGCTTTATACATAAGGTGAGCATGGCCTCCGCGTCCGCAAGCGGTATGGGATACTCAAACTCATCCCGCACAGATCCCGATGAACGCCCCTTCACCGTAATATACGCTTCTTTTCCGGCTACGCGAATCCGAACGCTCCGTTCTGGAACATCAGAAAGATAGCCTTGCCGGTACGGCACGCCGTTTCCAGCTTCCTTCCGCCAATCGCCGCTCGTGACCAGATACTTGCGCTCGATCTCCTTACCCATTGTCTTTACATCCTGGATATAGACGCAGTTGAGACTTGGGTTATTTCAGCACTGATTCCGGCGCTGTCATTTCGGTGCATCGGAAGATCGGGAAAACGGATCGGAAACCGCGAATGGGACGTCATCCTTCTCCATGAGATCGACCTTCCAATTTTCCAGGCTCGAACTATCTGGAATCCAGGCCGGGAGGCTCATCAGAAAGTAATTACCCAGCACGATCGCTTGAGGCTCATACAATTTGCGGAGTTTCGCGAGCTTCGTCCCGGAGAATAAGTTTGCATCAAATAGCGAGGCGTTGGCGGCGAGGATTTCAGCAAGCTTGGCATGATCTACACCGCTTCGCTCCGCTCCCCGGTTTAACGGTTTCTCCAATCCAAAGATGACGACGACATCGGAAAGCGCATGCCGGCCTATTGCGAAGGTGAGATCCGCCTGGCGTTTAAGGTTCCCCCGTGAACAAAGACTGACCACCGCTGCCCAGTCCATGACCGCCACCAGAGCCGTCAGCCAGGATTGATTTGCGTGCTGCGACCGGAAATAGGCGAGCATCGGAAAGGAGACCTGGGCTTCGAGCAGTTGTGTCGTCCACTCCTCCCAGAGCATCAACTGATGCTCCAATCTATCCGGACTGTCAGGACAGAACTGCAGGAGAGCACCGGCCGAAGGTGGCGAGCCAGCACGCGCATCGAGCATGGAAATGCGAAGTTCCCGCTGGGAGAACGACTGATACAGCACGGGCAGATAGCCGACGACAAGCCCGAGAAATCCGAGTCCAATGCCACCTTCGAAGGCGGCGATTAATTTAGAGATCGAGCTCTTCGGATCGCCCGTGCCGAGTGTAAATAAGGTTGTTGCACTGAGGTAGAAGTCATTGCCGAGAGTGTCCTCGAGCGTTGCTGGTTTCATATCCAAAGCCCACTGCAGCAGACCAAACGCAGCCACCAAGCCAGCGGTCCAGAGTGCGAATAGTAAGAGGAGCGATAGGGGACCATATATGCTCAAGAATCCTTCGCGCGCGCGCGGAGACCGGATCCGGCGGCCGATGGCGGCGAAAGGATCCCAGGTGATCGTGTAAAATGCACGCGCAATCCGGAACATGTGCCGCGTGCGCCGCGCCAGCACAATCGTATTAAAGGCGTCGACGAGCACGAGCGCCAGGACGCCACATCCCAGGATTGCCGCAAGAACCGGCATGGCTTCTAACGCTCTAAAATGCGCCGGCTCCGGCTTCCGCGACGGCCTGATCCTGTTTGCCCATGCCGCCGCTGACACCGATTGCGCCCACGACCTGGTCACCGCGCTTCAGCGGGATACCACCGGCAAAGATCATAACGCGTCCGTGATTGGAAGCGTGAATTCCAAAAAACTGATCGCCCGACTGGCTAAGCTCAGCCAGGGCTTTAGTGGAAATGTCAAAGGCCCGGGACGTCCAAGCTTTGTTGATAGCAATGTCGACGCTTCCGATCCAGGCATTGTCCATCCGGACATGTGTCACCAGGTTTCCGCCGCCGTCCACGACAGCTATGTTCATCGGCTGGCCGATCTCCTCAGCCTTTTTCTCGGCTGCGGCAATTATTCTTTTTGCATCTGTAAGGGTTATCATGTGGTCCTCCGAGTTTTATTTCACTGAATACAAATACGCGCCGATGTCGGCCGCGTCGCGAGTCGTTACACCCAAATTGGGCATTACCGTCTTCTCGTTAATCGATTTTGGATTTTTTACCCAACGCACGAGGTTGCCGGGGGCGTTGGGCAGCATTCCCGCAATGTACATACGGCTGCCGAGCCCTGCTAGGGAAGGTCCAACCAAGCCGTGCGCGCCTACTATGCCCGGGATGGTGTGGCAGGAGCCGCATCCGTATTGAGATATTGCAGAAGCTCCGCGGCCGGGGTCTCCGCCGGTTGTGGCAGTCTTGTTCCGGGAACCATGGCAACTACCAAGGAGCAGCGCCACCGCGAGTATTGGCAAGTTAGAGAAGCAGCTATTGCGCATGGCGGCTCCAGTTTGCGCTTGCCATCACGTCACTCTCTCTGAGCCAGAGGATAAACAGCGCCAGCCCCGCGCCCAAGTAGACCATGCCAGCGGGAATCCACATGATCAATCCACCTACTTGTTGATCTTCGAGTGGAGTAAGTCCCCACGTTCTTGTAGTCGCGGCATAAGCTGGATACCAAACGGTGCGCGCAAACGTGAGCAGCGCACCTAGAATGCTTGTATGAATGGCGGTAGTGAAGACGTACAGGAAGCCCGCGCCGTAGCTGGATCTCCCGCGCGCATAAAAAAGCGACCACCAGAACAGCAAGGCGGATCCGAGAAAGCTGATGTGCTGCGCCGCGTGAATCCAGCCGTTTTCTAATGTCGCCTGGAATAGAGAAGGAGCATGCCACAGCCACAGCACCGCGGCTTGAATCCACCAAGCGGTGAAAGGATTTGTTATGGCATTCCAGCTTCTTTGGACCAGCGTGCCTTTCGAGCATTGGCCTAGAGCTTTACGAGAGCGAAGCGGTAGACCCCATAAGATTGGGACTAACGGACGCGCGAGGACCAGCAACGGCGCAGCGATCAACATCAACATCTCGTGCTGTGTCATATGCGCGGAAAACAGAACTTCCCCGAGAGAATGAAGGGGCGAGAGCAGCGATATAACAAGGACCAACCAACCGGACCAGAAGAAGAGCAACTTACGAGCCGAAACTCCCCGCGAGGGCCGCGCACCCCGGGCATAGAGAACTCCGGTTATGGCCAGTGGAATAAGGATTCCGGGATCAAAGCTCCACGCCCGCCAGAGGTCATGCGGTTCGAGCGGCTCGCCTGGGTGGCCGAAGGCCAAAGCAGGCGCAATTCCGAGAAGCATAAGATTTTGCCAACTCTTCATTTGCAGCCCTCCAGCATGACGTTCGGAATCGCCTGAGCAAGAATTACCAGGAAAGACAAACCTCCTAAGCCTGCACCGCCTAAAGCCATGCCGCGTTTTCTTGAGAGAACAAGCGTCGAGGGAGTTGATTCGAGCCTGCGCCACTGACTCCAACAAAAGCCGGTCGCCACTAAGGTCGCTGCAAGAGAAAGTGCGGAGATGAGATAAAGGACGGTCTTTCCTTGACCCGCGCATGTAAGCGAAGCCAGCATGTAGGTCGCTTCAAGATTCAGGAACCAGACAATGGGGCCCGTAAGAATTCCAAACCCTAGCAGCAGATCGGTTCTCATCTGGGCGCCCCCAAAATATGCGGACCCCAATAGAGAACTGCGTAGAGAGGAATCCAAATGCCGACAAGGAAGTACCAAAGTACGCTATCGACATGCACTCCGATACGCTGCTTCTCCCCATACCGCCCGGTCATAACAATAACCAGCAGTACGGCCGTCATTAGTAAGTCCGCAAGAATGTCATAAGTGTGGAGAAACAGGAGGACCCAAAAAATACTGCCATGCGCATCGCTCGCCCAAGTGAAGTTCAGGCTTTTCCACTCGAGGCCGCGAAGGATCAGGAAAACTCCGGCGAGAGCAAGATTAAGGCCCAGGCCAAGCATCATTCCCCGGCGGTCACCCTTCTTTGCAGCTTCGCTCGCCCAGTAGGAGCCTGCGCAACTCGCCACCAGTGGGATCAGCGCCAGACTAGGAAGGGTAATACCTGGCAACACAGTCCCAGGCGGCGGCCAGACGTCGACGCTCAGCCTTAGATAGAAATAGATCGCGATCAGCATGCAAAACATGCTGCCTTCGATAAGACACATCATCAGTTGTCCCCACCACAGAGGAGACTGATTGGAGATGTCGTACGCGGGTAATTGGGAGACGTCGATGTCGCGAGCCGTAGTCATCACTTCACGTCCAATGGCGGGCGAGGCCAAAACCACCCAATAAATCCGATAATGCCGAGCGCCGTCATGACGAAGTACCAGGAGAAAGCGGCCACCGATCCAACCAAGCCTATGGCCAAACCGGCGGCTGTTAAAAGGGGCCAGATGGAGGAACCAGGAAGTGTCGATCGATGGTGCGGCTCGGCATCCATGAGGCTGGTAATGAGCACTTCACGCCGGTCTGGCCGCAAGCCGGTGACAATTCCGCGACTGTCTTTGGCGGTCCATAACGGATACCGCCCGGTAATCACCGGCAGGTGCGTGAAGTTATAACTGGCCGGCGGTGAGTCTGCGGCCCACTCCAGCGTTCCAGCGTCCCAAGGGTTTGCGTCCGCAACAGTTCCCTGGCGCAGACTACGCAAGACGTTCACGATGAAGACCAGTCCTCCGATTGCGATCACGAAAGCGCCAATTGTTGAGAGCAGATTGGCCGTGCCCCATCCCATGTCAGCGCCGTAGGTATAAATCCTCCGTGTCATTCCTTGGAGACCCACGGCATGCATTGGGAAGAACGTGGCGTTGAAGCCAATGAATAAAATCCAAAAAGAAATTTTTCCGAGCCGCTCGCCGATCAACCGGCCCGTGAACTTTGGAAACCAGTAATGAAAGCCTCCGAATAGGGGAAACAGCGCGCCACCGATCAAGACGTAGTGAAAATGCGCGACCACAAAGTATGTGTCATGCGCCTGCAAATCGAGCGGGATGGATGCGAGCATAACGCCAGTCATGCCACCCATTACAAAAATGAAAATAAAGCCGAAAACAAAATGCAGGGCGGCAGTCAGCTGAAGCCGCCCAGTCCATAGCATCGCGAGCCAGCAAAAGATTTGAATGCCACTGGTGATGGCGATCATCATGCTTGCCGCTGTGAAATAAGCCTCGCCGATTTGCGGCAATCCTGTCGCGAACATGTGATGGACCCACAAGCCAAACGCAATGAACCCGTTTCCCACCAAAGAAAGCACCAGGGCCGGATATCCAAATACGCCGCGCCGCGAGTGGGCCTCAAGAATGGAGGAAACCATCCCGAGAGCCGGAAGAAAAATGATATACACCTCGGGATGGCCGAAAAACCAAAAGAGATGCTGATACATGAGCGGGTCGCCGCCTTCCGCCGGATTTACAAAGTGGGTCCCAATCGTGCGATCGTTCAGAAGCAGAACAGTGCTAGTAATCATGACTGCAGGCATTGCAAAAATGATCATGAAAGACTGCACCAGCATCGACCAGCAGAACATCGGCATTCGATTGAGCGACATGCCCGGAGCGCGCATGCGCAGGATGGTAACCACCAACTCCACGGCGACACACATCGCTGAAATTTCGGTGAATGTAATCATCTGAGCCCACACATCTACCCCCTTGCCAGCGGAAAACTCCGGGCCCGATAAGGGAGGGTAAGCGAACCAACCGGCATCCGGAAGCGTATTCGTCAGTGCGGCGCCGTAAAGGAAGAGACCACCGGCCAGATACATCCAATAGCCGAAGGCATTGAGCCG
>DATHIZ010000542.1:0-2136 GCA_035316385.1 Bryobacteraceae bacterium | reverse complement strand
GTTATTGGACCGAGCAAGTGATTTTGCCCGGGAAGGCCTCTTCAGAACGGGAAGAGCTTTTTTATCATATTTCCCCAGGCTATTTTTCGGCGCTCCGGACGCCGTTGCTCAGTGGACGCGACTTCGGAATACACGATCTTCACGCTACGAAGGTGGTTCCGGTGATCATCAACCAAGCATTCGCACGCAGGTACTTCGGGGCCGATAATCCGCTGGGGAGAACGTTTCAGCATCCTTCTGGAACGACTCTGGTGAATCATCAAGTCATCGGCGTTGCGGCAAATGCACACTACGACGATTTGCGCCGTGAACCGGAGCCAATGGTCTATGCTCCCCTGGACGGGACTGCCAATTTTTCTCTATATGTGCGGTCCGCGCTCGACCTGGGATCGATTGCGCGCCTGGTGGAGCGAGAAACGAAAGCGCTTGGATCTGGGATGCGGGTTCGGGAGATCACGACACTCGATACGCTTGTGGGGAATACGCTTTTGCGAGAGAAGCTGCTGGCCGGGATCGGCGGGGTTTTTGCGTTGCTTGGTTTGTTGCTGGCGGCCATTGGTTTGTTTGGGCTCTTGAACTATTCAGTGGCCCGGCGGACGAAGGAGATTGGCATCCGTGCCGCCCTGGGTGCGCGACGCAGCGAACTTGTTTTGCTGGTGTTGAAAGACCTGGCGGCGATGATGGGCGCGGGCCTGTTGGCCGGTCTTGCGGGATCGCTTGGCGCGATGACACTGTTGCAGTCGCTTCTATTCGGGATTAAACCAGCCGATCCGTTAGTGATTGCAACAGCTATGAGCGTCTTTCTGTTTGCGGCATTTGCCGCAGGAGTGCTGCCTGCGAAACGGGCCGCGGGGGTTGACCCGATGATCGCGCTCCGGCAGGACTGAAGCTATTTCTTCCTGAACACTCGCTTCACCCAGGCTTCCGGCGGGTTCAGAAGAAGCACTACGATTCCTAGTATTACCAAGAACCCGAGGCCGACTAAAAGCTCATCCATCCGTATGCATTGTACAATCCTACGATGAGGAAGTTCCCAATGACCCGAAGACAGTTTGCCGGAGCAGTAGGCGCGGCGTCCTTATTTGCGAAGTCGGCGGTTGCCGGCGCGAATGACCGGCTCCGGATTGGCGTGATCGGCGCTGGGGGCATGGCGAACAACCACTTCAAGGCTTTGGTCCAGATGCGCGAGGGCGACAACCTCGAGATTGTGAACGTTTGCGATATCTACGACATCCGGGCGCAAAAAGCTGCCAGCCTTACCGGCGGCAAAGCTGTTAAAGATTACCGAAAACTTCTGGACAACAAAGATGTCGACTATGTCCTGATTGCCACGCCCGAGCACTGGCATTTCCAAATGGCGATGGACGCGCTCGACGCAGGCAAACACGTCTATGTGGAAAAGCCCATGACGCACAGTGTGGAGCAAGCCAAGACACTTGTGCGCAAGGTGCAATCGACGGGACTTAAGTTGCAGGTCGGCGTGCAGGGTATGTCGGATCAATCGTACGCAGTGGCGAGCGAGCACATCAAAGCCGGCGAGTTAGGCAAGATTGTGTTGGCGCAGACCGATTACTCGCGGAATTATCAGGGAGATTTCTGGGCAGGCAAAGAGTATCCCATTGATGAGGACGCAAGGCCGGGGGTGAATCTGGATTGGAACGCGTGGCTCGGGCCGGCTCCGAAACGCCCTTGGGATCCGGAGCGCTATTTCCGGTGGCGGCGTTATTGGGACTATTCCGGCGGCATTGCCACCGACCTGTATATTCACCGCGCCACGCGGCTGCTGAAAGCGCTCAGCCTTAAATTTCCGGAGTATGTGGTGGCGACCGGCGGTAAGTTCGAGTTCAAGGACAGCTTGGCCGAGATACCCGATACGTTCGACGTTCTGGCCGATTACGCCGGCGGCCCGACCATGCAACTTGTTTCTTCGATGGCAAACGGCGCGCCCATCGACCATATGATTCGGGGCCATAAGGCGACTTTATATTTCACTAAGACCGGGTTTACGATCACGCCGGAGAAAGCCGCGGAGGAGGAGATCAAGCCGTTCACTTACACAAAGAAAGGCGCCGAAGACCTCACACTGCATCATCGTAATTTGCAGACAGCCATTCGCAGTAACGAGCCGCTGAACTG
>DATHIZ010000541.1:0-6006 GCA_035316385.1 Bryobacteraceae bacterium | reverse complement strand
CAGCGGGAACATCGTGGATCCCAACGGAAATTTTTTGCAGCCGCAGATTACCATTCCGGCTACCGCTCAGAACGTGACGATCGCGCAGGACGGAACGATTAGCTATACGCTGCCGGGCCAGCCAGCAGCGCAAAAGGCGGGCCAGGTTCAATTGGCCAATTTTCAGAACATCGGCGGCTTGAGCAATATAGGCAACAATCTATTTCTACCCACCGACTCCTCGGGTGACGCGCAGATCGGGACTCCGGGAGGCAGCGAGGGTCTAGGCACGCTGGCGCAAGGCTACACCGAACAATCAAACGTGGACGTCGTGAGCCAATTTGTGGAGCTTATCCAGAGCCAGCGCGCCTACGAAGCCAACTCGCGCGTAGTAAAGGCAGCCGACGAAATGTATCAGCAGATTAATCAGCT
This sequence comes from Bryobacteraceae bacterium, assembly GCA_035316385.1. Lineage (GTDB taxonomy): Bacteria > Acidobacteriota > Terriglobia > Bryobacterales > Bryobacteraceae > Bog-105. The sequence goes on along the minus strand of DATHIZ010000541.1, from coordinate 5,595 downwards.
CACGCAATGACGCCGTTGTTTTTATTTACGATGCTGCTCGCCGGTAGCGCGCCGCCCGATGCCTGTCACCAGATCGAGGCGGATGCGATCTACGGCCGCGACCTGTTTGCGGCCGTTCCGGCACTGGCCGGATTGCCGCCGGACGCGCAGGTGGGATATGCTCCGCTGCCGGGAATGCAACGGGTGTTTACGCCACCGGAATTGCGGCGCGTGGCGCGCGAGCATGGTATCGACCCCGGTGGATTCTTGAACAGTGTCTGCTTTACCTGGCCGGTTGCGCCGCTCACTGCCAGCGGCTTTCAGCAGGCGGCCGAAAAGGCGCTGGCTGGCAGGGCCCCCCAGATCGAAATCATTTCCTGGAATTTGGCGCCCGCTCCGCGCGGTGAACTGGTCCTCCCATTGACGGGGCTAAGCACACTGTCCGACAAGCCGGCCATTTGGAAGGGCTATGTAATATACGGTGGAGAAAAGCGCTTCATCACTTGGGTCAACGTCCGGGTTTCGGTGGGCGAAACACATCTCATCCTGGACCAGCCTTTGCAAGCAGGCGAAGAGCCCGGCGTCGCTGGAGTACATGCGGAACTCTACCGTGGACCGTTACAACGGGAAAGAGCGCTGACGGATGTCGCGCAGCTCAAGAATGTGGTCGCGCGGCGCAATTTGCCGTCTGGCGTGACGCTGGTCGAGACCATGTTTGAAGTGCCCAAAGAAGTGCAGCGCGGCGAACTGGTTTCGGTGCTCGTGGAGAACGGAACAGCGCGCATTGAGACGCAGGGAGTCGCTGGGCAGGCGGGTAAGCGGGGCGACATCATTCCGGTGCGCAATCCTAAGACCGGCCGCACGTACCGGGCCAGAATCGATGGAAAAGGCAGCGTGACGGTGGTGCCGGGCGGCGCGCTAGGGCTGGTCGGCGAAGACAGTAGGGAGAACAAATCTTGAAGAGCCGGAAAGCATTTTTGCCGGCGCTGGCCTGCATATTCCTGTGCGTGCCGGGCGGAGCGCTGCAGGGCGAGGCCACGCCGCAGCAAAAGCTGAAGCAGCTACTGAAAAAAGAACCGCAACAATCGCCATTAGATTTGTATGTGGAGGATGCCAACCAGCGAGCCGCGTCGGCCAGCGTGGTCAGCCCGGGATCGCTGTGGTCCCCACTGGCGCCTTTAAGCGATTTGGCTATTGATCTACGCGCTCGAAGGGTGGACGATATGGTGACGATCGTGGTAAGCGAACAAGCGTCCGCGGTCAGCACCGGGGCGACCAAGACCTCACGCGCTTCGAGCGCGAGTTCGTCAGTGACGCAGCTTGCCGGGGTATTGCCCGCGGCAGGCAGGCTGGCCAATCTTGCCAACCTCAACTCCAGCACTTCTCTTAATGGCCAGGGCACTACTTCCCGGCAAACCACTTTGACCACCACCGTCACTGCGCGCGTGACCAACGTATTGCCCAACGGCTATCTGGTCATCGAAGGCTCCCGGACGGTTTTGGTGAATTCGGAAAACCAGGTGGTGACCATTCGCGGCGTGGTGCGGCCGGCCGACCTGGGTTACAGCAACATAGTGCAATCAAGCAGCGTGGCGCAGATGGAGCTCAAAATCAATGGCCGCGGCGTGGTGAACGACAGCATCCGCCGTCCCAATTTTCTGTACCGTCTTTTGCTCGGGCTACTACCGTTCTAGCGGTGCCTACAGACGAAATGATGCCTGTTCTCCACCAAGCCTTCAGAGCGACTGCTCTCGTCTGGAAGTGGCGCCGTGCCGCACGCAGTGCGGTTTACCTACTGTGGGGCCTGTTGCCTATATACACTGGCTACTCCGCGGAACAAACGCCTACTCAACCAGTCGAACAGAAGGGCGTGCGTCTCAAGGATCTTGTATCGATCGAAGGCGTACGCTCCAACCAATTAGTGGGCTATGGCCTGGTAGTGGGTCTCGCGGGCACCGGAGACCGGCAGCAGACTTTGTTTTCAGCGCAGAGCTTGACAAATCTACTGCTCAACATGGGAGTCAGCATTTCGCCCACTTTAATAACGGTAAAGAATACCGCCGCCGTTATGGTGACAGCCACCCTGCCGCCGTATGGACAGCCTGGCAGCACCGTGGATGCTACCGTGGCGGCGATCGGCGATGCGAGCAACCTGCGAGGGGGCTTGCTGGTGATGACTTCGTTAAGAGGGATCAACGGACAGGTTTTTGGCACTGCCCAGGGTGCGCTGATCACCGGTGGTTTCGCCGCGGGGCGCAACGCGAACTCGATCACAGTCAACCATCCCACGGTCGGACGCATCCCCAATGGCGTCTCGGTGGAACGGCCTGCACCCTCTTTGCCGCTCGGAAAGATCATTAAACTGCAACTAAAGCAGGCGGATTTCACCACTTCGGCACGCATCTCGGAAGCGGTGAATAAGCGCTTCGCGGCGCCAGTGGGGCTAGCACATGCAGACAACTCGGGTCTGGTGAGTGTCACGGTTCCCGTCGAGTATGCCTTACAGCCTACCGAGTTTGTCGCGGAGCTGGAACGCTTGGTGGTCGAACCAGACCGGATGGCGCGAGTCGTCATCAACGAAAAGACCGGAACGGTCATTCTGGGCAGTGACGTGAGAATTGCGCCGGTCGCGATCATGCACGGCAATCTAACTGTTTCGATCGAGACAAAGATGATTCCACTACCGCCCGGACTCCTCTCTTCGGCGCCCGCTACGGCCGTGCCCCAGACAACCGTAGGCGCTAGCGAAGACAAGTCCCGCAGCATCGTCCTGAAACAAGGCGCCACGGTGGAGGAGCTAGTCAAAGCTTTGGCGGCGATTGGATCCACCACGCGGGACGTGATTGCGATTCTCGAAAGCTTGCGCGCGGCGGGCGCGCTGGATGCCCAACTCGAAGTGATTTAAGTCAATGGAGAACCGAAGCTTATGAACCTGACCGGGAGTGCGCCTTTACTCGATGCGGCAGCAAGTTTGGCACCGGATAAGAAGCCGGCCAAGTTGGCGGAAGCGGCTGAGCAGTTCGAAGCACTGATGATTGGAGAGCTTCTGAAATCTGCCGGTGGAGATGGAACCACCTGGTTGGGAGATGATACCGACAATGCCTCCGAGACGGCCATGTCCCTGGCGCAAACGCAGTTTGCTCAGGCCATGGCCAGCCGTGGAGGTTTCGGCCTGGCCAGCACGATCGAACGCGCCATGGCCAAGCCAACGCCGGCTGATGCTAGCTAGAAAGAGAACACAGGGCTGGCCGGCGCTTCCACATCTCCGCTTGCGTAGTCCGCGTAGGGCCTTGCTTCCTCCGGCCGATTTACAGAACTCGAAGCGGTGGAGCTTGTGTCCGCGAGCTCTCGGGCACTCCCCTCGGCAGCTTCGCACCAACCTTCGTGCAAGGTTCCGATCAGCTTCTCGACTTCGAGAAGGGGGGGCGCCGCTTGCCGCGAGTGCGCCTCGATCAACCGCCTCTGCATGTAGAGATAGAGCCGCTTGAGATTCTGAGCGATTTCCGCACCTTTCTCTTCATCGAGCGACGACAACAGTTCGGACAAGATCGCTATGCCTTTGTTGATTGCTTTGCCGCGGCCCCAGATATCGCGCGCCTCCAGACACTGCAGGGCTTGGCGCGTCGCGTCCATGGCTCCCTGATGCAATGTAACCACCAACCGCAAGGGTTGATCGCTTAACACGCTGCCCTCGGCGTAGGCGTGGTAGGGATTGCTTTCGGTCATGACTCGGTTACCTCCGTCGTCCCTCTGGATCACTCATAGGAGTTATCGGTCTAACCGGAAAATAGTTCTAGGAAAGTTCTCCCGAGTTATGGAAGAACTCTTTTTAGGAACACGTTCTACTTAACCGGGGAGCTTCCGACGGATTATGTTTCCGCGCCTTCACGCAATCTCACCTAAAAATCTTGGCGGATAGGGCTGATGGCCCTGTGGGCGATGGCCCGTACCGTCGATATGACTGCGAGGGGATTCTGCAGAACGCATGTTTTCGATCATCGGAATTGTTGTCGTCATCGGCGCCATCGTAGGCGGCTACTTGATGGAGCACGGCAACTTGATGGTGCTAGTGCAGCCCGCCGAATTGGTGATTATCGGCGGCGCCGCGGTGGGCACTTTGCTGATTGCCAATCCTTTGCCTGTGGTTATCGCCATTCTTAAAGCCGCTGCGGGCATCTTTGGGAGCGAAAAATACAACAAGGCCCGCTATCTCAACACACTGAAAATGTTGAACGAGCTGTTTTCACGCGGGCGGAAAGGCGGAATTGACAGTCTCGAGCCGGATGTCGAAGAGCCGCTTAAGAGCGAGATTTTCAAGAAATATGATTTCCTGATGAAAGATCATCACGTGCTGGACTTCATTTGTGACACTCTGCGCACTGCGATGTCAGGCACCGTTTCACATTTCGACCTGGACCAGATGATTGAGCTCGATCTTGAAGTGCATCACAAGGAGACTACCGCGCCAATCGCGGCATTATCGAGTGTGGCGGATGCACTACCGGGACTAGGAATTGTCGCGGCGGTACTGGGCGTCGTCATCACCATGGGCGCAATCGGCGGACCGCCGGCCGAGATTGGACATAAGGTGGCGGCGGCGCTGGTAGGAACATTTTTGGGGATTCTCCTGTGTTATGGCTTTTTGGGTCCGATAGCGGCCGCCATGACGCGCGCCAACGATTCAGAATCGCAGTACTACAATTGCCTGCGCACCGGCTTGATCGCTTTTGTGCGCGGGGCAGCGCCCATTCTAGCGGTGGAATTTTCCCGCCGCTCAATTCCGGCGCTGGTGCGCCCAAGCTTCAAGGAAATGGACGCGATCTGCAAAGGCGTCAAAGGCGAGGCCAAGGCCGCCTAATGCCAGCGCCAGTTCCTCCGACGATTATCATCATCAAAAAGAAGACCGGCCATGGCGGCCACCACGGCGGAGCCTGGAAGGTGGCCTATGCCGATTTTGTGACCGCCATGATGGCGCTTTTCATTGTGCTCTGGCTGCTGAGCGCAAGCAACGACGTGCAGAAGGCCGTCGCCGGCTATTTCCGCGATCCCAAGGGATTTGGCAAAGAGATGGGCAGCAATATGGGTGGAACGGGGAAGGCCCTCGTGGTCACCAAGGACAGTTTGAATCTGCTGAAAACGAAGCTTGAACAGGCTATTCGCGAAGCCCCACAGCTCGAAAAGATCAAGAACTACGTAAAGATGACCATCACTGGCGACGGCTTACGCATCGAACTGCTCGAATCGGACAAAGGTTTGTTCTTCGAAAACGGTCAAGCAGTCCCAACCCCCGCGGCGACGGAGCTATTAGTGCAACTGGCGCATCAATTCGGAAGTATGCCGAACCCAGTGCTGATCGAGGGCCATACTGACGCCAAAGCCTTCGAGAGCACCAACTATTCGAACTGGGAGCTTTCGGCCGATCGCGCGAATGCGGCACGCCGGATTATGCAGCTGAATGGTTTACGGCGAGACCAGGTCACGGAAGTCCGTGGCTTCGCTGACCAGCAACTGCGCTTGCCCGACAAACCGGAGGACGCCTCCAACCGGCGCGTTTCGATCATGGTCCAATACCTACACCTGCCAGACGCGCCCGAACCACCGAAAAGCAACGCCAGT
>DATHIZ010000540.1:0-5841 GCA_035316385.1 Bryobacteraceae bacterium | reverse complement strand
CAGATAGATCGAATCTACGCCTTTGGATGCCTGCTTCAACTCGGCTATGAGCTTTTTCTTACCCTCGATGATTTCGTATTTTGGCGTGAAATCGTGTTCCACGTCGACCGCGAGATCCTTTTTAGGAAGGTCTTTCACATGGCCCAAAGAGGCCTTCACGATGAAGTCCTTGCCTAGATACTTCCCTATAGTTTTCGCCTTCGCTGGGGATTCAACGATGACGAGAGATTTTGCCATTTGCGTTTTCTAACCTGTGGTCGCTACCCTTTTACCACACCTTGACGAAGTTTTTTCCGGGGAGCTGACGGATCAGGCCGGACATTTCCAAATCGAACAGGGCGCTGAGCAACTCAGATGAGGAGACTTCTTCAAAAGATTCAAGCAGTGAGTCAAGTTGTTGAGGCGTATCGACTTGCAGCGCATCCAAAAGCTTCCGGCCCAGCCTCCGGAGAGGTTCCTCGGCACCCGCTTCGGCGCTCTCCGGAGAAGGTTCAATGCCCTCCAACAATACTTTTTGCTGCGCGTTCAAAACCAGCTCCCGGCGGACCGCGGCGGGCAATTCGTTGGTCACATCGCTCCATTCCTGGACCAGTTTGGCTCCTCCGTCTTTGATTAGGAGGTTCGGCCCCCAGCTCATTTTGGACGTGATATTCCCGGGAACGGCAAACACGTCCCTGCCCTGGTCCATCGCCAACCTGGCCGTAATGGCAGATCCACTATATTGAGCGCCTTCCACCACGACAACGCCAATCGACAGGCCGCTGACAATGCGGTTGCGGATGGGAAAGTTTTGCGGAAAGGCAGGTGCGCCCATGGGAAATTCCGAGATCAGTAGTCCCTTTTTGGCGATATCTCCATAAAGTTTACGGTTGTTTGCCGGGTACAGGACGTCTACGCCGCAGCCCAGAACTGCGATTGTGTTTCCGTCCTCTTTCAGCGCCGCCTGGTGAGCGGCAGAGTCGATTCCGCGAGCCATGCCGCTCACAATGGTCAAACCAGCGCGCGCCAGGTCTCCGCTAAGCCGCTCGGCTGCGGCCATGCCATACGGCGTGGGACGCCGCGTCCCGACCACGGCAATGGAGTTGCTTGTCATCAATGCGCTGTTACCAATGGCAAACAGAATCAGCGGCGGATCGTAGATTTCGCGCAGACGCCCGGGATAAACCGCATCCTGGATGGAAATGAGGCGGGCGCCGGCATTGATCAGCCTTTGCTGCTGATCAACCGCATCGTCGAAAGAACATCCGGAAGCAATATTGCGCGCCTGCGCCGGACTCACGCCCGCAGCCTCCAGCTCCGAAGCGGAAGCCCGGAAAATGGCTTGCGGCGATTTCAGTTTCCCCAGCAGTTTCAGCGTGCTCACCGGTCCCAGCCCCGGCACCATGCGCAAAGCCAGCCAGTGCAAAACATCTTCGTGGCTGACCGCCGGATTGGGCTGAGAGTTGACCTGCGGATTGACCGGATTGGTGGTGGCTGGAGGCACGCAGAATAGGTGGGCGGGCAGCAGTCTACTTCTCATCTGAGAGAGTAGTGGTGAAATACTCCGGTCAACCGTTTATGAGAATCTCCAGTGCGGCCACCGCACTTCCGCCCCATTACTATCCGCAACACATTCTGGTAGACCGTTTTCGCAAATACTGGGGCAACCGGCTAGATCGCTTTAGCGTGCTCGAAAAGCTGCACGCCGCCACCCAGGTGGATGGACGCTTCCTGGCGCTGCCACTCGAATCCTATCCGCTTCAGTCGTTTGGAGAGGCAAATAACCACTGGATTGCGGCGACGCTCGAATTGGGCGAGCAGGCGGTGTGCCAGGCAATGACACGCGCGGGAGTCCGTCCGGAAGATATCGGCGCGTTCTTCTTCGTTTCGATCACCGGACTGGCCAGCCCTTCCATCGAAGGCCGTTTGATCAACAAAATGGGCCTGAGCCCGCGTATGAAGCGCGTGCCCATTTTCGGCCTGGGATGCGTCGCCGGCGCGGCTGGGATTGCGCGCGCCGCCGACTATGTGAAGGCGTATCCCAAAGAGGCCTGCCTGCTTCTTTCGGTGGAATTGTGCTCTCTAACCATCCAGCAGGATGACCTTTCGCCGGCAAACTTAGTCAGTTCAGGATTGTTCGGCGATGGGGCGGCAGCCGTCGTCATTTCAGGCTCCGAGTGCGGCGGGCAGGACGGTCCGGAAATCGTCGCAACGCGTTCCACATTCTATCCAAACACCGAAGACACCATGGGTTGGGACATCTCGGAGAAAGGGTTTCGCATCGTCCTGTCGCGTGACGTTCCAGAAGTGATCTTGAAAAATCTGGGCCGTGACGCCGACGGATTTTTGTCGGATCATGGATTAGAGCTTAGCGATATCAAAAATTGGGTAATACACACCGGTGGACCAAAAGTGTTGGACGCAACCGAAGCGGCATTGCGGCTTCCGCAGGGTGCTTTGGACATTTCACGGAAATGCCTGCGGCGCACAGGGAATCTTTCCTCGGCGTCCGTGTTGTTTGTACTTGAGGAAACGATGAAGGAACGGCGTCCGGAACCTGGAACTTGGGGCATACTGGCAGCAATGGGGCCGGGCTTCTGTTCGGAACTTGTGCTCCTGAAATGGTAGTTGTGGAAACCGGCGGCTGAGAGAGCCGCGTCTAAAATGGAGCGCGCGCGAAATGCCGCGTCTAGACCTCTCATGATTAAATACGTTGTCTCGGCGGTCATGCTGGCATCTATGGCAGCAGCTCAATATCCCGGTCAGTACCCCCCCGGACGATATCCGCCAGGCCAATATCCTCCCGGGCAAAACGGGCCGATGCCCGGTAGCGGCGGAGGCATTTCCATCCCACAGCGAAGCAAGAAAAAGACACAGAAGGAAGCCGAGAACGCGCTGCCCACTTTTTTTGCCGAAGGCAATACGATTTCGAGCGACGACAAAAAACTGGTGATCGCCACCGAGGACGGCCGGACCATCACCATGACAGTGACGCCGAAAACTACGTATACGCGGTCTGGCGGCGACATCCCGAGCAGCAAAATTGTTCCGCGCACGCGCGTAAAAATCGATGCGGTCGAGGATGACGAATCGTTCCTAACCGTAGCAAAAGTGGATCTGCTGAAGGACGCGCCACCCGAGGAAGCAGCTGAAGCGAGAGGACCGGCGGCGCCGGCAAAGCCGCTGTCTCCCGCTGAGATCGCAGCAGAGCGGCCCGATTCGCTATCCATGCGGCCGGAGCCTCCCGATCTAGGACAAGCCCCGAACGATCCGAATCGGCCTGTCCTGCACCGCGGAGCTCCGAAGAAAAAGGATTCAGGCGACGATACGACGGTTGCCGCCGCCCCCGCGACAGTCCCAAAGAATAAGCCGGCAGCAGCCCCCGCCCCCAAACCAGAGGATTCAACCGACTTCACCATTGGCGGAGAAACTGCGGCTGTAAAGACGCCCGCTTCCGCCGCCAACGCGCTGATTGAAAAGACCAGGGAATGGGCCCAGACCTTTACGCAAGGACTGCCGAATTTTTTCTGCCAGCAGATGACTACCCGTTACATGCAGCGGTCGAAATCCGAAGGCTGGACGGCCATCGATGTGGTGACGGCGAAAGTGATCTATGAGGATGGCCACGAAAATTACCGCGAAATCACGGTCGGCGGTAAGAAGACAGATAAGAGCATGCTCGACTTGGGCGGCTCCACGTCCACCGGAGAGTTCGCCTCTGTTCTGATGAGCCTGTTTTCGGGCCGCGCTACCTTCAAATTCTTCGAATCGACCAGTCTCTCCGGCTCGCCCGCCTCTATTTACGATTTCAAGGTAACCCTGCGCAATTCCGACTGGACGATTACGGTTGGCGGTCAATCGCTACGCCCGGCCTATAGCGGTAGTGTCTGGATTGACAAAGCGTCCGCCCAGGTGCGGCGGATTGAAATGTCCGCCAACAACGTGCCCAAAGATTTCCCTTTGGATGCCGTGGAATCGGCAGTGGATTATCAGGAAGTCCGCTTAGGAACAGCCATGTTTCTCCTTCCGACACATGCGGAAAACCTGAGCTGCCAGCGCGGCTCCACGATCTGTTCGAAGAACGACATTGACTTCCGCGACTATCACAAGTACAGCGGCGAGAGCACGATCGTCTTCAAATAGCCCGTTTTTACCAAACGAACTTCGCTTGTGGGTTCGTTTTTGTGAAACGTCTCACAAACCGCCCGGATAGCCTTTTTGTATCATTACAACTAGTGCGCAAGAGCAAAAATTCCATTCCTGCAAGAATGATTATCGTCAGGGTGTATATCTTTGGGTACGAATCGTTCTATAATTTCGTCTTGGAGAATTTCTTTACCCCTAGCGCCCAAGAGTTGTAGATCTCCCTATGGCACAACTTTTTCCACGTAGTTCGAATGCCTATGCCAAAGTGGCCCTGGTTGCTGTCGTAGTGCTCGCCAGCTCCACACTGGCAGTGGCCTACATGATTGATCGAGGCTCATGGATCACGACAGTGCAATCCGCCCCAGAGCAACCCATTCCGTTCAGCCACAAGCACCACGTAAAAGATGACGGGATCGACTGCCGCTACTGTCACACAGGCGTCGAGACTTCGCACTTTGCCGGCCTGCCGCCGACCGAAACCTGCATGACGTGCCATTCACAGATTTGGAACAATGCGACGGTGACGCAGCCGATTCGTGATAGCTGGGCCAGCGGGAAGTCTATTGAATGGACACGAGTTCACGATCTGCCCGACTTCGTTTTCTTCAACCACAGCATTCATATTAATAAGGGCATGGGCTGCTCCACCTGCCATGGGCAGGTGAATGAAATGCCACTCATGTACCGCGTTAACACGCTGTATATGAACTGGTGCGTGAACTGCCACCGCGACCCGGCCCAGTTTATCCGGCCGAAGTCGGAAGTGTTCAACATCGACTACAAATACCCGGCGGATCAGGCAGAATTGGGTCCCAAGCTTGTGAAGGAATATCATGTGCAATCGTTGACCGATTGCGTGACGTGCCACCGATGAAGAACTCTTTTCCTCACTCTCACGGAAGTATGAACGAGCACGGTCTAATACCACTCGAAGCGCTGCTCGAAAAGCCGGTGAAGCCGGCGTTGGATTTGCAGGTACTGCGTGAAAATCTGGCGGCTGGCAGGGGACCTGCGTTTTGGCGGACGCTGGACGAAGCGGCTGAATCGGACCATTTGACCGAGTACATCGAGCAGGAATTTCCAGGGCTCTCCGGCCAAATTCCGCAAGGCGTCGACCGCCGCAGCCTATTAAAAGTGATGGCGGCTTCGCTGGCCATGGCGGGCGCGGCGGCTTGTACCAAACAGCCCAAAGAGCTGATTGTTCCCTACGTTCGCCAGCCGGAAAACGTAATACCGGGAGTGCCGCTGTTCTATGCCACGGCCATGACCATCGGTGGATATGCCCGCGGTGTGCTGGTGGAAAGCCACCTGAACCGGCCTACCAAAATAGAAGGAAACCCGGATCACCCCGCCAGCTTAGGTTCGACTTCGATTTTCGAGCAGGCTTCACTCCTGAACTTGTATGATCCCGACCGTTCGGAAACGGTCATGCACGAAGGCAGGCTGAACACCTGGTCGGCATTTGCGGGCAAATTCAGCACGGAAGCGCAAACCATCAGCATTCGCAAAGGCGAGGGAGTGGCCATTCTCACCGGCGTGACCACGTCGCCCACCGTGCACCGGCAAATGACGGACTTGCTCGCGCAATGGCCTATGGCCAAGTGGTATGTGCATGAGCCGACCGTCAGTCCCGCCATAGCCAGCGCCGCCAAGAAAATTGCCGGCCGCAGCGCCTTTATTTCTTACGATCTGACGAAGGCCGACGTGATCGTTTCG
>DATHIZ010000539.1:0-11339 GCA_035316385.1 Bryobacteraceae bacterium | reverse complement strand
GGATGCGCTCGCGGCGGCGGGGAAGCGTGCAGTCCGGCTGCTGCTGGGAGCCATTCCGCTGCTCATTGTGGCGGGAACGATAGAGGGCTTCTTCTCTCCGACGCACGTGGCGCCGGCATTTAAGTTCACGCTGGCGGGCTTGCTGCTGAGCGTATTGGTGCTGTACCTTTCTTCCGGCAGGAACGCCACAGCCGCGAAAAGCAGTTAAAGCATGCCGCGGTCCTTGATCGCGAGGTATTCATTCACCAGGTGCGTGGTTAGCTTTCCGGCAGTAACTTCCATGGCCAGGACACCCTGTTGCCGCAAGTTACGAATCAAGACTTCGCGGCGCTGGAGCAGCGCCAAGGCGGCGGCGCCGCTATACATCTCGCGATCCGTCCGGGGCACTTGATGCGCGGCTACCGCGAGATCCGGCTGGCTGACGGCGGCGAATAAAACCAAGTGCCTCTTCGCGATTTGAGCGGCGTACTCCACCACGTCCGGAACAGTTGGAGTTTCGGCGAAATCCGTGATCCACACAACCAGCGCGCGCCGGGTCTGTTTTTGCAGGAGCGCTCGCGCCGCCAAGGCGTGGTTGGCTTCGGTTGTTTCGGCGCGCACGTGCGCCAGTGCGTTTATCCACAGCCGCACTTGCCCCGGCCCGCGTCCGGCGCCAATGGCCTGCTGGATGGTGCGGCCGTATGCAAGCGCCGCAACCCGGTCGCCGTACTGCGAAGCTACCTGTGCAAGAGATAGTGCGGCATTCACCGAGTAGTCCAGCTTGGACAGGCGGAACGGCTGATCCGGCCTTGCTATCTCCGCCCGAAGCAGCCGGCCGGCATCGATTACCACCCAAACGGTCTGCATGCGCTCGGCTTCGAACGTGCGCGTAACCAGCTCGTGCCGCCGCGCCGTCGCCGACCAGCAGATGTCGCGTACGTCATCTCCGGTTCTGTAGTCACGAAGCGATTCAAACTCGCGTCCCAATCCTGGCTGCCGGCGTCTCCGCTTCTGCATATCCATTTGCCGGCTTCGAATCAGGTACAGCGCTTGTTGGTTGGCCTCGGTAATGTCGGGAAAAACGCACACCGTTTGCAGTAGCGGCGCGACCGCCCAGCGTTCGGCAAAAGCGAAAGCACTCCGGTAGCGTAGAAACAGTGAACCAAGCGTAGCGTCGCCTCGCTTGCGCGGAACGATTGCATACTCGTGGCGCGCTTTCCCGGCGGCGGGTAGCACCAGCTCGAATTGTGGAACCACGCCGTAGAGAGCCGGAGATAATTCATCCGTTGCAAAAACTTGGAGCGGCCAGTTCCCGCTCTGCTGAATCTCGATGGCAGCGTTGATGGAGCGTGCCAACGTTATGGGGCCAGTCCAAAGCCGCCGGGCCAGCAACTTCGCTGGAGCCGGCAGGCGGCTTAGATCCCAGCACCAGGCCGCCAGGACGAGTGCGTCCCACACCAGCAGCAGCGGCAGAAAACGTATCGACCACCATACGGGTACGAGCCAAATCAAGCCGATTCCCAGGGCGAGGAAAAAGCGCGGCGCGAAGCCGAAGGACAACCATCCTCGCTTCCGCGCGGCGGATTCCACCGGCTCGGGCGTGAGCGCTTCCGTCATGCCTGGCGCTTGGGAATCTCCACAGTAGCGACAACCTGCTGAATCACGGTATCGGCCAACAGTCCTTCCAGTTCAGCTTCGGGTTTCAGCAGAATGCGGTGCCGCAAGACGGGAGCGGAGGCAGCTTTCACATCATCAGGCAGAAGGTAGTCGCGGCCATCCATGGCGGCCATCGCTCGCGCGACGTGCAGCAAGCCGACCGCGGCGCGTGGACTTCCTCCCAGCGCAATCGCGGGCCAATCGCGGGTGCGGCGAATGATGGAGACTATGTACGGCAAGAGCGTCGGCTGGATGTGAACGCGCTCGATCTCCTCGCGGGCAGAGCTGAGCAAGCTCGCGTCGATGGGCGTGAGCGGCACTGCATCCCAGCGCCGGGCGTCGAAGCCATTCTCATAGCGTGACAGTATAGCGGCTTCTTCTTCGGCTGTAGGATAGCCGATGCGAATTTTGAAGAGAAAGCGGTCCAGTTGCGCTTCGGGAAGCGGATAGGTGCCTTCGAACTCGATGGGATTCTGAGTGGCGAGCAAGGTGAAATTGTGAGGCAACGGATAACGCACGCCATTGATGGTGACCTGCCGCTCTTCCATCGCTTCCAGCAGCGCCGATTGCGTTCGCGGCGGCGTCCGGTTGATCTCGTCGACGAGTAGGAGGTCGGTAAAAACGGGTCCGCGGTGCAGTTGAAACGTGCTGTCCGCCAAACGGAATACGTTTGTCCCCGTGACGTCGGCCGGCATCAGGTCTGGAGTGCATTGAACGCGCTGGAACTCCAGCCCGCAGACGCGCGCCATGGACTTTACGGCCAGAGTTTTTGCCAATCCGGGAACACCTTCAATCAGCGCATGGCCCCCGCAAGCGAGCACAAGCAGTAGCTGGTCGACCACCTCTTTCTGGCCGACGATAACTTTTGATAATTCCGCGCGGACATGCGCCGCGAGCTTAGATAAATGTTCCAATATCAGTGTTTCTCCGCAAGCCGGGCCGTGAATCGCTGCAACTGCTGAACCAACTTAAGTGCCGGGGAGGACGGGAACGAGCGTGCCGCCGCTGCGGGCCGCGCCTGATCGAGAACGTCCTGCAATTCCTGTTTGTTCCATCCAAGGCGGCCGGCTGCCGCACTGGCGAGGTCCGCATCTGAGATCGTACCCGGCAGCCCGAGCCGCCGGGTCAATTGCAGGCGAAGGTGACGGAAGTTCACATCAACCGCTACCGGCGAGGCATTGGCTCTGCGATACAGGCCGCCCAGAGTCTCCACGAATTCCAGCGGCGATGCGCGGGAGACCTTCGCAGGGGCGATGACCGGACCAGATCTGCGGGTGAAGGTCAGCATGGCCGCGCACGCTAAAAGGACAAACTGCACTACTGCCCATCGGACTGCCGGCAAGCGCCCCATGAAATCCCACAACGACCCACGTTCACCGTGAAAATATTCGTCCCAATAGACGCGTCTGCCGGACGCCGCACCCGCGCTGTTCAGGAACAGGGAAAGATTATCCGCGCGTTCGAGACCGGCATTGGTGAGCGGGGTAGCGGAAGTCCACCAGACAACTTCTCCGGCGCCCAGCGTCCACGCACCCACGACCGCATCATTCGGAGAACCGTAAACCGGCAGTTGCGAAGCTCCAAATTTCTGCCATAGGGCGTCCGCTCGCAGTTCGACACTCTGTAAAGCCGATCCCTCCACTACGGGCCGGTAAGTCTTCGCTTTGGGCAGCACGGGCGCCAAGTTTTCAAGCCGGGGCGTGGGCTTCGAGCGCAGCCTTTTTAGCTGTACCTGCGGAAAAAAGCTGGGCAATTCGGCGCCACAGAAGAGAATGCGCCCGCCGCGCTCCACGAACTGCCTCAAGGCCGTACGCTCCGCGCCGGAGGGCGTTTCGGTGGGCTCGGCAATGATCAGTGTGGCCGCGGGAGCGAACTCGGCAAAACGGAGGGCAGGCTCCTGCCATCGCTGTACCTTCATCCCGAGGCGCTCAAGCAAAAGAAAACCGGCGCGCGCTCCGCCTGGAGTGGACAGATAACTCGAAGGCGCCGCGGAGAAATCGTTGCCAGGTGCAGGCGCTGTCAGGACTGTTGCGAGCGCAAGCGCCACGAACAGGCCGCCCGCAATCGCCAAGAGTTTGCGATCAGCCGGAGTTAGTCCAGTTTGCATCCAAGTGCTTCCACCGATCGCAAACAGGCGGCAAAGTCGCCCGCCGTAGCAGGCATGCGCGCATACCAGAAACGCTCCACGGAAGAGGTGAGACTTCGCAGCTCGTCAGTCGAGTTGGTCTGGGGGAGCGCACGCAAAAACTCGCGCGGCGTGTGGGCCCCGGTCTCCGGCAATGTCCCCGCGGTTTGCAAGAAAACGATCGCTGCCCAATACAAGCATTGAATACCTGTATTGAGGTCTCCACGTCCGGCCGCCGACCGTGCCGCGGCGATCCAATCGGCGGCACTCCGGGTGCGGGGGGCTTCGACGTTGAATGCCGGCCGTATCGTCATTTCATCCCCGCGAAATAGCCGGAACAAATAAAAAGCGACGAGCGCCAGAGAGCCAAGCGCGCCGGCCCAGAAGATAGCCTGGCTGGTTGTGGGGTTTCGGGCAATCGATTGGAAGAGGTTGCCAAACCAGTCCATGAGCCATACCGCAAACTGCTGTTTCCAGCGCTCCCACGCGCTGGGCTCCCGCATTTTCTCTGCAAATTCCGGCGCCGCCAAAATGCCTTCCAGTTGCTGGCGCGCCGGGATCGAAACGCCGGTTCCCACACCCTCCGCTGAGGCGAGGCTCTGGCGGAGTTGCGCCGTGCGATCGTCAATTGGCACAGCCGCATGCGCCGGCTGGCAGTTTGCGCCGGGATGCAAAAACAGCAGCAGAAGCATACAGCAGCGGAGCCAGCTTCCTGCTCGCATGCGTGTCACTAAACGATGGAAGGCATGGCGTCATCGCCTGGCGGCGTCGACCGTTCGCTGTTCGGATCCATCATGAACTGCAGATCAAAGGCCTCTTTGCGCACGCGGAGGTCGAAGTAGAACAGGCAGGTGGCGATGAGAAGAATGGGAATGACAAGGATGTTTACGAGTGCATTGCCCATCGCGGCCAGAGAGGTCCATAACTGTAGCGCAGCCGGGTTGTTTCTAGAAGTGACCACGCCGATGCCGAACGGAACGCCGATCAACATTGCACCCGCGATGCTGATGACGAAATAGACCAAGAGTAAAACGAAAGCGCGGCCGGTATTCTCTTTCGTCAGACTCCAACTGCGGCTGAGGGCGTCCTGTGGGCCACGCCGTTCAATCAGCGCCGCGGGGGTGGCTATACTCAGCCGGCAGAGTATATAGAAGCCGGGAATCACCAGGGCGATGGTTCCCACCAGGACCGCCAAGCCGTTCAGTAATCCGACTCCGAAGACCGTTCCGATTTCGGCCCAAGCCCGGCGCAGGCAATCGGAGAGCGTTACGGGGCGGCGTAGGTAAAGATCACTCACCGCAAAAATGGTAGCGCCTTGTGAGAAGAGCGTTGCGATGAGGCTGATGAGCAAGGTAGCAACAAAGAGCAGACCGGCTCCGAGCGAGTAACCTGCCGCAAGATCGATTCTTCGCGGGCCCGAACCGCTCGACAACAAGGTCCTGGCGAGCTGGAACGCCAAAACCATAACCTGCGGCACAGCGCTAATCCCGATAAAGAGAAGAAAATGCCGCCGGTAGAGCGTAAACGTTCGATCAAGAATCTCGCCGACGGTCAGCGGTCGGAGGTCAAGTTGGGCCATGCAAGTCTCCCGGATGAGAAAGATCGAACCAGCAAGGACATAATAGCGCGCGGTGGAAACTCGCCTTACTTGGCGGGCTTGCGGACTTCTTCCATATACTGACGGACGTATTGTTGATTGGCTGGTGAAATTTCGTCGCGATTGATTTCTCCGCCGAGGTCGGCGTGATTGCCCATGCGCTGCGAGTAGCCGGTCTTCAACTGCTGCTTGCCGGAAGGATTTTCAATCATGACGTCGCCGGTCAACTCGGCCGAGCGTTTGCCGATGATCTCAGCCAGCTTGCCCATGGCTTTTAGCTGATCCTTTTCGGAGATGCTTTTATCGCCATCCTGACGGCCCACGCCGGAGTGCGCGTCCGAGTTGCTTTTGTCGGCTGATTTATCGGCACTATGACCTTGCGAGGCTTGGGCCTTCTCCGTGGTTTGCCCTTGCGCCTGGGCATCAGCGGACTTTTGCTCGCTGGATTGCTGATCGCTCCCGTCCTTCTGAGCATCGCCGCTTTTGTTCTTGTCACCAGCGGCTTGTTCGCCCGCCTGCTGCGATTCCGAGGAGCGATCGCTTTGCTGCTGCGACTTTTGCGCGGCTGAGCTTGGACGCATTTTGGCCATCAAGCTCGAAATGGCTTCTTTCAGGCGGTCCATCGTGCCGACGCTATTTTGCTGCTGGCTTGCCTCCTGCTTGGCCGCGTTTTGCTGGTCCGCGCCAGGTTGCTGCTGCGAATTAGGACCTTGCTGCGAGCCGGCCTGCTGGCTATCTCGCGGCTGGCCCTTTTCCCCTGGCTTCCGCTGGCCGGCGGAAGAGGAACCTTCCTGATTTTCAGACTTACCTTCTTCCGCACGGTTGCTATTCTGCGGCGGTTCCGAGGATGCCGTGGGAACCTGAGGCGGGCTCACCGCTTCTGACTTCCCCGCCTTTAGCTCTTCGGCATTGGGACGGTCCTGCGAAGCCGTTTTGGCCGATTCATTGTTTTGCGGAACAGCCGGATTCCGCCGGTTACCGCCGTCCGGATTTGGCGCAGAGTGCGGATGAGCGCCCAGCGATTTCCCCACGCGTTCAAATACTTCCGCCAAATGGATGGGAACCAATCCCTGCCTGAGATTCAGGCTGTTGGTAACCAGGTAGCGGACGGCGAAGAGGCCAAACGCCACCGCAGCCACGCCTCCGGCTATCGCCCAAACTCGCCGGCCGGTGAGCGGAAAAGCGCTGACGGGATCGACACCGCCGGCAATTCGTCCGGCATATTCCAATTGGTAACGGGCGCTGGGCTGGTCCGCACCTTCGGGCCGTGAGAGCAGAAACCAAGCCGTAGAGAGCGAATCGTGCAGATTGAGCCGGCGGTCGAGAAACTGAGCAACGGTGTAGTGTCCGGCTCTGCGGGAATAGATCCGATAGGCGCCGATGCCGATACCAACCGCCGCCAGCAGCACCAGCCAGTACCAGGCAAGAATCTGCGTACCCAGGAGCAGCAACAAAATCGCGCCCGCGCATACGAGCGTGAGGGCAAGCGCTAGTTGTTCTACCGCGAGCACGAAGAATCTACGCTGCCGCGCAGACTCGATTAACAGCTTTACTGCGTTTGCCTGAGATATCCCAGTAGTGGACAATCTGCTTCCGTCCTCACGCGATCTAATTATCCCATCTATTGTGCAACACACTTGACACAAAATCGGAAAGCGATCATACTTCCATCGATAGACGATGGGAACGCGATCCAAGCCGGCGGAGATTCTTCCAGGCACGCTCGACCTGCTCATCTTGAGAACGCTCGACGCTGGCGCGATGCACGGATACGGGATTGCGCAAAGGCTGAAGCAGGTTTCGGACGAGGTTTTGCAGGTGGGAGAAAGCTCGCTTTATCCGGCGCTGCAGCGCTTGTTGCTGAACGGATGGGTGGAGGCAGAGTGGGGCGCATCGGAGAATAACCGGCGAGCGCGCTATTACAAGTTGACCGCCGCGGGCCGCAAACAACTGGCCGTCGAACGTGGGGAGTTTGCGCGCATGATCGGCGCTATCCAGAAAGTGCTGGAACTGGCATGAGGCGGGCTTGGCGGAAGCTTCTCTACCGGTTACGGCGGGCGCAGTTAGAGGCTGAACTAGCGGAAGAACTCGAGTTTCATCGCTCACAGCTCGACAGCGGGCAAGGCGGACTGCAAATGGGGAATATCACGAGGGCCAAGGAGGAAAGCCGGGATATGTGGAGCTTTCTACGATTGGAGCGGCTTTGGCAGGATCTGCGCTACGCGGCGCGCCTGTTTGGAAGAACGCCTGGATTTACTATGGTTGCGGTGCTTTCGCTGGCGCTGGGGATTGGCGGAAATGCCTCCATGTTCAGCTTGGTGAACACTCTGCTGGTCCGTCCGCTGCCCTACCACGAACCGGGCCGTTTGCTGCGGATGACAGGCGTTTATCCGAGGGCGGCGCTTCCGGTCTTTCAGCAGCAGAGCAGTTCCATGGACGTAGCTTCCGCCAGTCCGGGATCTGCATGCAACCTGACTGGTGAGGGCGAGGCGATACGAGTGGTGGAAAGCAACACGTCAGCAAATTTTCTGTCCGTGCTGGGCGCGGCCGTGGCGAGAGGCCGCGCTTTCGAGCCGGGAGAGAACACTCCGGGGCGCGACCAGGTCGTAATCCTCAGCAACTCCCTATGGAAAACCAAGTTCCGCGGCGACCCGGCCATCGTGGGCCGCAGCATTGCTGTAGAAGGCGTGAACCGGCAGATTGTGGGCGTTATGCCGCCGGCCTTTTCCTATCCTTCTGCCCGAGTGCAGTTGTGGACGCCCGCGCGATTGGACCCTTCCAAGATGGAAGAGTACTGGGGCGGGGAGTACGTGCCGCTGATTGCCAGACTACGGCCCGGAGCAACGCTCGCTCAGGCTCGCGGAGAAATTCCGGCGCTGGCCGGGCAAGTGCGCCGCCTGTTTCCTTTTCCGATGGCACGCGACTGGAATGCCGCCGCTACCGCGATCTCCATGCAACAGGACTTGACGGGGGATATACGCGGCAGACTTATTATTCTGCTTTCTTCCGTCGGACTGGTTCTTCTGATCGCGTGCGCAAACGTGGCCAATCTTCTGCTCTCGCGCGCGACTACCCGCCGCAAGGAGATCGCACTCCGCACGGCCCTGGGCGCAGACCGTTTTCGCATCGTGCGGCAGCTAATGACAGAGAGCATCCTGCTGGCATGTATGGGCGCGGGCTCCGGCTTACTGCTGGGGAGGGCGGCGTTATCGATGTTTAAATCCATGCTGCCGCCCAGCACACCGGGGCTTTCGTCGGTGGAGATTGATTGGCCGGTCGTTGTATTTGTAGCAATCCTGGCGCTACTTACGGGAGTAGCGTTCGGAATCGCACCGGCGCTCAGCGTAGCGCAAGTAGACCTGACAGAGTCGATTAAAACCGGCAGCCAGCGATCGACTGCGGGCGTCTGGACAGCGGTCCGAAGCTGGCTGATCGCAGGAGAGGTCGCGCTCACGCTCATATTGGTGATCAGCGCCGGCTTGTTGATGAAGAGTCTGCTCCGGTTGGCGGAGGCGAATCCAGGCTTTGACCCGGCGCACGTGTTTTCGGTTCAGATCAGTCCAAACCAAGCGGCTTGCAGCGAGCGTGCGGGGTGCATCGCATTGTATGACCGAATTATCGCGGAGGCGCGCCGCATCGCTGGCGTTTCTGAGGTATCGGTCGTGAACACGCTTCCGCTTGATGGCGAACTGCCGGCAATTCCAGTGGACGTGGAAGGACACCCGAAGTCGGCGGATTACCCGGCTCCGATGCTGTGGGCCGGAGCGGTCAGTCCGGGTTATCTGCGCATGATGCACATCCCGCTGCTCGAAGGCAGGCAGTTCACCGAAGCGGATAGCGCGCAAGCGGCCAAGGTGCTCATTATCACGCGCGCGACGGCGCGCCACTTCTGGCCTGGTCAAAGTCCGATTGGGAAACATATTAAAAGCGCGGCGGAAGCGCAATGGCGAACGGTGATCGGCGTGGCGGGCGATGTGCGGCAGTTCAGCCTGGCCGCAAATCTGCCCGACTTTGTTGGTGGCGCGATTTACATGCCCTACGCGCAATCCACGGTGGGTGCGCGGCAGGGAGTGGAACAGATACCGGCTGCGATGCATTTGCTGGTCAAAGCGAGGACGGATTCGCCCCGGCTGCGCGGCGAGATTCGCAGCCTGGCCGGAGATCAGGCGCCGAATGCTCCCGTCGGCGAAGTAAGACCGCTCGAAGAAGTGATAGCGGTCTCTGTTGGTGATTTCCAATCGATGATTCGCGTGTTCACCGGCTTTGCCGCAACCGCCATTCTGCTGGCGGCGATCGGGATTTATGGCTTGGTGTCTTATTGGGTGACGCAAAGGAGCTATGAGATTGGAGTGCGCATGGCTATCGGCGCCACCCGGCAGCGCATTGTTTCCATGGTGTTCGCGCAGAGCTTGCGAGTGGCTTTGTTCGGGATTGGCGCGGGCGTCTTGGGAGCGTTGGCGTGCACGCGCTTTCTGGCAAGCCTGCTGTATGGGGTGAGTACGACCGATCCGGTTATTTTCGCAGCGGTGATGGCCCTGTTGCTTGGAATTGCCGTCAGTGCGACGGCTGTGCCCGCCTGGAAGGCCGCGCGGATCAATCCTATCCAGTCGTTGCGGGCCGACTAGTTCACCTCCGGCTGCTTGCCGGCATCCAATTTGAAGTCAAACATTTGTGACGGCGTTCGTCACGGATGTGGCGTAACGCCTAGTCAGTATCGGCGCGGGATTTAGCACTCCTTTACTAGAGAGGTGTTTGCACACGCGATCTGTCTCGTGAAATTACAGTCGATGTGGAATAGCGGGAGTAGCTGCCGTGTTTATTTACCGAAAGGAATCTCATGCAAGCAACTGCTCACGAGCAAAACACTCTCTCATCAACAAGTGACTTTGCGCGCTACTTGGGAGGATTTGAACACCTGCATTGGCTCTTCAGTCAAAGTGGCCCTCGCGCCTTCGCACATGCCATAGAGGTGATGGGCGCAACCACGGTGGATCAATGGCGTGGCGCTCTCGATGCATTGCAGTTAAGCCAGCCATTTTTCTCTGTCCGGATCGACGTTGACGATGACAAGAGGCCCTACTTTCGTCAAGTCAATGGCGCACCCATTCCTATGCGAGTGCTTGACCATGACGGCGGCTCTCCGCGACTTAGTGCGCGCTTTGTCTGGTGAACAACTAGAGGGGCGTCCTATGCTACCGAGCCCAGAGGACTCTCTCGGCGTCGTATTCAAAGGCGCTACAGTCCAAAACCGAACGGAACACGCTGTAGCTAAAAGGAACGAACGGACCAGCTTTGCCGAAGACTACGTAGAACCGTTTACCGTCCAGAGCCTACGCCTGGATGCAGCATTGACCAGCCGCATTCGCGAACGTGCCCGCACGGAGGAGACCACCTTCCATGGCGCTCTTTGCTCGGCGGTGATTCATGCCGCCAGAATGACATCGCCTGCCTGGAGTCAAGAAACGATGCGACTTCTCTCTCCCATTAACGCGCGGAAGCAGTGCGGGTAGGCAACACGTCTTCGATGTGTATCGGTGCGGCAATCATCCCGGTTGCTCCCGGGCAGGAGTTCGATTTTTGGAGCTTGGGACGGCATATCAAGTCAGAGCATGCGGGTCCAGTCTCCCGGACAGGTCTCACCCTTGCGCTCCAAATGGTGAATGACGCCGTAGCAAATATAGTAGATGTCGATGACGCTTTAGGTTTCATCGAGCCTGTATTTGCATACCGAGTCGCCGTTTCGAATATAGGAGAGATCCTGTGCGCCAGCAAGGAGCCTGCAGCTCGGATTACTTCCATGTGGGGTCCATCGAATTTGCTCGGTTTCGAAGGGGAGCAACTCATCAGCGCAATCACCATAAACAAGTGCCTCCACTTGTTGTACACAGCATACTCAGCAGGGTGAGGATTGTCGCGAGTCCGAAGCGGTTCATGGCCACCGCGGCTCCGATTGCGCCGGCGCTCCAAACGCTGGCCGCGGTG
>DATHIZ010000538.1:0-3169 GCA_035316385.1 Bryobacteraceae bacterium | reverse complement strand
TTTCGGCTATTGCGTGAACTCGGCCAACCCGGTTGGTCATCTGGTGCTCTACTTGTGCGGGTATCGTGATGCGGAGCGTCAGCGGCTCTCCGACTTCACCTGTACTGCTTTGCAGTTGGCGAATTTCTGGCAGGACATCGCCGTGGATTTGGAGAAGGACCGCGTTTATCTTCCGCTCAACCTGCTGGAACAACATGGTTATAGCCTGAACGACTTATCGGCCCTGACCGTCAATGACCGCTTCCGTTCCGTTCTGCGCGATGCTGTTGCTGTCGCCGAAGATCTGTACCACAAGGGATTGCCGTTGATCGAAACCGTTGACCGGCGGTTAGCTCTCTACCTGGAGCTGTTTAGCCGCGGCGGATTGAAGATTTTGAGCAAGATCAGAGATCATGGGTATGACGTGCTGACCCGCCGTCCGCACATCTCGAAAGTGGAGCGGGCCGGAATACTCCTAAGATGCCTACCGCGACTTCTCCCGTTCTAACCGAAGCTGTCGAGCAGTCGTACCGCTATTGCCAAAAAATCGCCAAGGACCGGGCGAAAAATTTCTATTACTCGTTTCTGCTGCTGGAGAAGCCGCGCCGCAGAGCGATGTGCGCGGTGTACGCGTTCATGCGCTACTGCGACGACCTCAGCGACGAACCGGGCGCCCAGGCTAAGGATGCCGCGCAACTCCAACAGAGCATCTCCCTGTGGCGTGTGGAGCTCGACCGGGCACTGAACGGCAAGATGGGCGACAACCCCCTCTGGCCGGCTTTCTGTGACACGGTGCAGCGCTTTGCCATACCTCACCGCTTTTTTCACGAGATGATCGATGGCGTGATGTCGGATGTCGAACCGCGCGAGATGGAAACCTGGGAGGAACTCTACGAATATTGCTACCGGGTAGCGTCCGTAGTGGGTCTGACGATTATCCATATCTTCGGATTCAGTTCGGTGCGGGCGTTGTTGCTCGCCGAGAAGTGCGGCGTGGCCTTTCAGCTCACGAATATCCTGCGCGATGTCCGGGAAGATGCCGAAATGGGCCGCGTCTATCTGCCGCGTGAAGATTTGCGGCGCTTCGGAGTCTCGCCCGAACAGCTGCGCTTGGGCATCGAGAACGACCGTTTTCGCAGCCTGATGCGTTTTGAGGCCGAGCGGGCGCGAACCTGTTATCAGGAATCGGAACCGCTGTCCGAGTTGATCGAAAAGAAGAGCCGCAATTCGCTATGGGCGCTACGCGAAATTTACATGCGGCTGCTGGCTCGCATTGAGAAATCGAACTACTCGGTGCTGAATCAACGCATCAGCCTTCCGAAGCGCACGAAAATTGGTCTGTTGCTATTCGCGTTTTTTCGCTGAGTCAGTAGGCCGCCGCTTCCGGAGCGGAATACGTTACCATCCACTCCGATGTTTGGCCATCAATCGTGAAGCCAGCCGCGCCGGTCGGGACCATCCACGCTTCCCCAGGCGAAAAAGCCTGGCCGTCTATCACGCCAGCGCCCTTCAGGCAGATCAGCAGCAAGTAATAAGGCAGGCCGCCCGCCACGGCGCGGGATTCTTCAATCCCCAACCGTTCCATGCGGAAATAGCCGCAAGCCAGCAGCTCGTCCCGCCCTCCGCCCAGCGTCCGCGGCTGCGCGTAGTGCGTATGCGGACCCAGCTCCGAGACCTGCGTGCCGTGTTCCAGGTGCAGTTCGCGCGGCCGTCCGTAGTCATAGAGGCGGTACGTGATGTCCGAATTCTCCTGTACCTCGCAAATCGTCATCCCGGCGCCGATTGCGTGTACCGTTCCGGCCGGTACAAAAAACAAATCGCCCGGCGCGGCTTTCCGCCAATCGAGTAAGTCTTCAATCTCACCGGATACCGCGCTCGCCCGCAGACGCTCGGGAGTAAGTGGCTCTTTGAATCCAATAGCTACTTCGGCGGGCGGCTTCGCGTCCAGCACGTACCAAGCCTCGGTTTTGCCTAGACTGCCGTGGTGCCTTTGGGCATACGCGTCGTCCGGATGTACCTGAACGGATAAGCGTTCCGAGGTAAAGAGTAGTTTTATCAGGAGCGGGCAAATGCCGGGATGTGCGGGATCGGCCGCCGTTCCGAGGATTTCCGGGTGACTGGCCAGTAGTTGGCCCAATGTGCCGCCGGAAGCCGTCTCATTTTCTTCGTGGGTAAACCAAATTTCACCGATACGTTGTTTGCGTAACGTTTCTGGAAAATAGGGAGTCAGGCTCTCTCGGCCCCAGACACGCTCACGAAAGATGGGAAGAAGTTGAAAAGGTCTATCCAAAGTAGCTCACCGATGACATATCGCCATTCTAAAAAATCCGATCATTTCTGTTTCGCGGGGAGGTCTATGTGATCCTCATTGTGGCCGGAACAGTGTTTCTGGCAATATGCGCTATATCGTTATGGGGAGGCCGCAAGTCCGGGGATGCGGTCAGACGTCTGCTGGCCGATCTCGCTGAAAATCCGCCGGAGCCAAAGGGACAAGAAAAAGAGACGGCATCACCGGCTCTGCCGAACTCCACTGCCAGCCTGGATACCTTTTCCGAGATCGAATTTACTCGCTCTCTTCTCGCCCTAAGTAAAGTTCGCTCACTAGATCCTTGTGGTTCTCGAGCACCCTGGTTCGCCGAATCTTCATTGTCGGAGTTACCTCACCTTGTTCAATCGAAAACTCGCGATCAAGTACTTTAAAGCGGCGAATACGTTCGAATTCAGCAAGCTGCTTGTTTACCCGCGCGACGGCCTCCCGCACGGCCTTGGAAACCGGGACAGCTTTGGCCAAGTCGGCCCCGTTTTCCGCATGTGCCGCGTCCACGCCTTTTAAGTTCTTGGCATTCGCAACATTCAGCGTCAGAAGCGCCGTCAAGTAGGGCTTCTTATCGCCGATCAGCAGGACTTGGCTCACCACGGGCTCAATCTTGAACAGGTTCTCAATCCGCGCCGGATATATCTTTTTTCCGTTCGAGGAGACAATTAACTCCTTCTTCCGGCCAGTGATATACCAATAGCCGCCACTGTCGACCTCGGCGATATCTCCAGTGGAAAACCAGCCGTCATCGGCCAATACGGAACGCGTGGCGGTTTCATCCCGGTAATAACCTTGAAACATCGTCGGAGTACGAACCTGCAACTCCCCATCATCTGCCAGCCGCGCTTCAACGCCCGGCAGCGTTACGCCGAT
>DATHIZ010000537.1:0-2941 GCA_035316385.1 Bryobacteraceae bacterium | reverse complement strand
ATTATTTCCTGATATTGTGCTCCGATGATTTCCTGGTACCTGGCGCGCTCAATCGTGCCGTCACTATCATGGAAGAAAATCCCGATATTGCTTATACCTATGGGCGGGATGTGGACATCCAGGGCGACGCCCCCATTCCAGCTATGGCCTCGCAAGCATCACCTGCCTATCAACTGCATAGCAGCCGTTCATTCATCGAACGTTTCTGCCGGTTGGGCGTCTTCCAGATACCGGGGCCGTCGATTATCATCAGGACCAGCGTGCAAAAGCGCACGGGTCACTATCGAACGGAACTTCCCCATAGCGACGACTACGACGTTTGGTTGCGCCTGGCGCTGCACGGCAGCATGGCGGAGCTCGATTGCATCCAGGCGGGCATTCGCACGCACGGCACAAATCGTTCCAGCGATTTGTGGGCGCGTCAGATCTTGCATATTTTGCACACTGCCGATGCCGCCGAGTGCTTCTTCGCTCATGAGGGTGGCGAGATGCCCGACGCCAAATATCTGCATCGTCTCGCGCGCCGCGGCCTTGCGGAGCGCGCCTATTGGTCGGCGATCTCGCATCTTCTTCGCGGAGAAAAGGGTGTGGGCGAGTTGCTGAAGCTGGCCTTCCGCTGGCGTCCTGTAACAGCACTTCTACCGCCTGTCGGATATCTGCTTCAAAGGCCAGACACACTGCGTCGCCTCCAGCGCCTCGTTGATATGTGGGCGCGTGGAACCAAGCGTTTCAAGATTGGGGAAGCTGGCTCACGTCTCTGATTTCGCCCCGCTGTTCAGCAAGATCGAACAGGGTCGAGCGGATGTAAGCTTCTTGCTCGGCCAGTTTGGCACGGAAGGCCGCAACACCAGTCTGCACTTCGACCACAAGACGCGGACGATCGGCCAGCATTTTCTCAACTTGGGATTTCAGGACTTCGACATCGAATGTCTCGACGTAGTGACAATATTCTTCAAGGCCGGTTGCACCGAGCAGCGCATCGTTTTTTGTCGAATAGGCCAGTGAGATCACCGGGCGGCCCATTCGCAGCGCACAGACGACGTTGTGATACCGGGTCGCGACAACGATGTCCGTGTGCGCGATTTGAGCCATCACGTCATGCAGGGAGGACATCTCCTCGGATACGATAGATTTGCTGCCACGACCAGTTGGGCTCTGGGGAAACATATTCATGATGTCAACGACTGCCTGGCGGTCAACGCTATCTCCTGTCAACAATCTCACAATAAGTCCTCGCTCTTGGAGCCAGGAAATAAATTCCGCCATCTTCCCTAAATAGGTGCGATAAATAGCTTCACCGTCCTCGCCGAATTTCTTCCAACCGGAGTAAGCCATCAGGCCCACCCCAACGCACAAGGTGGTAGTATCCTCACGACTGGATTCTCCAGCGGCGGGAAGACCGAAGGCGAGATCAGCACTGATTGGATCGCGGCTAACGTTGAAGCCGATACTTTTCATGAAATCTCGCGATAGGTTGTCGCGATAGGAACGGTAGTGTGCCATACGCGCTCCAGTTTTCAGGAACAGGCGGCTCAGAGGCCGTTGGATTGGTCCAGCGCCTATGCTGACGAAGGCAATGCGCGTCCGGTTTAATCTCGCAGCTAAACACCATCTAAGAACCACAAAAGGCCAGCCAAAGGCGGTTTCCTGAAAATCATCCAGGATTCCTGTTCCGGGGATAATGAGCAAATCCAAACCATTGAGTTGGGCGAGAATAGTGTAGAACCCGATCATCTGCCGGGGCATGTCACCAAGGATTCGATTGAAGCGGTTGAACCAGCGGCCTTTCGCGACAAGTCCTCGAATGCTGATTGCTTCGATATTGTATTTCTGCGCAATGGCCTTCGGATTGGAACAAATGCAGAGAAGCTCTGCGTCGGCCCTTGATGAGCGGAGAAAATCCAGCATGGCTTCAAGCGAGCCATCATTGCCGGTATTTCCGCTGCCGAACTGACCCAGCAAGGCGATTTTCATCCAAGGCCTCTCAATCGACCTGTTCGTTCCGCTACAGGACAACGCTTCATTTCAACCACTCGACTCAAGGTACCAGACGCTCCGCAATGCGAACCGATTACGCTTGTCTGTCATTTTGATCTTGCGGCGGTCTGCTGACAAACGACACATGGCCATTGGAATATCAGCAGCAACCGAACGACTGGGGTTCTCCTCCAAAAGGCTGCACCTGTTACCCTTCACGGCGCATTCTGCTCCTTGGGATTCTGGCTCTATGATGATTTCAATTGCGTTTCGGCGACGGGCGCCGGGACAGGTTTGAGGTCAAGCCCATGAAGTTCGCGTACTTTGTTCGTCCACACATCGGCGGCACGTACACCGTGTTCAAGCAATTGCGCAAAGGTCTGGCAATGCACGGGATAGACGTGCAGTGGCTCGGGTTCGGAAAAAGCCAACCTCTATTGCCAGAATGGCAATCTGAGGCGGGGTTCGGAACCATGGTGGAGGCGCCCGAGGCGGCAGATGAACAGGAACAGGCGAGATTGGTCGCCTCTGCTGTACAAAACGGCGGATTCGATGGCATTTTTGTCAATGTCCTGACTGACCGCATCCAGACGAACATCGCGCGCTATCTGCCCACCGATATCATGCGTATCATGATCGTTCACAATATCACTCCGGGGACCTATGCGGCGGCTATAGCCATCAAGAATCACGTCCACGCTACGATTGGCGTGTCAGAGCGCTGTCGCCGGGATCTGGTAGAGAAATACAAATTTGATAAGGAACGCACGTTTGTAATCGCCAACGCCATCGATATCGAACCATTCACGGCGTTGAAACGCGTTTCTCGCGGGGAGCATGGTCTTCGAATGCTCTCCCTCGGCCGCATTGAGGACGCGTCCAAGGGCGTGTTCTGGCTGCCCGGCATCATGGATAAATCGCCTGCATCGGTGAGCCTGACGATTGCCGGTGATGGACCAGACCT
>DATHIZ010000536.1:0-8880 GCA_035316385.1 Bryobacteraceae bacterium | reverse complement strand
TTTGGCATTTCCGATAGAGTGCCAGTGTTTTTTTCAGCCGGAACGTTCAAGGAGGACATCGACTACTTCTGGAACGGCACCACTGCTATTGATTTTCCGGATACATCCGTCATTTCTAACTTCGGGTTGCGGCCTCCAATGGGAAGCAGCAAAGAAACAGTCTCCTTGTTGTTTTCGCCCTGAAGGAAAACGCCAGAGCCTTTTTTCGGAATGTAGTAAAGATGGGCCCGCTCGCGACCAGTTTCGTCATCAATGCCGAACATGAAAGACCCGTCGTCCGAGAGTGCAATGCCACCCTGTTCATTACCGTTCGGGGCCTTGAATTGAACTGCCGCAGAGACGACTCTTATACGGTGTCCCACCTTGCCGTTCGCTACGGGATCCGGAAGAGGAGCGGCGATTACGATGCGCTCTCTCCCTTTCTCGTCAACAATGTCAAGTTCTCGGAGGCGCAGTTTTTGCGACTGCGCTTGAGCTACACCATGATTGTTGGTCCAGAGAAGCAAGAGAACGACAACAGCTACTATTGTCCAGCCGATACGGTTAATGAGCGACCAGCGCTCGGCGCGTTGCAAGCGCGTCTCCAGTGAGTCGAGTTGCGATTGAAGTTCTGGCAGTTGAGCAGAATTCATAAGGAAAGTCTATAAGAAAACCCTCCTCATACAGGCGCTGTCTGCAAAATTCAAGGCTCCCGCACCCGGAATTCCGGGTGCGGGAGCCAGAGTTGCGCGCCAGAACTTAGAAGTCAAAGCGCAGTGAGAGTTGCAGGTTGCGAGCTAAGTCGGTCTTGCCGGTGATTTCGCCAAACTGCGGCGAAGTTGGATTGTAGTTGGGCGTGGCCAAGTTGGGATGATTGATGAAGTCATATGCTTCCGCACGGAGCTGGAAGGCGGTCTTTTCGGATATGACAAAGCGCTTGAACAGCGCCAGATTCCAATCCTGGAAGCCGGGACCATAGATGGAATTCCGAACACCCGGCTGCAGATTGATGGTGCCCGCGGCCGGCGGCGTGAAGATTGGACTGCCATTGGGATTGGTCGTTCTGAAATAGGTTGGCCCAACACCACCGCCGCCTCCGGCAAAGTTGCCTTGGATGGTTGGGTTTCCGTTTATGGTCCAGAACTGGCCTTCGGTATTCGATCCACCGGGGGTTGCCGCGCAGCCGAAGTTACCGTACTCACCGATACCTGCGAAGTCATTGTTAGTTCCCACACCGCAGGGCGAACCGGATTGGAATTGGGCAGTGCCGCTGATCTGCCAACCGCCGAGAAGCTTGCCGAGCATATGGTTGTTGTTTCTTAGGAGCGGCAGCTCATAGGAATAATTGATCACCAATATGTTGCGAGCATCGTTTTCAGAAGGCCCCCATAGATTGCTGGTGTTGGGCGTGTAGGGGACCAAGTTACTATAGCTGGAACTATCGTCCATGTTCTTGGAGAGCGTGTAGGATACTCCGAAGCTGTAGCCTTTGGAGAAGCGGCGATTCCATCCGACTTGCAGAGAATTGTACATAGAAGTGCCGTTGCTTTCTTCCTCCTGAATTTCAGCGAAGCCTTGATAAGGACGGACAGCGTTGACGCTGACGCCCGGAGTAACGCTATTCAGAGCGGGCTGGTTAATGTCATAGACCTGCCAAGTATGCAGCCCACGATGGGCGACATAGGCGATGGACAGAATCGAATCGAGCGGCATTTTCCGTTCGTACGTCACGTTCCAGTTCCAGGCCTCTGGCGGCTTCAGATTCCGATTCAACGAAGTGATGGTCATCGGGGCTGACACGGCGTTGTTCAAGGAGGCGCCGGGGTTATCCACCGAGACATTGGTTACTGTGACGAAGGGCTGGAACGGGGAATTGCCACCGGGGAATACGTTATCGAGCACGCCCATGCGCGTGACGAAGCGGCCAATGCCCGCGCGCAGAACCGTATTTTGATCTAACGAATACGCGATACCGAGCCGCGGCTGGATAGGAATTCGCGTATTGACATAACCTTTGTTCAGATCCGGAGCAAACAGGCCGTTGCAAGAAGCGCCGCCACAAAGATTGGAGCCGGCGGCAGCCGCTGGAAAGCGGCCCTGCGCCGATTGAGGGAATTGGCTGTAGCCGGGAATGACTACGCCGTTGTATGGGTTACCGCTACCCGCGTTCACGTTACCGGTCACTGGATTCACGCTCACGGCATTGGCCGGATTATAGGAAGCCGGGTCGAAATAAGAGGCATTCCCCCATAAAGGAATATTGGGTTCGATGATGGTAAAGCGGACGCCGTAATCAATGTGCAGCTTGGAGTTCACCTTCCAGCTATCCTGGAGGAACCCTTCCCACTGCTGGCTGCGCCACGCAGTGTACGCGCGCGGACCAATTTCGGTGTAGCTGTCGGCGACGCCTAGGGCCAGATTCGCAATGCTTGCGCCGGAGGTCCGGCCAATGCCGCTATCGGTGAAGTTGAAGGTGCCGTTTTGGTTATTGCTGCCGCCGGGAACGGTACTGACATTGATTTGGTCTTCGTCGTTCTCTCCCAGATCTTGGAAGGAGATACCGGCTTTGATGGTGTGATTCCCCCATACCTTGCTCAAACTGTCCGAGATGGTGTAGATGGGACCGGAAGAGTGCGAAGGATACGGGCTGCCATTCAAACCATAGAAATTGTCGTTGAGGTTGATGGTCGGTATTTTGGTGGGAACGTCCTTCCCATTCGGGAAGATATAAGGATAGTTGATGCCGAATTGGTTGCGATTGTAACCGGCGTCGGCAAGATTAGCCGCGATTTCGACACGGTCCGCACTGGCCGTTGCGGTCAGTTCGTTTACCATGGTCGGGCTGACGGTGTAGGTCCAGGCAACGGAATTCGTCTGGTTGGGACGGTTCCATAAGATGCCCGTCAAACCTGAGCTTCCGTTGAACGGCTGGTTTTCCGTATATGAGAAATCAGCGCGGCGAATGGCGATGTGATTCTTCTCGTTTGGAATGTAGTCGCCGTTGTACGTGCCTTTGCGTTGATCGATCGGATGCGGGGCCTGCGCAATCCAATTGAAGTTGCCAGACAGGTAGCCGGGCGTGGCCGTCGGATAGGTATTTAGAATCGCCAAGCCATTCGGACTCAATTGCGAGGCGGGAATAACATTATTCGGATAGGGAGCACCGGTGGTTGGATTCTTAATCACCGTTCCGGCGGCGTACCAAGGATTTGCGCCCAACAATTCACTGAAGTTTCCCTGGCGCATTAAAGCGGTTGGAACGGCCTCTTGCGAGGTATCGTTCTGGCGGTAGCGAATCCAATCCTCTCCGACAAAGAAGAAGAACTTATTGCGCATCTTGCTGTAGACTTTTGGGATCCAAAGTGGGCCGCCTACCGCGAAACCGAAGTTATTGTAGCGGAATGGAGTGGCGGAGTCGGTGCTGGTGGACTGGTTGCGCCCCCAGGTGTTGGCGTTCATGGCGGAGTTCCGGAAGTACTCGTATAGCCCTCCGTGAAAATCAGTGGTTCCGCTCTTGGTCACGATGCGGATCTCGCCACCAGAAGCGGCGCCATACTCGGCGCCGAAGTTGGAGGTCAGCACTTGGATTTCCTGGGTCGTATCCACGTTGCCCACGCCGATACTCGTCTGATTGCCGCGCGTACGCAGGGCAGGCGCGCCATCGACGGTAATTTGCGTATCCTGCGTGCGCGCACCGTTGACGGCATATCCGCCGTTCGAAAGACTGAAGTTAAAGTCTCCCATGGTTGCCGTGGAATGCACCCCGGGAAGCATTTGGGCCTCATAGATAGGGTTGCGTCCGTTTAGTTCCTGATCCACGAGCTGGCGGCCGCTGACCAATTGCTGGACAGCGCCCGATTCAGTTTGCAACTGAGATGCGGTGGAGGACACTTCCACGGTTTCGCTGGTTTGACCAATTACCAAGGCGCCATCGAGAGAAATGGTGGAACTTGCGTTCAGCGTGTTGTGGTTGCTAGAGAACTTCTTAAAACCGGTCAACTCCGCCGTCATGGTGTACAGGCCGGGCCGAAGGTTGGTTACGGTGTAGCGGCCTTGGGCGTCGGTTGTCACTGTATGGGCTTCGGCGGTTGCTTCACTGGTGATGACTACCGCAGCGCCGGGGACAACTGAGCCGGTTTGATCTTTAACAAAGCCTGTGATTGTGCCAGCGTCGGATTGAGCGAACGCGGCAATGGAAAAGACGAGGAAAAATATCAGCGCGATGCAAACGTGTGCAAACTTCGAGGGAACTGACCTCATTAAAACACTCCTCAATAATGTGTTTCTACTGGAACATTCGGGAAGCGAGACTCCCGAGATGCAGCCGGCGGGTTATGCCGGAATAGAACGCATGAAGAAGAGTGTATTGCAGGACACCGTACTACTGCAATCCTTTTAAGATGAATATTAGGTTAATTTAATCTGTAACTCTTGTAATATCAACCTAGTAGCGGCATTTTCTAATTGGAATGCCTTAGTTAAATTGCTTTACAAACCGGCTAGGGAACGTATTGATTGAGGTAGCGCTTGGCCATGGCTAGACCGACTTTAAATTCGCCGCTAAAGTCGGGACCGGGATTGTTGGCGGCGCCGTACAGATCGTCTTCCTGTTCGATGCTCATGGCCCCGGTGTAACCGATATCCTGCAAGACACTGAAGAACTCGCGCCAGTTGATGGAGCCCATGCCGGGAATGCGATAACGCCACCAGCGGGCTTTGTTCACCGGATTGATGCCACCGGCGCGGAGGACGGGCCAGAGGATTTCGGTGTCCTTCAGGTGAACGTCGTAAATCTTGTCAGAGAAATCGCGGGCGGTTTGAATGGGGTCCATGAATTGCCGGACCAGGTGCGACGGATCGTATTGCAGGCCGACGTAGGGCGAATCGCCGAAGGCTTTGAAGAGCGCCGCGAATCCGACCGGGCTGGTGGCGATGTTGGGGGCTTCCGGATAGGGTTCCCAAAGAATACGAACCTTGTATTGCTGGCAGGCGGGGAAGAATTGCTCGGAGTAGACGCGCACGATTTCGTCGACCTGCTGTTCAAAAGGCTTCGCGGCATCTTTGCCGGATTGCGTGCCGATGTAGGGAACGCCCAGTTTACCGGCTAACTCAATAGCCTTGACGAAGAAGTGATTGGCGCGGGCGCGACGGTCGGGATCGGGGTTGATGGAATCGCCGCCGACTTGCAGCGCGGACACGTTCATCTGATGCTTTTGCAACGTGGCCTTGACGTCGGCGATTTGGGCGTCGGTGATGGTCTCGGCGTTGAGCGTGCTGCGCGGACCCGGCCCGGAACCCAGGATCATGTTGGTGAAGCCTTGCGCCTTGGTCCAGGCAACGTTGTCAGGCGTGTAGGGGCCGAGGACGCCGAGGAGAGGCTTCCATTCGGTGCGCGGCGCGGGTTTGGCCTTGACGGCAGCGGCTAGGGCCAGGGAGGAGACGAGTGTCCGGCGAGTCATCGTGACAATTTTATATCGAAGTGTTTATTAGCGCGAGGTTCAGGCCGCGACGCCGAGCTCCGGGTAGATTTGCGTGGTAGGAATAGGCGGGAGGGTTGCGAAAGGGGCCTGCGGATCTGCATTTGAAATTTCGAAGCCAATTTCGGCCGGGGCGGCGGTTTCGAGTTCGTGATTTTCTTTTTGGAGGCGCTCTTGCTGCAGGCGGTGCAGTTCGGCGGTTTCCTTTTCGCGCCGGCGGACCAGGCGGGCTTCTTGAAGCTGCAGATTGCGGAGTTGCTTTTGGTAGGCGAGAAAAGTCCGCGCGTCTATCAGGGCAGAGCGCAGGGCCGGGTCCTGCTCTTCAAACTCCTCAGCGAATTCGATGCGGCCTTGGGCGTAAAGAGCCATTTCGAGAGCGGCGCTGCGCTCGAGACGCCAGCCGGTATCAGCCAGGGATTGGACCAGAGCGCTTTCGACGAGACCGACAGGGCGGAAGTGATTTTCGTAGGCGCGCAAGTGATTTTCGTAGCGGGAGGCGTCATCAGAGGGGAGCAGGACGGTGCGACCGGTGAGGCCGGACTTTACGGCGTTGAGGCAGGACTTGGCTTTGCCGCTTTCCGTCACGGGACCGGTAGAGAGTTGGGCGTTCTCCTGGTTGGCAGTCAGTTGCGCTTCCGAGACGCCGCCGAGTTTGCGGGCGAGTTTATTTTGTCTGCGCTCGGCGGCGCGGCGAATGGATCTGGGTGTCATGTTTGCGCTCCGTTGAAAAAGATATGGCTCGCTGCACAGGGGTGAAGACCTGTGGGCGAGCCCGGCTGAGAGGAGCATGCGCACCCCGGAAAGCCAAGTTTTTCACATGTGGATAACGCCCGTAAGTAGATTGGAATGAGTAAGAAGAAAATATTTTGGAGATTTGTGACCGGCTCGCTCGAATTACTCTATTCTGACGATGCCGGCGGATTGCGAAGCATACGTGCGTTTGCCACCGGTATAACAAGTCAGGCCCGGAATGATTTCCCGCGTCCCCTGCGACGAACGAAACGCGTCCGTCAATGTTCATCTTGACGTAGGTAAGCACTGTCTATTTTTCGGGATCTGTCAGCGCCGGCGACAAGGCCGCTCACCGGAAAATCAGCTATTGTGCCGTAGCGAATGGCATCGATGGTGTACTGTGGCTTGTCACTTGGAGCACCGGATACGGCGGCGGGAGGCCAACTAAGCGCGAACGAAAGCAAAAAACAAAACTTACCGATTGTCATCTGAATCTCTCCCGGAGGTGAAGAGAATCGACAGAATAGCGTACAAGACCGGCCTTATGTCGATTTCAAGGAAGTAGGAGGATACGAGAGCATCTCTGATGGATATCAAAAAATTAATGCCGGTTGGCCTGTTTGTCATCTGTGCTTTTGGACAAGAGCCGGCGCGCGTGCCCGCACACCAGCCGGCGGCGGGAGCGGCGAATTCGACGCAGGCAATCGAGAGCAGGCTTGACCAGATTCTGAAAGAGACCGATGACCTGATGTGGATTCTGAAGCTGGGAGATATTGCGGACGTCGACAAATCCGAATACACCAGCTTGCCTGCCGCGCATCCGGCGAATCCCAAGGCTCCGGGAGCGGCCAACCCCTTAATCATCCGGGCTTATACATTCATTCCCAAGAAGCTGGACAGATCCAAGAAGCAACCGCTGATTGTCTTCGTTCACCAAGGCATTCATGCCAACGAAGACACTCGCGACGTGCATGTCATCCGGGAATTAATAGAACAAGGCTATTCCGTTGTTTCGCCGGACTACCGCGGCAGCACGGGATATGGCCGGCCTTTCTATGAAGACATAGATTATGGCGGCCGCGAGGTCGATGATGTTTTTATCGGGATGCAATGGATGCTGGAGCGCTATGACTTTCTGGATCCCAAGCGCGTTGGAATTATAGGCTGGAGCCACGGCGGAATGATTACACTGATGAATATCCTGCAGCATCCGCAAACGTACACGGTGGCGTATGCCGGAGTGCCTGTAACCGATCTGATCGCGCGGCTGGGCTATGAGCCCGAATCGTATCGTGCCCTCTATTCCGCGCAGTATCACATAGGCAAAACGGTGCGTGACGATATCGCCGAGTACCGCAAACGCTCTCCCGTCACCTACGCGAAAAACCTGCAAACCCCGCTACTCATTCACGGCAACACTAACGATGAAGACGTGAACATCATGGAAATAGAGCATATGATCGACTCGCTCAAAGCCGAGGGGAAAAAGTTCGAGTACAAGATCTATGAAAATGCGCCGGGCGGCCACTATTTCAATCGCACCGAGACCAAGTTAGCCAGGAATTCACGCCACGAAATCTACTTGTTTCTGGCCAGGTATTTGCATCCCGCGACGCCGGTGCAGTAGATTCAGTGTCAGTGACGGGCAGAACCCTGCCTGCCCGTCCTTTTTGGTACAGCGCCCGCTACAGAGACGCTAAGACTTCGCGGTATAGATATTGCGCGCCTTCTATTCCATCCCAGGGACCTTCTTCGTATTCCAAGGCGAAGATGCCTGTGTAGCCGGCGTTGAGCATGATTCTGACGTTCCGCTGAACATCCGGATTCTTCCAGCGATTCCAGTACTTTGCGTGAACGTTGGTATGAGCGTAAGGGGCGAGGTCCTGCAAGGCGTGATAGAGAAGATACTCATGCTCCCAGTTACAGAAGTCAGGAGAGGCTTCGCAGAACGGGTTATTCACTTCTTCGATGATGATTCTGATATTGATCGGATTCGCAGTTAGTCCCCAGTGATTTTCGAGAGTGACTTTCACGCCGACGTTGCTACCGTGGTCCGCCATTTCCTTGAATGACTCGATGCAATTGGTCAGATACTGAGTAACGCCGTCATTTTTTGGATAGGAGCTAGGATCGGCAACCGGCCAAGGCGCAATTCGGGGACCGCCGCTGTTCACACGCATCGATTTGGCGCCGAGCATTGCGGCTCCATCGAGCCATTTCTTCGCCACTTCGACACCCGCTTTGCGTTTTTCCGGGTCCAGATCACAGATGTCACGGGGCGCGTTATTCGAGATGTGATGACACTTGGTTCCGGTAGTCACCTGCTTGTTGGCCATCTTTTCCAGCCACTTCTTTCCGGAATTGCTGGATGGATCGAACTCCGTGACCTCATGACTGGTCCCGTTGTTGCCTACAACGGTACTTTTGACGTACTGGCTCTCGTCATCCATGTCGCCGAACAGACCGGAGAACAGATCCATATGATAGACGCCCGGAAAGGTCTTCTTAGTGAAGTCCGGGAAATCGAGCATGGTGATCTCGCCATACTTCTTCTTCATTCGCTCGTTTTCCGCCTTTTCGGTTAGAAAAGTGGTGTGGCTCTTGAAGATGTAGCGGATGGGCCAGCTATTGGATGCGATGCGCGCCAGTTTCTCCTTATCGATCAGGGGGCGCGCCACCCCAGCGTGGGTAA
>DATHIZ010000535.1:0-3972 GCA_035316385.1 Bryobacteraceae bacterium | reverse complement strand
ATGCCCGGCAGCCGAATAATCGCCCTGAGCCGTGGCTAAAGCTCCGAGAAAATGCGACACCTTAGCCCGTTCCTTCAGGTACTCAGCGCCCGCCAGGCGCAAAACGCTTTCCAGCCGGATACGGCCCTCGGTCAGGTATTCCCGCATATCCCAGAATCGAAACAGAGCCAAGCACAGACGCAACGCCCAGTCACGATCCAGCGTTTGAAACAGCCAGTCGAGAGCGGCACGGAAGTTATCGATCTCGACCTCGCATTGCGCCAGCCAGGTAGCCCGACCGGCGGCGCTCAGTTCTGGATTTCCTTCCTCCGCGAGTACGAGACAATACGCCGCATGAGCGCGGCGCGCCGCAGATTGCTCACCGCTATCGGTGAGGCGCTCGAGGGCGTACTCGCGCATTGTTTCCAACATCGCGAAACGCGGTTCGGCCTCGGCCCGGTCCACGCGCTGAACCAAATTCTTATCCACCAGGGATGACAGCCCTTCAAAGAGATCGATACCGAGGTCGTGAGTTGTGTTGCAGACCGCTTCCGCCGCCTCCAATGTGCATCCGCCGGCAAACAAGGAAAACCGGCGAAACAGTTTCCCCTCGGCCTCATTCAGAAGACCGTAACTCCAATCAATGGTGTTGCGCAGGGTTTGTTGCCGTTCCGGCAGGTCGAGCGCACCGCCAGTTAGCAGTTGCAGCCGGCATTGCAGCCGGTCCAGAATGGCCTTTGGCGGCAGTACCTTGGTTCGGGCTGCCGCCAGTTCAATCGCCAACGGCAGTCCATCCAGCCGCAAACAGATCTCCTGAACTGCATCTGCATTTTCCGGAGTAATTGCAAAATCGGGCCGGACGGCTGCAGCGCGTTGCGCAAACAATTCGATGGCGGAATTCTGCGCCAGCGCCGCTACCGGGAATTCCTGTTCGCCGTAAACACGCAGGCACGACCGGCTAGTGACCAGGATCTTGAGGGATGGGCATGCTTCCAATATTTCGGCCACCACCGTCGCAGCCGGGAGGACCTGTTCGAAGTTGTCCAGCAGGAGCAGGAATGGTCCTGAGTTCTGCAGCTGATCGCCGATGAGTTGTGGAATGGTGCGGTTGGAGACTTGCTGGATTTCGAACGCGTCCGCGAGAGCGGTTGCCACCAGGTCTGGATCCGTGATTGAAGCCAAACCAACAAATTGAACACCCGCCGTGAACCGGTCCGCAATCGCGGCGGCTACAGCGATCGCCAGCCGGGATTTTCCAGCACCTCCCGGACCTGTGAGGCTCAAGAGCCGAACATCCCGCCGGAGTAGCAACCCGGTGGCATCTGCCAATTGTTGTTCTCGTCCGATGAGCGAAGTACGCGGGGTTGGCAGCCCGTGGCGCTTCCTTGCAATCTTCGCCGGGCGCAGCTCACGGCTGCTCGGCAAGTCACAGGGATCAGTTGTTGGGAGAGAATTTGGCGTGGTTGCGTGTTGAATCACCTCAGCAGTAAACAAGTAGCCGCGCCGCGGCACGGTCTTGAACAACTGCTGACTGCGATCATCCAGGGCGCGGCGCAACTCGAGGGCACACTGGACCAGCGAATCGTCAGTAACGAAGGAACCGGGCCAGACCGCTTGCATCAATTCCTGTTTGCCGATCAGCTGTCCAGGGTGTTCCACCAGGTACTTGAGGGTTTCATAAACCTTAGGGCGAAGCTTGATCTCCTCGCCTGCTTTCACCACACACCCCCGTACGATGTCCAGCGTGAAGTCACCGAATTTGTAGTTTAGGGACGTCGTGTCCAAGTGCGCTCCCGTTTCAGCAAACCTGCGCGTGCTTTTTTTGGCTTTTCTTTGGCGTTGTTTCGTTACTTCACGTCCTGATGCCTGTTACTTTTGCAATTGTCAGGCGAGGGTTCATTACTCCATTGCGCGAATTCTACCAAAAAGCGGCCAAAGAAGCCGTCAGCAAGAGTCGCCATGGAAGATGAGTACCGATCTACAAAGGAGAATTTAAATCAAATGAGCACACTACAGGTCCCCACTATCAATAGGAAGGCCAGACGATTCGCGACGCAATTCAAGTATTCCATGATCGCTCTGGTTCTCACCAGCGTCAGTCCTTCGCGCGCACTGGCGCAGGATGGACACTCGCACAAGCCGGCCCTGCAACAAAACGGAAAGGCGCTGGACCAGCAGGGCGATGTTAACGCCCTTGTCAAAATTGTCCGAGAGTCTACGGCGCGCTTCCGGAATGTGTTGGTGGCTGAGGCGGAGGGGTATGCCCTTCAATTCGGCTGTGTGAGCGGCGAATACTCGGCGGCCATGGGGCTCCACTATGTAAACGGAAAGCTGGTGGAAAGCGGCGTCCTGGACGCCACTCGTCCCCAGATCGTGATCTATGAGCCGGCGGCAGACGGAAGCCTGAAACTGATCGGCGCCGACTATCTGCTTTTCGCCGGTGCATGGGATAAGACGCATTCGGGTCCCCCGGAGCTGATGGGGCAGTTTTTTCATTTGTTCACCAGCCCCAATCGGTTCGGGCTCCCGGCGTTCTATACGTTGCATGTCTGGGCGTGGAAGGATAATCCCAAGGGCGCGTTCGTGAACTGGCACCCCAACGTTTCGTGCGATTCATTCGCCGGACAAAAACAATGAGTACCGCACAGATTCCCACTCTTGACGTGAGTAAGCTGAACGCTTTCATCGGTCAATTCGTGACCGATCTCGGGGCCGCGGTTCATGCCGGCATGGTCGTCATCGGGGAAAAGTTAGGGCTCTACAGAGCCCTCGCCGCGGGCCCAATGAGTTCTACACAACTTGCTGCCAAGACGAAGACCGATGAGCGCTATTTGCGCGAGTGGCTGGCGTCACAAGCTGCGGGAGGCTACATTACCTACGATGAGAAGAGCGATAAGTTCAGCCTGAGTGAAGAACAAGTGTTCACGATGGCAACGGAAGACAGTCCCGCTTATCTACCCGGAGCATTTGAACTGGCTTTGGGCTCGCTTGCGGCGGTTCCACGGATCGCGGAATCCTTTCGCACTGGCGCCGGCATGGGTTGGCATGAACATGTTGACGGCGTGTTTCATGGTTGTGAAAGGTTCTTCCGTCCGGGCTATGCCGCTAATCTTGTGAGTTCATGGATTCCCGCCTTGAGCGATGTGAAAGAGAAACTGGAGAGGGGGGCGCGAGTGGCCGACGTTGGCTGCGGGAAAGGGGCTTCCACCTTATTGATGGCAAAAGCATTCCCTAACTCCCGATTTTTCGGATTCGACTACCACGATAAGTCGATTGAGGCGGCACGCGAGTCCGCCAAACGTAACGGTGTCGCTGACCGCGTCACCTTCGAAGTGTCAAAGGCAAAGGATTTTCCAGGCAAAGGCTACGACTTCGTGGCCGTCTTCGATTGCTTGCACGACATGGGCGATCCGATAGGGGCGGCTGCGCACATTCGGCAGTCCTTGGCCAGGGACGGCTCGTGGATGATCGTCGAGCCCTTTGCCAATGACCACTTGAAGGACAATCTGAATCCTGTGGGGCGAGTTTACTATTCTTTGTCAACGCTGTTGTGCACGCCTTGTTCACGATCGCAGGAAGTCGGATTGTGCTTAGGTGCCCAAGCCGGCGAGACCCGCATTCGGGAGGTTGTGACCTCGGCCGGGTTCAAGCGTTTCCGCCGAGCTACGGAAACACCCTTCAACATAGTTTACGAAGCTCGGCCATGATTTGCCTGGCCAAAGGTGCGCGAGCGACGGTCTCCACAAGAAATGCACGCCGCCGCTCGTGCACGACCTCGCTCCTTTGGGTATACGCCGATTCTCACTTGTAGTTAGCCTTGATTCGCAGCCGCTCCTTGCGGACGAGTTACGGGCCATCGGGAAACTGGGCCTTTCTGTCAATTTGACGTCTGACGCTAGATCCGTAGATTGAAGCCGTATGCAGGTGTAGCTCATGCCCGAAATACGTTTGCGCATCAGAGTAGCAGCATAGACCGGATTTGGGACTTCAAAA
>DATHIZ010000534.1:0-5623 GCA_035316385.1 Bryobacteraceae bacterium | reverse complement strand
TCACGATTGAACCCGCAATGCAAATTCCCGAACTGCACTTAGGCGTCCGCCTGGAAGACATGCTCCTGATCACGGACACCGGCTACGAAAATCTATCCGCCTTTGTGCCAATCGAGATCCGGGATATTGAGCGGACGATGCGTCACCACGGACTCAGTGATGCGATGGCGAAGGAAAAGGAGAAACGATGAAACTGACGTTTGCCTTGCTGCTATTATTTTGCTGCAAACTGCTCCCGGCTGCCGACTACCCGGCACAAACGGAGTGCGATTGGACGAGCAGCGATTTTCACTTTACAACCGGCGAGACGCTGCCCGAGTTCCGACTGCATTACATCACGCTGGGCACGCCTAAACGCGACGCGAAAGGCACGGTGGAAAACGCGGTATTGATCATGCACGGCACCGGCGGGACCGGACGCGCGTTTCTAGGGCCCCGGTTTGCCGGGGTGCTCTTTGGACCCGGACAGTTGCTGGACGCCTCTAAATACTTCGTCATTCTTCCGGACGCGATTGGGCACGGTAAGTCCAGCAAGCCCAGCGATGGAATGCACATGCGCTTTCCGAAGTACACTTACACGGATATGATTCACGCCGATTACCGGATGATTACCGAGAAGCTGAACGTAAACCATTTACGGCTGGTCATGGGCACCTCGATGGGCGCTATGAATACCTGGGATTGGGGCGAGATGTATCCCGATTTCATGGATGCATTGATGCCGCTCGCGAGCAATGCAGTGGAGATCGCCGGGCGCAACTG
Source organism: Bryobacteraceae bacterium (assembly GCA_035316385.1). Lineage (GTDB taxonomy): Bacteria > Acidobacteriota > Terriglobia > Bryobacterales > Bryobacteraceae > Bog-105. Next base: position 4,861 of record DATHIZ010000534.1, on the reverse strand, counting down.
GATGCTGCGGCAGATGATGGTCAATGCCATTGAGATGGACCCGGAGTGGAAAGGCGGCGAGTACACGAAGCCTCCCATCTACGGACTCACTTGCGCCGAATACATCCTGTCCGTTATGACGAGCAGTCCGCTACAAATGCAGAAAACAATGCCCACCCATGCACAAGTAGTGAAAGCGGTGGACGCGTACCGTCAACGCGCCGCCAATCAGGATGCAAACGACATGATTTACCAATTCGAAGCATCACGGCTATATAACCCCGATCCGGACCTTGGCAAAATCAAAGCACCGCTGCTGGCGATTAACTCCGCCGATGACCAGGTGAATCCTCCGGAATTGGGCATTGCAGAACGCGAGATCAAGAAAGTGGCGCGGGGCCGCTTCGTGCTGCTGCCGATTACCGACGAGACGCGCGGACATGGCACGCATTCACTCCCGGCTATCTGGGGAAAGTATCTGGAGGAATTGCTGGCCGAGTCCGCAAAACCATAGCGGCCCTTCTACTTTGCTTGCGAGTCACCGCTGAACGTCCAGCCTTCCTTCTGGCCGCGATTCTGCTCCCGCAGCCAAACCAGCAGCGGTTTGAAGTACTCCAACATGGCCGCTGCGTCGCCCTTGTCCTCTCCGGTCATGGCGCGCATTGCCTGTGGCCAGGGCTTAGAAGCTCCCATCTCCAACATCGTTTTTAACCGCGCACCCGCTTCTTTCGATTCGAAGAAAGAACAGCGGTTCAGCGGCCCTTTGTAACCCGACGCGTCACACATCGCCTTATAGAACTGGAACTGGTAAATCCGCGCCAGGAAGTAGCGAACATAGGGCGTGTTTCCCGGAATGTGATATTTCGCGCCCGGATCAAAATCGGCCTCGCTGCGATCGACCGGTGGGGCGACTCCCTGATACTTCTCGCGCAATGCCCACCATGCTTTGTTGTAGTCAGCAGGTGTCACCGCACCGGAAAAGACCTGCCACCGCCACTTATCCACCACGAGCATCCAGGGGAGCGCCGCCACCTTGTCCATGGCAGTCCTCAGTAGCAGCGGGATGTCCGCGTCGGGTGGCGGGATCTCCTGTATCAGCCCAATCTTCTTCAGGTACTCAGGCGTAATCGACAACGCAATCGAATCGCCGATGGCTTCATGAAATCCGTCATTCGCACCGCCGCGAAACAGGAGCGGCTGTGTTCGATAGGCAAGCTGGTAGTAGTTGTGCCCGAGTTCATGATGTACCGTCGAAAAGTCGTCTGTCGTCAGGTGAATGCATAGCTTCAACCGGACATCCTGGTCGTTGTCCACGTCCCAGGCGCTCGCGTGACAGACGACATCACGATCCCGCGGCTTGGTGAGCATCGACCGCTGCCAGAAGCTATCCGGCAGCGCGTCGAAACCGAGGGACTCAAAAAAATGCTCGCCGTAGCGCACCAGGCCAGGAGCATCCACATGCCGCTGTTGCAGGATTTCGCCAACGTCGACGCTCTTAAATGATTCGCCGGGCGCCACGAGGTCATAGATGTTGCCCCACTCCTGCGCCCACATATTGCCGAACAAGTGCGCCGGGACCATGCCATCGGGCCGCGTTGCCAGCGCGCCATATTTCTCAATCAGCTTCCGGCGGACGTAGGTGTGGAGTTCCAAATAGAGTGGTTCTACCTGCTTCCACAGCCGCTCCGCGTCGGCGGAAAACGCATCGGCGGGCATGTCGTAGCCTGCGCGCCACAATTCGCCCGTATCTGTGAACCCGATCTCGCGCGCACCCTCGTTCGAGAGCTTCACCAGTTCGGCATAACGGTCCCGCATGGGAGCGCCCACTTTATGCCAACCTGCCCACAGCGCCGCCAGCTCTTTGGGGTCGCGGCTCTTCGCCATGCGCACGTCGATTTCGTCAATACCGACGCATTTCGCCGGGTTCGCTGCATCGTCCGGACAATACTTCCCCTTGCCATAACTGCCATCGAGCGACGCCGCGACCTCGGTCAGCCGCTGCCGCAGTTTCGCGTCGTGCGGAGCCGGAAGCCCCAGGCTCAGCCGCAACAACAGAAACTTACGCCGCAAATCCGGGGGCAAATCGAGCGCTTCAAACTGTTTCGACTGGTCTACCAATTCCGTAGTGCGGGCGATGACGCGTTCCGTTGCCTTGGCCGATTGCGCTTCGGTGTCCTGCGTGATGTACGTCTGTTGAATCCATGCGGCTCGCGCGGCCTCATTTCCGAGGGCCAGCAACTCCGCCTCGGCTTTGTCCATAAACGCCTGCGCGCCGGCAACGCTCACGGCGGGGGCTGCGAACGAACAAGCACCAGCGCACAAAACCGCCGCGAACACAGCTCCACGAATTTGCATGCTGCTATTGTTCCACGTCCAGAACGCCTGGCGGACAGGGGAAATCCGTGCAATCCGTCACTGCTCGATAACCACTCCGTGTAAGATAGGCTGTTCTGAGGTTGGCGAGGCATCGAGCCAAACCGGACACCCCGCCGTGCGCCAAGTTCCCTGTTCGAACAATATAATTGCGGCCGTTTCCCTGGCCAGAATTGGATAGACAGATGTTGTTCTCTTTTCGCTTAGCAGTTTTTACCTTCATTTCACTTCACGGATTAAGTCTCGCGGCGCAAAGCCTGCAGAGCCAAGATCTGTACCGCTTCCGCTCCGTGAGCGACGTTCAGTTTTCGCCAGACGATAAGCATCTTGCCTACTCGGTGAGCATGAACGATAGGCCCGGACGGCCGTATACCCAAATTTGGATTATGGACGTTGCCTCCCAAAAATCAGTGCGGATCGGCGGAGAAAAAGAAGCAAGCTCCCATCCGCGCTGGTCGCCTGATGGGAAGATGGTCGCCTTTGTTGGCGGGCAAGGGGCGCAGCATGGACTCACTTATGTTCAGGCAGACGGCTCCGGAGAGACATTCCTGACCGCAATGAGCGGCACAAACTCTCCCCTGCCCGGACAAGGCGAAGATTTCACCTGGTCGCCGGATAGCAAGACCGTTGCCTACGTTTCCTCCACTCCCGGACCTGAAACGGAAAATGCGCAGGGCGATCCCATGGTCATTACTCGGTACCTTTACAAGCCCACCGCCTCTGAAGGCTTGACCCATTTCAACGACAACAAACGCCTGCATCTGTATGCCATCGATATTGCGTCGAAGCAGACGCGGCAGTTGACCAGCGGCACTTACGATGAACACTCGATCGATTGGTCACCGGATGGGCAGGAGATCCTGTTCGTCTCAAACCGCGAACCGAACTCGGATGAGTTTTTCAACTACGATGTGTTTGCACTGAAGGTTTCCGATGGCAGTGTTCGAAGAATCACGGCGACCGAAAACACCGAGTATGCGCCTACCTGGTCGCCCGATGGCAAGACCATCGCACTGCTATCGACCACACGCGGCATTACGGACCGCGAAACCACGATGGAAGACACACACGCCTGGCTCATGGACCCGGAAGGTTCGCACCGCCGCGAGATCGGCCGGCCCATCGACGCCCGGCAGCACGGACTCACCTGGTCCGCCGATGGAAAGTCAGTTTACTTCACTTACCAGGAGCGCGGGAGCAGTCATCTGGCACGCATGCCGGTTGGCGGCGGAAAGGCGGAGATCCTAGTGAGCGACATCGGCATGGTGGGCGCGTTCTCACCCAACAAACTTGGGACGGTTGCCTATGCCTTCGCAACCACCTCCGATTTGCCGGAGCTCTATCTTAAAACCGGACAAGCCGCCGCACGTCAGCTTACGTCTCTAAACACAGAGGTGCTGGCCGGAAAAGCCATTGCTCCGACCGAGCCGTTCACTTTTGTCAGCAACGATAACAAATTTGAGGTGGAAGCTTTCCTCACCAAGCCGTTGAACATCACGGCCAGCAGCAAGCACCCGATGATCGTAAACATCCATGGGGGTCCGCACGGCCAGAATGGCCCCGCCTTCAACTTCAAGAACCAGGTGTACGCGGCTAAGGGCTGGGCCGTGTTGCAGGTGAACTATCGAGGCTCCACGGGCTACGGTCAGAAATTCGCGGACGCGGTGTTTGGCGACCAGGACGGCAATGAAGGCCAAGACGTGTTATATGGGGTAAGCGCGGCGGTCCGGCGATATCTGTGGATCGACCGTGAACGGATGGGAATTGAAGGAGTTAGTTATGGCGGTCAACTGAGCGATTGGTTGATCACCCAGACAAATGAGTTCAAGGCGGCGATTCCTACGGCGGGTATCTCCAACCTCATCAGTTATAACTACATGACTTATTACAACCAGTACGAAGAGATGGAGTTCGGCCAATTCTTCCACCAGGGCAGACTTATGGACGATGCTTGGGAACGGTCGGCGTTGAAGCATGTAGCGGCCGCCCACACGCCCACGATGCTGGTTCACGGAGAAAACGATCCGGACGTGCCCATAGCCGAAGCGGAGCAGTACTTTGTAGCTTTAAAAGACGTGGGAGTAGACACCATCTTCGTGCGTTACCCTCGCGAAGGCCATGGCGTGCGGGAGACGAAGCACGTTGTGGATTGGATTGACCGCTCCATTGCCTGGTATGAGAGTCATTTCCCGAAAGCAGGCGCTGAGGGAGTGACCAACGTGCAGCCTTAGTTCGCGTTTCGACGTAGCTTAGGAGTGGGCGGTTTCAGTTTATCAATTTTTAGTTCATCTAATATTGACAAATTATACCGCCTACCACTAAGCTATTAGAACGCTCTTTGGCGAGCACTCGGCCCCCTGTCTTGGGCGCATCTTCAGGGGACAAAGGACGGGCCGATGTACAGGTTTTGGCGGCAGAGCGCATTTGCGTTTCTGCTATTTTTCGCGATCAACAGCAATTTTTTTGGCCAGGTTAATTCCAGCGCTACACTTTCAGGCACAGTAACCGA
>DATHIZ010000533.1:0-5027 GCA_035316385.1 Bryobacteraceae bacterium | reverse complement strand
ATGAAATCTCCTTACGTTGGGGACTTAACCCCAAACGAGGCTATTACCGCCATTTTTCTGGTGTTGTCGAAAGAAATCCGCCAGAAGAAGACTGGTGAGCCGTACCTTTCCCTGCATCTGGCCGACAGAACCGGCGAACTGGAAGCCAAAATGTGGGACAACGTGGCGGAGGTGATGGACACCTTCGACCGCGATGACTTTGTAAAAGTCAAAGGGCTGGTCCAGGTTTACCAGAACCGCTCGCAATTTACCGTCCACCGCCTGCGCCGCGTGGAAGAGCGCGAAGTCGATCTGGCCGATTTCTTCCCCTGTTCCGAACGGGATCCGGAGGAGATGTACGCGGAGTTGCGCGGCATTATCTCCGGCATCGGAAATCCGCACTTGCGCGCTCTGCTCGAAAGCGTCTTCGATGACGCGCCAACCGCCGCGCTCTACAAAATGGCCCCGGCGGCCAAGACGATCCACCACGCGTGCCGGGGCGGATTAATAGAACATGTTCTTTCCATGTGCACGCTGGCGCGTTTTACGGCGGCGCATTACAAGAACATCGACCTCGATTTGTTGCTGACCGGCGTGATTCTGCACGACGTCGGCAAGATAGAAGAGCTGACCTACGCGCGCAGCTTCGGCTACAGCGCGGCGGGCCAACTGCTGGGCCACATTGTTTTGGGCTTGCGGTTGTTGGGCACAAAATTCGAAAAACTGTCCGATTTCCCTCCCAGGCTCAGAATGCTGGTGGAGCACCTGATCATCAGCCATCACGGCGAACTGGAATTTGGTTCGCCCAAAGTGCCGGAGTTTGCCGAAGCGGTTCTGCTCCATCATTTGGACAATCTGGATTCCAAGATGGAGACGATCCGCAACGCGCTACAACGGGACAAAGGGGTGGAGGGCGACTTCACGGGTTGGATTGCGTCTCTGGAGCGGGTGCTATTGAAGAAAGACCGCTTTTTAGAGGAAAAAAAGGTGGAGACTGCCGAAATCAAACCAGTGCCTACGCCTGAATCGAAGCCTCCCGCCAGGCCTGTGACCAATACGCTTTTCGGCGAAAAACTGCAAGCCGTGCTGCAACCTGTCAAATAGCGGCGGATGCTAAACTTGTGAGTTGTCAGGCTCCGGGCTTCGTGCAACGTGCGGTTGCAAACCCCGCTAGGTCCGGAAGGAAGCAACGGTAGCGATTTAGCTCGTGTGCCGCGGATCACCCGGGGTCTGGCAATAGCAACCGCCAACTCCCAACCTCCATGTATCAGGTCATCGCCAGGAAGTATCGTCCGCAGGGATTCGATGAGCTGATTGGCCAGGAACACGTTCATAAGACGCTTTCGAACGCCATAGCCAGCAATCGGATTGCGCATGGCTACATTTTTTCGGGCCAGCGCGGCACCGGTAAAACCACCGTGGCGCGTATTCTCGCCCGCTGCTTGAATTGCATCAACGGGCCGACCGCTACGCCCTGTGGCGTTTGCTCCAGTTGCGTGGAAATTACCGCCGGCAACTCGGTGGACGTTATCGAAATCGACGCGGCTTCGAATCGGGGCATCAATGAGATGCGCGAGATCCGCGAGAATGTCCGCTACCGGCCGGCGCGCGACCGCTACAAAGTCTTCATCGTCGACGAAGCGCACCAGATCACGAAGGAAGCTTTCAACGCGCTGCTGAAAACTTTGGAAGAGCCGCCCGAGTGGGTGGTCTTCATCCTTTGCACGACGGAAGCGTACGATATTCCGAACACCATCGCCTCGCGCTGCCAGCATTTCAGTTTCCGATCGGTGGATTTCACCGAGGTCATGAGCCGGATGCGGTTCATTGCGCTACAGGAAGGCATCGAAGCGAGCGACGAAGTGCTGGCGGTAGTGGCGCAGGCCGGCGGAGGAAGCGTCCGCGATTCGCTCTCGGCGCTGGACCAGGCGATTGCCTGCTGCGGCAACACCCTGCGCGTGGAAGACGTGCGCGCACTGCTGGGTGTATTCGGAGTAGACGCACTGCGGGCCGTGGCTGAAGCCGTGCAGGCGGAGGATGGCGCGCGGATGCTCGAAATCGTGCAAGAGCTGGAGCGCAACGGGCAAAGTCTGCATCATTTCTCGCGCGAGTTGTCGCGCTACTGGCGGAATTTGCTGGTGGCGAAAATTTCAGGCAAGACCACGCGCCTGATTGCGGCGTCCGAGCCTGAGCAGGCGGCGCTGATCGAGACAGCCAGCGGGTTTAGCGAAGAAGATCTGACGCGTTATCTCACGCTGTCGCTCGATCTGTACAAGGCGCTCCAAAATTCTCTGCAGCCCAGGCTGCATTTGGAACTTGGATTGATCAAGTTGGTGCAAGCCGGCAGACTGCAATCGATTGAAGAGGCGCTGGCAGGGTTACCGCTTACGGCTTCCACGCGCGCGGCTGCTCCCCGGCCGCCGGCCTTCCAGGCGCCGGCGCCTAAACCCCTAGCGGTTGCGCCAGCGCCACAGCCTCCGCCACCTCCAGCGCCGGAACCTGAGCCGGAGCCGCCGGCAGCCGCTGCCACCGGTGACTTAGAAGACAAACTGTATGAGGCGCTCTGTAAAGCCGGGCTCAACTTCAGCGCTGACGCATTGCAGCAGGCCGAAGTTAAACTACAGGGATCGGAACTGTTGCTGCGGGCCAGCAAGATGCTTTCGTTCGCGCTGAAAGATCCGGGCATTCAACGCATTACATCGCAGGTGCTCGGCAAAGCCATCCGTGTACGCTTTGAAGTAGGAGAGAATGTGGCCAGTTCGAAGCCGGCCGCAGTGAGAAAAACGGCCGGAGAAGACGCGGAATTCCGCGAGCGCGCGTTGTCGCACCCGGGCGTGAAACGCTTTCAAGAATTATTTCCCGACGCGCAAGTGCGCACCGTTCGAAACTTGAGCGAGTAGAATTCAGGAGGAACCGATATTCATGAAGATGCCTGGCAACATGCAGAACATGATGAAGCAAGCGCAGCAGATGCAGGCGAAGATGCAGGAGCAAGTCGCTCTCATCCGCGTGGAAGCATCCGCCGGCGGCGGCATGGTGAGTGTGAAGATGGACGGCCATAAGAACGTCCTCGGCGTAAAGATTGATCCGGAGGTGGCGGGCGACGTCGAGATGCTGCAAGACATGATGGTGGCCGCCTTCAATGAAGCCGCCAAAAAAGTAGATGAAGAATCGCACGCCAAAATGGGCGGCTTGTTGGGCGGGCTCGGTTTGCCGCCAGGCATGTTTTAGGCGCGGCGCCGCCGATGGCAGATTTTGCAGAGCCGCTAGCGCGGTTGATCCAGGAATGTAAGCGGCTGCCGGGCATTGGGCAGAAATCCGCCCAGCGCATCGCGTTTCATCTGTTGCGCGTGCCGCGCGACGACGCCGCGAACCTGGCTCAAGCGATTCTCGATGTCAAAGACAAGCTGGGCATTTGCACGGAATGCAATAACATCAGCGACGGTGAACTGTGTTCGTTCTGCCGTGATCCGAATCGCGAACGGCTGCAGATCTGCGTGGTGGAAGAGCCGCACAATATCGTGCCGATTGAAACGACGCGCACGTTCCGCGGGCTTTATCATGTCCTGCAGGGCGCCATTTCACCGTTGCGAGGAATCGGGCCGGAGCAGTTGCGCATCAAGGGACTGATTGACCGGTTGCATCGGGACGAGATACAGGAAGTGATTATTGCGACCAATCCCACGGTAGAAGGCGAGGCGACGGCAGTGTACCTGTCGCGCCTGCTGAAACCGCTGGGGCCGAGGGTGACGCGCATTGCCATGGGCATTCCGGTCGGCAGCGATTTGGAGTTCGCCGACGAAGTGACGATGTCGCGTTCGCTTGAAAACCGCCGCGAGATGTGAACGCGCACGTTACACTGAAGGCGGTGTTAGTCACTATTTCTTCACAGCCGGAACGTCCAAAATGGTTGCGCGCGCCGGCTCCAGTCGGCGAAAACTACCGTGAGTTAAAAGACCTGGTTACGCGTCTGCGCCTGCACACGGTTTGCGAAAGCGCGGCATGTCCGAATGTAGGCGAATGCTGGAACCGGCGCACGGCGACATTCATGATCCTGGGAAATGTCTGCACGCGCCGCTGCGGCTTTTGCGCGGTGCAGAAAGGCGCTCCGCTGGCAGTGGATTATGATGAACCGCGCCGCGTGGGCGAAGCTTGCGCCGCGCTCGGCCTTCGTTACGCGGTGGTCACCAGCGTGAATCGCGACGACCGCAAAGACGGCGGCGCCGAATTGTTCGCCATGACCATACGCGAGATTCGCGAGCAGGTTCCGGGTTGCAAAGTGGAAGTGCTGGTGCCTGATTTTCAGGGATCGGAACGCGCCATGGAAATCGTCATGGAAGCCCGGCCGGACGTGCTGAACCATAACACCGAAACCGTGCCGCGGCTTTACCGGCAGGTGCGTTTGGGCGCGCGGTATGAACGATCTCTGAAGATGCTGCAATACGCAAAATCGATTGCGCCGTCGACACCGACAAAGTCAGGCTTGATGCTTGGCATTGGCGAAAACACCGACGAAGTTTTGCGAACGATGCGCGACCTGCACGATCACCAGGTGGACATTCTGACGCTGGGCCAATATCTGCGACCGTCCCCCAAGCATTTGCCCATTGTGCGGTATGTGCCGCAAGCCGAGTTCAACGAACTGCGGCAGGCAGGACTTGCCATGGGTTTTGCGCACGTGGAAGCGGGCCCGCTGGTGCGCAGTTCGTATCACGCCGATAGCTCTCTTACGACAGCGGCAACGCAATAATCGCTTCGCAGCCCGGGCCTTCCCTGGCATTTCGCAAAGTGAGCGTGCCGTTGTGCGCTTCGGCGATCTGACGGCTGAGGACCAAGCCAATTCCGGAACCGCCCTTTTTGGTTGTGAAGAACGGGACGAACAGATTGGCGGTATTCGACAGGCCCGGGCCTTCGTCGCGCACGATGATCTCCACCATACTGGCGCTTTGTTCGTGGCGCACGAAAACCCGGCCACCGGTCATTTGGACGGCGTCGACGGCGTTGCGTATCAGGTTGATCAGCACCTGCTCCAATTGATCGGCGTCGCC
>DATHIZ010000532.1:0-3243 GCA_035316385.1 Bryobacteraceae bacterium | reverse complement strand
GGAGACTACGGCGAAGACCCTTCTGGCGGCCGGTATTCTCGACAAGACGATCGTCCTGACCGGGGCGATGATCCCTTACAAATTCGGCAGCTCCGACGGCCTCTTCAATCTCGGCAGCGCGCTCGCGTTCGTCCAAACGCTTGGTCCCGGGGTCTATGTGGCGATGAATGGCCGCTGCTTTCCGGCCGGCCGCGTCCGAAAAAACAAACAGACAGGTATTTTCGAAGAGGGGGCCGCCGTCGACTAACGCGGAAGATTTTTGATCATTACGAAAATTTGATCGTCTGGCAGGCTCGCTATTTCGCGGGCTGCGCTTGCTTGCCGATCGTAAGGCGTATTGAGATACTTTTCAAGAAACGTGGGGCGGAGCCGGAATGTGAGTTCCTTCCCGGTCTTTGCGTCTTTGATAACACTTTCCAGTTGACCCGGCTTTGTTTCGACAATATGCAGATTCAGCTTTCCGGCACTAACGCCAGTTGCCGCCTGCCACCCGTCGGCTACGCAACTGTACTGCACCTGCAGAGGCGTCCGGTGCGTGACGTCCAGATTGAAACTCCCGCGCGGCTCAGCTAGTTCATGGAGCGCCCGTTCTCCCATTCTGTATCCGGCGACCGCGAAGACACCAGCATTGCCGTGGAACTCGGCGACGCGGGCTAGCATATCCGCCGCGGTTGCAGGTGATTGGCCCCTGAGCGCCGCAGTGGTCGCGAGCAGCACGAAAATGGCAAACTTCATATCAAGATTCTACTGCAAATTTGCGAGCTCGTAATACTCATCAGAGATTCGTGCTATCCGATGCTAGTATTACGAATGCGAAATTCATGGCACGAATTGCGTGTGTTGCCGTGTGCGGAAGACTGCGGTTTCCCGTGGCAGCGGCCTTGCTTTGCGTCGCGAGCCTGCTCGAAGCCGCGGCTGCGGGCGTGGCGGGCAGGGTGACTGATCCCCAAGGAAAGCCGGTGGCCGGCGCTAGAGTAAGAATCGAGCGCTCAGGCGATTCCAAAACCCAGGAAACTCGCAGCGGCACGGATGGCCGGTTTGCTCGCGCACGTGACCCAGGAATCGTCGCTCGCCAAAATCGACGCGGATACCGGTCTACAGTTCAGCGAAGGTCCCAACCGCAACCAGTACATCACCATCTCCTCTCGTCATACCTTTCGCAGCGGACTTCTCCAGGCTTCTTTATCGAAAGCCGATGCGCGCGACCTCGCGGACGGTACGCCGGTACCGGAAGCGCCGCGGCTGATTTTCGATGTTCTAGGCACAACCGATCGCTTGCCATTTCAGCTGCACGCCCGCGCCGAATTCGAGGAAGTAGGACATAGCCTTTGGGCGACGGCTTTGTGAGCGTTCCCGTTCGCGAATCCGGGCCGCCATGGTGCGCAAGTTCCTAAACGGTAAGTTCGATGCCGGCATCCAACTGCAGATCTCCAGTGGCTACACCGGTCAGACGATTGAGGTGCTCGCCCTGCCTGGAGAAGGCGAGCCTTCTGAGCGAGTGACCGGCGTGTACATACCGTCTTACGCTACGGTGTCGTTTAGCTACCATTTCGGGCGCTAGATGGGAGGGCTTGTAAGATGAGGCCATGCCGCTTGAATTGTTTAATTTGACGGGCCGGGTTGCCGTGGTAATGGGCGGCAACTCCGGCATTGGGCGCGTTTTGGCTGTCAGTCTGGCGGAAGCCGGCGCGGATGTGGTGGCGACGGGACGCCGCGAGAATCTGGTGAATGAAGTCGCCGCCGATATTGAACGAGTGGGACGGAAAAGCCTGCGGAAGACAACAGACGCTTCCAGCCGGCAGTCCATAGATGCCCTGCACGATGCCGTCCTGAAAGAGTTCGGCCGAGTTGACATTTTGGTGAACGCGGCGGGCCAGATTTTCCGCAAGCCCAGCATCGCCATCACTGAAGACGAGTGGAACAAATTGATGGATGTCAATTTGACCGGAACCTTGCGTGCTTGCCAGAGCTTCTATCAATCGCTGACGGCGAGCGGCCACGGGCGCATAGTGAATATCGCTTCCTTGAACTCTTACGTGAGTTTTTTTGAAGTGGCCGCCTATGCGGCGTCGAAATCCGGTGTCTTGGGTCTGACTCGCAGCCTGGCCGTGGAATGGGCGCAAAAGGGAATTAACGTGAACGCCATTGCCCCGGGCGTATTCCGGACTGAACTGAATTCGGCCTTGCTGGACGGCACGGACCGCGGACGCGAGTTGTTGATGCGAACTCCTATGAAGCGTTTCGGCAAGATTCCGGAACTCGTGGGAGCCGCCATTTTTCTGGCGTCCAGAGCGTCGGATTTTATTACCGGACAATGCATAGCCGTCGACGGCGGATTTCTTGCCTCGGGCGTGAACGGATAAGGGATTCCATGAGACTCACTCGAAGACACGCTTTGGGATTACTGGGGTCGGGCCTCTCCGGGGCTGTCACTGCTGCCGCCTACCAAGCGGCCCGGCCTAGTATGCCGGCAGGTCTTGCAATAGAGAGTGGGCCATTTTCAGGCACGCGTCAATCGTTGAGCGCCTATGAGATTCCCGAATGGTTTCGAGACGCCAAATTCGGTATCTGGGCGCACTGGGGACCGCAATCCGCGGTGGAGGCGGGCGATTGGTACGCCCGCAACATGTATATGGAGGGGAGTCCGCAGTACAACTACCATTGCGAAACCTACGGGCACCCTTCCAAATTCGGGTTTAAGGACACCATCCCGCAGTGGAAGGCGGAGCGCTTCGAGCCGGCTGAATTGATGCGGCTCTACAAGAAGGCCGGCGCCAAGTATTTCATGAGCATGGGTGTCCACCACGACAATTTCGACTTGTGGAACTCCAAGCACCAATCCTGGAACGCGGTGCAGATGGGCCCCAGGAAAGACATTGTGGGTCTATGGCGGAAGGCTGCCATGAACGAGGGGTTGAAATTCGGAGTCAGTGAACACCTGTGGATCACTTACAAATGGTTCTCCACCAGCCATGGGCACGATGCAACCGGTCCTGCAGCCGGAGTACCATACGATGGCGCGGACTCCAAGAATTTCGATTTGTATGTTGATTCCGACGAGGTTCACACCAAGCTGGATTGGAACGAGAGTAACATCCCCGATTGGTGGAAGCGCCATTGGTATGCGCGTATGAGAGATCTGATTGATAATTATCAACCGGACCTGCTCTATACCGACGGCGCGCTGCCTTTTGAAGAAATCGGGCTAAGCCTGGTGGCGCACCACTATAACGCGAATGCTAA
>DATHIZ010000531.1:0-2137 GCA_035316385.1 Bryobacteraceae bacterium | reverse complement strand
AGTTGTTCTCTGCGTCGGCGAAATCCGGATCAATCGCCAGTGCCTGTTCGAGCAATGCCCGCGCCTCGGCGAACTGCCGTTCCGACGCCTGCACGTTCCCGAGATTCTGTAGAGCTTCAGCCCTTACCGCGGCCCCGCGCGTGGCTTTGCGGAAATGCTCCATCGCGGCCGCCGCATCTTTGGACAGCCTCCCCAATCCCAAATGAGCGGCTGGCAGATCAGGGCTGTCCAGCAGTGCCCGTTCATATTCACGTCGAGCTAATGCGACCTGTCCGCCACTTTCCAGAGCCTTCGCGTAATCCGCACGCAGTGACGCGAGCCCGGGTTGCTTGATTACCACCTGCGCATACGCTTGAACGGCTTCGCGCGTTCGCCCTATGCTCATCAGCACTCGCGCCAGCCCGGCGATTGCCTCTTCTGGAGCTTGCGCGCCCTTTGTCGCGATCCCGCGCTCCAACAGCGACAGGCCTTTTCGGACATCTGCGCCGTCGGCGGAAAGCGCAAGTCCCAGATACAAGTCGCTGTCCGCCGATGCTGGAAGGGAGGGCAAATAGGAGACCAAGTTGCCGCGATAAGGTTCCACGGTTTCTGGAAGTGGCGCCATCTGGTCGCGAGCCGGAGTAATTCGCTGAATTTTGTGGTCAGTCATCACAACATGGACGGCGTCTTCCGCTCTGCGCCGAGGCATGTGACACGCCGCGCAATCCTGCCGGCCCGCCTCCTTATGAGGCGCGTGGCATTGCACGCAGGATTCCCGCCGCGCCCGTACGCTGTCCTCCGCGCCGTGAGGATCGTGGCACGTGGTGCATGTCAGCTTTCCTTCACTCCTCAGGAAGCATTGGGATTGCCGGAGACGATAGCCGCTACTGTTGATTTCAAATTTGTCCTGCTTGCCGCTTTCCGGTGCATGATCGAAATGAATCACGTGGTCCGCTAGCTTCTCTCCGGGCCTGAACGAAAAGTCACCGCGGCCGAACCGGCGAAGGGCGTGGGGCAGTTGAGAACTGGTGGTCTCCAGATGACATTGCATACACACGTCCATCTGAAGCCCGGACGACAGCTTCGCCGGATTGACGATGGCCGCTTGAATGGAGGGCGCCGGAGCGTGCTTGCCTGCCAACTCAACATGCAGCGAGCCAGGGCCATGACATCGCTGGCAATCAATCCCTTGCGGAAGGGGCGGCTCATAGACAGAACGGACAGCGAAGCCGTCCTTTCCGCCCGAGCCAAGGGGATAAGCGTTGTGGCACGCCAAACATCCCCGATCGATCACCCGGCTGAAGTCGTAGTGCTTGGGCTGATCGTAACCGGGGCTCATGCCCCATTGGTTCTCCTGCGTGTACCACGACAACGGAAGCTGCGTCAGCTCTCCGCTGTCCGACAGATTTAAATAGCTTCTCGCCCGCCGGCCCGAGCCGATGACGTGTGTGATCTCCTGCTCGAACGCTCGCACCTTTCGTGCATCCTCTTCCTGATACCGCTGTTGAAACACGCGCCCGTCACGAATGAACGTTTCGTAGTGTCTGCCGGAAAGCGCGTGGTCGAATTTGTTAGCGGTTGCGTAGTCTTCAATGCGGGGAGCCTTGGCCACCGTAGAAAACGTTTGTGCCATTGCCGATCGCTGATACGTTTTCGCAATTTCCGAGTGGCAACCCGCGCACGCGCTCGGAGGCGCATACACGGGTGGGTTGACGGCGAGCAAGACGAAACTCGCCGTGAAGAGCAGGATTGGCAGATGCCTGAACACTAGTCGAAATCGGCCATTACGGGTAAATGATCGCTGAGTGCAAATGAAGTGGGATCAGTTGGGTTGGTACGGAAAGCGCCCTCGAAGAGCGCGCGGAATTCCTGGAACCGTTTTGCGAGCGGACCGGCAGCCCAGATGTAATCGATGCGGCCGCGCGGCTCGATGCTATTTGCCGTGAACGGCTGCCCGGTGCCTTTCGCAGTGAATCCATCCACAAGCCCGGCGGCTGTCCAGCGGGCATACTCTGGTGTCTCGGGACGATGATTGAGATCGCCGTGAAACAGTATCGACTGCCCGGACTGGATCACCGGCTCCATCACGGCGAGCATCTCCGTGATTTCACCCATTCGGATTTCCTGTTTATGAGGATTCAGATGCCCGCTGAAGAAG
>DATHIZ010000530.1:0-11047 GCA_035316385.1 Bryobacteraceae bacterium | reverse complement strand
GGGGCGGCCGGTTCACTTGAACTGCGGCCTCGTCACTGAACGAAACCTGAACGTACGAACGGCGACTAGGAGTCGGCCACCTCGCGCGTGGATAATATGCTACAGTCACTACCAGAATTCATTATTACTGGACCACCTCCTTCCTCAGTGATGCTTCGATTTTAAACAGTAGAGCCGGAATGTGTCAACGAAATCTGCGGAGGTGACGGCAAAAACAGCCGGCCCAGCTCAGTCGCCTTCCGTTCTGCGCGGCTTCCTTGTTCTAGGCATTCTGCTGGGCCTGCCCGGTTCGCTTCTTGTCGCCTGGCGGTATCACATTGATGTGGAGCCGCAAACCATCGGTTTCCACTTCCTGGCGCTGAATGCCGGGTACCTCATCGCCTCAGCCATCGCGCGGCGATACGTCAGACGGGTACGCGCAAAGAGAATGGCTGCCCTATCGTGCGCCGTAGCCGCGGCTGGATTAGTGGCGCTCTCGTTTCTGGCGCCGCCTGTCTCCACCGGATGGCGGATCGCCTTGCTGGCGGTTGTGGGCGCCTCCGGCGGCGGCCTGGCCACCGCCTTGTTTTATCTTTCCGAGACTTTCTTCGTAGGCGCGCCGGCCATGGCGGCAAATCTCGGCGGCCTGTTGTTCGGATGCGGGTGCCTGCTCGCTACCGTCATGACCGGGGCAACCTACTTCGCCGGTTCCGTCCGGCTCGAAACTCCCGCGCTCGCGCTGCTTCCACTTCTATTCTCTTTTCTGTACCTGCGCGGCGAAACGCCTTCGGAACAGAGCCAGACGGAACAAAACCGGGCCGAACAAAACCAGAAAAAAAAAACAAACGCTGAAGCCGCGCGCGACACACTCAAAGATCTGCGCAGCATTGCCACCCTACTGTTCAGCCTGTTGCTCTTCTTCCAATTCGGCAACGAGTGCTCGCTGGCGGGCTGGCTGCCGCTGTTTTTGATTCACCGGCTTGGCACCAATCCGGTCTGGGCGATTGCGGGCCTGGCGATCTATTTTGTCGCCCTGATGTTAGGGCGTTTGGCGGCCCAACTGCTCCTGTCGCGCGTGAATCACCACCGGCTGCTCCTTTCGAGCACCGTGCTGGCATTGGCGGGATATTTAATTCTGAGTTTCGCAACCGCGCTGCCGGTGGCGCTCGCCGCCGTCGTTCTGATTGGCGCGGGCTTCGCGCCCATCTACCCACTGATCGCGGAACAGCTGGATGACCGCTTTTCCTATCATCCGGGCTTCTACAGCGGCGCCATCGCCATTGCGGTTGTGGGCGCAACCGGCGCTCCTTGGCTGCTCGGATACGTCAACGCTTACCTGGGCATGCAGGCGGTCATGTTGGTGCCGGCGTTCGGCTCCTGCGCGGTGCTAGTGCTTGCGCTGCTCATCATGTTTGAAGCGCGCCTCATGAGTGGAAAGAGCCGCCACGAAGAGCAAGGCCCGCTGATTACCTCGGGCAAGAGGTAGTCAACGATATACTCGCCTGAGATGAGGCCCGAGACAATCAAACATAGTTATCTGGCATTGGATCTGGGCGCGGAGAGCGGACGCGCGATGCTGGCAAATCTCGCGAGCCATAATCTGGATTTGGTCGAGTTGCATCGCTTCGCCAATATCCCGGTTCGTCTGCCAACCGGCCTCTATTGGGATACGCTGCGGCTCTTTCATGAGATGTGCGATGGCATTCGCGCGGCGGCCTGTGCAGTGGATACTTTGGATGGCATCGCCGTGGATACCTGGGGCGTCGACTTTGGCCTGCTAGGCGAAGACGGCAGCCTGCTCGATCATCCGCGGCATTATCGTGACGCGCGCACGCGGGGCGCCTTTGAAGAAGTTTTCGCCCGTGTGCCGCGCGCCGAAATCTTCCGTCAGACCGGCGTTCAATTCATGGAGATCAATTCGCTCTACCATCTGTACGCCGCGCAGCGTGATTCCCCGCGCGTCCTAAACATCGCCTCGCATCTGCTCTTCATGCCCGACTTGTTCAACTACTTCCTGACGGGCGCATTCACTTCCGAGCGCACTATCGCCAGCACTTCGCAGTTCTACGATCCGGTCAAGAAGCAATTCGCCACCGACATGCTGCGCCGCTTGGGCATCGCTGGCGGATTTCTCACTACGCTCACCGATCCAGGCACCGAGTTAGGTCCGGTACTGCCGCATGTCGCCGAGCATTGCAATCTAACACAGGACGTTCCGGTCTACACCACCGGCTCGCACGACACCGCTTCAGCAGTTGCGGCCGTGCCTGCCTCCGGTTTGAAAGACTGGTGCTACATCAGTTCCGGCACCTGGTCGTTAATGGGCGTGGAACTGGACGAACCGGTGATTAACGATGCGGCGCTCGAAGCCAACTTCACAAATGAGGTAGGCGTGCAGGACAAAATACGCTTCCTGAAAAACATTCCCGGCTTATGGGTGCTGCAGGAATGCAGGCGGGCCTGGGCGCGCGAAGGTAGCGAGTATTCCTACGCCGAATTGATGGAACGGGCAGCCGCCGCCAAAGCCTCGTCCACGGTGTTGGATTTGGATGAATTTGTCTCGCCTGGCAACCATCCGCAGCGCATCCAAGAGTACTGCCGCAAGACCGCGCAGGAGGCGCCCGGAGATGTGGGCGCAGTGACCCGCCTGATCTTATATAGTCTGGCAGTGCGCTACAAACAGGTGCTTGCACTCATTGAGCAGTTGACCGGCAGGCAAATCAACGTGATCCACATTGTCGGCGGCGGTTCGCGCAACTCGCTGCTGAATCAACTCGCGGCGGACGTGACCGGCCGTCGCGTGATTGCCGGACCAGCCGAAGCAACGGCCGCCGGTAATGCATTGATACAAGCGATGGGCATGGGCCACGTTGGATCGCTCCAGGAATTACGCGCCATTGTAAGGAACTCGTTTGAGGTGGAAGAGTTCCGGCCGCTGGCAAGGAAATTGAAATCGGCGAGCTAACGCCGTAAGAAAAACTGCTGCTTATCGACGGTGGGATTTACCGCTACGTCAAAGAAACCCACCATCATTTCCGACCAGGTCTGCTCGCCCCAGGTCACGGTCGCCTTGGGATTTGGGTTATGCGGATTGCCGCTCGAATTGTCAAACGTAGCTATCGCTTGCAAAACGGCGCCGGCCTTGAGCAGGATCGGCGTCGCCAACCGGTAGCTCAGCTGCCAATAGAAATCGTAGTGCGGAATGCGTAGCAGCGTGCGGATGCGGCCGTGCGGCTCCACTAGGTTGTACTCGAAGGTTTTACCCCGGAGATGCATGTGCGGAAAAAAGCTGAGCAGGAGAGCATCGTTGGGCAGCGAGCCATGCACCTCCGCCCGATAATTAGGGTCGCCTGGAGGGATGGAAAAACGGTCATTGGTCAACTGCAAAGTCAGGACGCGCTTGGCAGGGGGTTGCGTGGCGAAAACCAGGCCAATACTGGTCTGGTCCTCCGTGGCGCGGTGGGTCATATTCGAGTAATGCATCTGCAAAACGATGTCTGACCCCGCGGGCACAAGTTTGGCAAAGCCTTCCGGCCAGCGGTCCGGCAGGCTGCCAGGCGCGTAGACCAGCAAAATGTCGCTATCGGTCCACATGGCGTCGCGGCGGAGCTCGGGAGTGGGCAGACTGTCGGCGCTGAAGGGCTTGCCCACGGGCGCTCCACGCAGCCATTTCGACCCCGGCGGCCGGATATAGGCAACCGCATGATGCACGACGGCTCGATTCCCCGGCCGGATTTCCGACATGCTGACCCAGCGGTCTGTTTTAAATCCGGACGGCAGAACGATGTATTGGTAGGGTACATCGCCATGCGCGGGAAGGTGCTTAGGACCCGGCATTCGCAGCACCGTGTCTGGTGGCGAGATATTCCAACCCGTTGTGAAATGATTTGGCTCAGGTGAGTTGGCGGAGGACCCTTCCGGCGCTTTCGCGGCAGCCCAGGCAGCTAGCGTTGCAATCTGCTCGCTCGACAGAGATGGGTTGTTCGAGAAATGGCCGCAGCAGGCATCCGCAAACCATGGCGGCATCTTGCGCGCCGCCGTGCGGATGGCGATGGCCCCGGCATAGGGCCGGACCTGCCTGTACGTTTCAAGCGGCATGGGCGCCATTGCGCCGGAACGGTGACAGCTCTGGCAATGCGCCTGAAGAATCGGGAGGACATCGCGATAAAAGGTCGGCGGCGCGAGCAAAGCCAGGTTGGCAAAGACGGAAAAAAGCTTAATGCTTCTCGTAGAAATGGGACGGCATGCCGGGCCAGCGGGGCTCGCGTTTTTCTTTGAAGGCCGCAAGCCCCTCTTTGAAATCGTCACTCTTCATCAGCTTCGCACGCAGCTCGGCCGCCAGCTGGCCGGCCCCCGTCCACGATTTTCGGCGCGAGCCGCGAACATACTGCATACCGGCTTCAATCGCGACTGGACTGGATCTGGCCAATTCCCGCGATAGAACCTTAGCCCGGTCCCCTAACTCCGCGGAAGGGCAGATCTCATGCACTAGACCCCACTGCTGCGCGCGTTCCGGATTGAAAAAATGTCCGGTGAGGCTCAATTCCAATGTACGGCGCGCGCCAATGGCGGCTTCCACCGCACGGTACACAAAGAAGGGCCACAACCCGATACGTATTTCCGGAAGACCGAACATTGCCAAATCGGAGCTCATCACGACGTGACCCTGCGCCGCCAGGCCCAGACCCCCGCCCAGCGCCGCGCCGTTAACCGAAACTACTATCGGCTTTAGCGAACTAGCGCCCAGGCTGAAGAGGCGTTCATGGATACACTGCAGATCGGGCCCCTGCGGGTCCGCCGCTTCGTCCAGGTCCATCCCGGAACAGAAAACGCTGCCCGCGGCACAGATCAAGATACAGCCGATGTTCTCTTTGTGCTGCGCCTGCTCAACAGCATCGACGATGCCGGCGCACATAGCAGCGGTTAAAGCATTCCGCTTGCTCTGCGCATTTAAGGTGATATGCAAAACGCGATGTTTTTCTTGTATCAGTAGGTCCATTGGGTCGCCGCTATATTTTTACACCACCCCAAGCAACTGAAGCGGAACGTGCTCGGCTGGTTGGTTTGCGCAGGCAACCTTGAACGCGAGATCGAGAATCTGACGAGTGCCGGCGGGGTCGATCAGCGCGTCACAGTGGCCGCGGGCAGCGGCATATTTTGCATCCAGCCAGCGATCATAATCAGCGCGCGTTCGAGCGATTTTAGTCTCAAGATCGGGAGGAACGCGCTCTCCCGCCGCCTTCAATTTTTCGAGCTCCGGGCCATAGATAGCCTGCACGGCGGAATCACCTTCCATAACTCCGATGCGCGCAGTAGGCCAACAGAACGTAAAGTTGGGATCGAAGCCTTGCCCGGCCATCGCGTAGTAACCGGCGCCGCTAGCGTGATTGACCGTGAGGACAATCTTGGGCACAGTCGCGCAGGCCATGCTCTCCACCATTTCGGCTCCGGCCCGAATGATGCCGGCAGTCTCCGCCTCCACGCCCACCATGAAACCGGAGACATCCTGCACATAGAGCAGCGGCAAACTATGGCGCGCCGAATTTTCGACGAAATAGGCCACTTTGCGGGCGGATTCTGTATAGACGATGCCGCCGACGCGCGGGCCAGTCCTACCCTTCAGAAAACCGCGCCGGTTGGCGATGACGCCGATATTGCGTCCGTTCAGGCGCACCGCCGCGCACAGCAACTCCGGAGCATAGTCCGGCTGAAACTCCAACCAATCCCCCTCGTCGAGAATCCGCTCCAGCAGGCCTTCCATGCGATAGGGCAAGCGATGGTCGGCCGGAAGTACGCTATACAATTCCGCTGGATCGCCTTTGGGCGGATTCCCTTCCCTGACAGCCGGGGGCTCCGGCATTTGCCGGAACTGCTGGCGGATCAGGTCCAGACACGCAGCATCATCCGCCGCGCGGTAGTGAGCCACGCCGCTGAGGGCGGTATGCATGCGAGCGCCGCCCAGCGTCTCGCCGTCGGTGACTTGACCCACCGCTCCTTTCACCAGGTTCGGACCGCCCAGGCCCATGAAACTGGCGTTCTCCACCATGATGATGACGTCGCTCAGCGCCGGCAGATAAGCGCCGCCCGCGATGCACGGCCCCATCACCGCCGCAATCTGCCGTATGTGCAAGCGCCCACGCATGAGCGAGTTGTAATAGAAGATGCGCGCGGCTCCGTATTGCCCGGGGAAGATGCCGTCCTGCAGGGGCAGATTGACGCCGGCCGAATCCACCAGGTAAACAATGGGAATGCGGTTCCGCATGGCAATTTCCTGCGCCCGCAAAATCTTCGTGATGGTCTCCGGCCACCACGCGCCCGCCTTCACCGTGGCATCGTTGGCGACGATTACGGCCGGCCGCCCTTCGATTTTGGCCACTCCCGTTACAACGCCCGCCGAGGGGGCCTGGCCGTCATACTTGTCGTACGCGATGAGCAGGCCGGTCTCCAGAAACAGGGTTCCCGGATCAATCAGCCGGTCGATCCGTTCACGCGCAGTCAGCTTGCCTTCGGCGTGCTGCTTGGCGACCTTCTTTTCACCGCCGCCGGCGCGAAGCTTGTGCTCCAGCGCGTGTAGTTCCCCAACCAACTGGCGCAAATCCCGCGTGAGAGCTTGCATCGAGCGCTTGACTTTCAGCCTAAACTAATAAAAGTACAAAACTTAGACAATTGTTAGTCTAACAGTGACGTCTCAAAGTGACATAGATGCTAGCCATAGATCAGCGAACGTTGCGCATCGTCTGGACCGTGTTTGTATTCGGGCTGCTGCTTCTTTTGGTCTACGAGATCCGCGAAACGCTGTTAGTCTTCGCCACCGCGATTTTCTTTGCCTACATGCTGTCGCCGATTGTGGCCTTGATCGAACGATTTATGCCCAAACGGCGCGCGCTGGCGCTTGGAATCGTGTATGTACTCCTGGTCGGAGCGTTAGTCGGCTTGGGTTTTGCACTGATTCCTCAGTTGGCGGCGGAGGCTACCAGCCTGCTCACGCGCCTCCCGGGACTTCTGACCACCGGCACACTGACAAAATTCCCTCTCCCGCACTGGGCGGAAGGCTACCGGACCGAGGTAATGGAAGCCCTTACCAGGCAGGCCGCCAACTTGCAGGCGAGTGCGGTTCCCTTCATACAGCGGGCCGGTACGCAAATTGTGTCCGGCGTCGGCTCAATTTTGCCAGCGATTCTGGTGCCCATCCTGGCCTTTTTCTTTTTGAAAGATGCGCGGGAAATTCGTGCGGCGATTTTGGACGCCTTGGCTGCTAAACATCGTTCCACCGCCGAACTCATCCTGCGCGACGTGCATGAAGTGCTCAGGAGCTATATCAAAGCATTGATCATTCTGGCGGCGGCGTCTTTTGCGGCCTGGGTAGTATTTCTGAATTTAATGGGCGAGCCTTACGAGTTGCTGCTGGCGGGCCTTGCGGGCGTGCTTGAGTTTATCCCCGTGATTGGTCCCGTGGCGGCGCTCGCCATTATCGTGCTGGTCTCCGGAGTCGCGGGTGCCGGCGGTTTGTTATGGATCGTCCTTTTTTGGGCCCTCTACCGGGTTTTCCAGGATTACGTTCTAAACCCGTTCCTGATGAGCTCCCGGGTAGAGATCCATCCGCTGTTGGTGCTATTCGGCGTGCTCGCCGGCGAAAAAGTCGGCGGCATTTCCGGAATGTTCTTCTCAGTGCCGCTGCTCGCGATTCTAAAAGTCGCCTATGGACACCTGCAGCGCGCGCACACGGCCAAAGCTATCCTCGGTTCCGTACCAGACCACCGTTCTGATCGGGCGGCATCCTAGCTGCCAGCGGTATTCCAGGCCGAGTAGACGGCCATGCCGGCAATCGCCAGCCCGTAAAGGATTACCGCCACCAACAGACCATTCTTGGTCTTGTCGATCGCATCCAGGCGCTTCGCCATCGAGGCCTGCGTAGTGATAATGCTCGAATCGTGAGCGTCGTTGTGCAGGTGGATGTATGGATCATCCTGATTCTCAAGCCAATGACGGTAGAGAAATAATGCGACAACCGTTAACCCAAGTACCCCGCACACCATCAAGTGAACCGTAATATTCAAGCGAATTTCTCCCTTCTTCTGGACACTCGCGCAAAACGGACACCCGGACGCTGCCGGCCAACGGTGCACGGCGTGAGTTGAACCCTTCGGTATGGATAATACGCCTGTTCCTAGCCTATTTCAAGGGCCTTGTTGCGGCCTGCGCCCGCGGCTGACGAATGTCATACAGACGCCGCTGGTTTCCCAGCAAAATATGCAATAGGCCTTAGGGGCATAATGGGGAAGTTGGAACTACTGGCAAAGTTACTATTTACAGGCATCTACTTTCATTTCAGGAGAAGGTCCGAATGACCGAAACCGTTCGAACCAATGCACCGGCATTCATGGTTGAGAACATGCTTGCTCAGGCAGACGCGCTTCGCGCCGTGGTGAACCAGCAATACGGCCCAGGACGCGGGACGCTGCTCGCGGCCGGAGAATTGCTTAAAGCCAGCAAGCAGATTGTTCTCAGCGGCATGGGAACGTCTCTGCATGCTTGCCTTCCGCTGGCGGATTTTTTGGCTTCGCGCGGAGTGGCCGCGCCGGTGGTGGAAACCGCCGAACTGCTGCATTTTCGGTCCAACCTGCTGGGACCGGAAACGACAGTGGTGCTGGTTTCACGCTCTGGCGAAAGCGTGGAGACCACGAAGCTGCTACCGATCCTGCAGCAACGCAACTGCAAAGTCATAGGCGTCGTTAACACTCCGGGAAGTAGCCTGGCTAGCCAAGCCACGCACGCCATCCTGCTCGGCAACTTACCGGAGGAGCCGGTTGCCATCCAAAACTACACCGGCTCCCTGGCCGCACTGACGCTGTTAGGGTCGTCTTACGTGGGCGATTTGGGAGGCAGCATTAGGGCCGATCTTGAAAAGGCCGCAGCCGCCCTGGCGCATTGCGTGCCGGACTGGTTCCGGTTTAGCGGCAGCTGGCCCGGCTTTTTCGCGCATGGCGTGCCGCTGTACATTCTCGGGCGCGGACCTTCTCTGGCTTCCGCTCACGTCGGCGCATTGCTGTTTCAGGAGCTGGCGAAGATGCCCGCGGTCGCTATGTCGGCGGCTCAATTCCGGCATGGCGCGGTAGAGGTGGTGAATGACCGCTTTCGCGCCGTCGTCCTGGGCTCGCAGCGCGCGACTGCCACATTGGACGCGGCACTGGCGGAGCAACTCGTTCAGATGGAAGGCAACGTCCGCTGGATCGGCCCAGACTCGGGACGCCCCGGAGTCGTCCCATTGTGCGATTGGCCCGCCGATATTCCGGACCGCTTCGCCCACTTCTTTGACATCATCCCGTTGCAGATGGCTGCCTATCATACGGCGCAGTGGCAGGGCTTCACGGCCGGCGAGCTCAAAATTGCGGCTCCGGTGACGCGTTCGGAACAGGAGTTCGCGCCCGGCGTCGCAAGCGGTTCGTAGGCTAAGGCGTGCACGCACCCGGTGGGCCGCTATAATCGTGGTTCCGTGCAGCTCGCATGACTTTGAATGCCGTAGATTGGTTCCCGCTCTGGCTTAGCTTGCGAGTAGCGGCGCTGGCGACGGCATTCGTGCTCAGCGCCGGCACGCTGCTGGCTTACCTGCTCTCGCACAAGACGTTTCGTGGAAAGAACTTCCTGGATTCGATCCTGACGCTGCCACTGGTGCTGCCGCCCACCGTGCTGGGCTATTACCTGCTGGTCCTGCTGGGGCGAAACTCCATACTAGGGCACCTTTACGAAGCGCTGTTCGGACAGCCGCTGGTCTTCACCTGGCAAGCGGCCGTGGTGGCCGCATTTCTACACTCGGCGCCTATCTACATCAAGGCGGCGCGGGCAATTCTGGAGGGCGTGGACTACCGCTACGAATGGGCGGCGCACAGCTTGGGCGCTTCCGAGTGGCGGACTTTCTGGCGCGTCACCCTGCCGCTCGCCTGGCGCGGCTTAAGTTCGCTCGCATCGCTCAGCTTCGCCCGCTCGCTGGGCGATTTCGGCGTCACCATCATGGTGGCGGGCAACATACCCGGTAGCACGCAGACGCTTTCGGTAGCTATTTTCGAGGCTGTGGAATCGGGCAATGGGCAGTTGGCCCGCGTGTTGGTGCTATCCATTTCGGCTGCGGCGCTCGCTTTACTATGGGCCGCCGGCGCCCTTTCGCGGCAAGCGCCGGCGCGCACCGGTTTTTGATGGGCGCACAACGCTAATGGGGATCGATGCGCGACTGGTGAAGCACCTCCCTGCCGCCGCGGGCGCGGACGCCTTCGAGCTCAACGTGCATTTGAAGTCGGACGCGGCCATCACGGTGCTGCTTGGCTCCAGCGGAGCCGGTAAGACACTCACATTGAGTTGCCTCGGTGGCTTCACGCGCGCGGACGAAGGGCGTATTCTGATTGACGACCAGCTCTATTTCGATGCCGCCACTCACCTGCATTTGCCGCCGCAGAAACGCCGCTGCGGTTATATCTTTCAGGACCACGCATTGTTTCCGCATATGACCGTGCGCGACAATCTGCGTTTCGCGGCTGCCTCCTCGCACGGCCACCAGCGGCTGCAGCGCCACCGCCGCATTCAGGAACTGATCGACGCTTTCGAACTGGGCGATCTGGCCGGCCGGAAACCCGCCCAACTCTCCGGCGGACAGAAGCAACGCGCGGCCCTGGCGCGAATTCTGGTCAGCGAGCCGCGCATGCTGCTGCTCGATGAGCCGACACGAGGCCTGGATGCGCGTCTGCGCCAGACGTTTTACGAAGTCTTGCGAAAGGCGCGCGAACGTTTGCAAGCCCCTATTGTGCTGGTGACGCATGATGTGGAGGAATGCCTGGAACTGGCCGGCCATGTTTGCTTGATGGAGGCCGGACGCTTTATTCAGTGCGGCCCGTGCGACCAGGTATTCGCGCAGCCGGCCAGCGTCGAGGTAGCGCGCTCCCTCGGAATCTACAATGTGATCCCCGCTATCATTGAAGCCTTGGATCCGGGACGCAATACCAGCCGCCTGAACGTTTTGGGCCAGGAACTCAGCGGGCCGTATTTGCCGGGGCATCTGATCGGCGATCGCGGCCAGTTG
>DATHIZ010000529.1:0-3244 GCA_035316385.1 Bryobacteraceae bacterium | reverse complement strand
GCTGTACCAGGCGTTTGAAGACTATCGAAGCGGCCGGATGGGTACCATTGCGCCTCTGCAGGCGGGCTAATCGCCTAGCATTCGTCCGTACGGTTGCAGATGTTCGATGTTGTCCAGCACGGCCTTAATGGCGGCGGTCATCGGGATGGCCAGCACCAGCCCGACGCCGCCCCAAATGGTTCCCCAGAACATCAGGGCAATGGTGACCGCCAGCGGGTTCAGGTGAACCCGTGCGCCGACGATCTTCGGGTAGAGAAGGTTCAGCGCCAGCAAGTGAAAGAAAGCCACAATGGCAGCGATGAAGAGATACGGGCTCAGATTAGAATACACCGCGAGGGCAGCCAGAAACGGCGGCACCATAGCGAGCGGAAGCCCTACATACGGCACCAGGCTGAGAAAGGCGCTGATTGGCCCCACCAGCATCCAGTAGGGCAGGCGCCACATATAGAACGCGATGCATCTCACGATGGAAAGCAGGATTCCCAGTAGAAAATTCCCGAACACGTAGGCGCGCGCCATATCCGCGATGCCCTGCCAGCTTTTGCCGGCAATCACACGGTCCGCGCCTTCGAACAGCGTTAGAAAACTGCGGCGCACGTGATCTCGCCAGCTGAGCATGAAGTAGACCAGAAACGGCACGAAGGACGTCATCAGCAGCACGTTGTAGTAGGAACTGATGTAGGAATACACGTAGTTCACCAGCGACGTGCGGTCTTGCTTGATGCGCACTTCCTGGATTACCGGTGGCGCCACAGGCTCCGGCACTTTGCTGCGGCGCTTCTTAGTCTCGTTCTGCTGCGCCTGCGCCTGCACCTGCGCTATCCGATCCCGTTCCTGCAGACGTTTTGGGATCAGCAGCTTGTACGCATTCTGTTCCATCTTGTCCAGGTGGTCCGCAACGGTGTCTACAAGTTCATTCGCGCGTTCGCTGTAGGCAGGCAATTCTGTAGAAAGAGTTGCAATTTCCGTATAGGCGCCCAATCCCACCAGATAGAAGAGAGACAGAGCCACTGCACAGACGATAAAACTGGCCACTCCGCGGGATATCTTAATGCGCATTACAAATCCCACAAAAGGGTCCAGAATGAAGGCCATCATCACAGAAATAACCAGCGTGATGCAAAAGGCCCGGCCGTAGTATAACAACCCAACGGTCGCCGACAGGGCGAGCAGAAACACGCTGGCGCTTTGCAGCCGGTGGATCGGCGAGACTGGAGCGAATACCGGCACGGGAAGGTCCTGAAAGGTTCTAGTCGTTACTCTATCATGGGATGCTTATACTAACTATTGGACGATTCTACGCTTCGGAATGGCCGCATTCTTGCCCTGGACCTCGGGAAACGCCGCATTGGCCTGGCCATTAGCGATGAACTCGGGATCACCGCGCAGGGTCTCGATACACAACAACGGACCAATCTGCGGGAGGACCTGGCACATCTTGCAAATCTGATTGCCGAAAAGAATGTCGGCCTCATTCTTATGGGTAATCCAATTCATATGAGCGGCCGTGAGGGTCGGCAGGCGGAATATACCAGGGACTTTGCCGATCGGCTGAAGGAAAAGACCGGGCTGCCGGTTGTGTATTGGGATGAACGGCTGACTTCTGTAGAAGCGGGCCGCGTGCTTCGCGACAGCGGCATCAGCATTGAGAAACGCGCGCGTGCCGTGGACCGCCTGTCCGCCGTAATTCTTCTGGCCAGTTACTTGGATTCTCTCTCTCCGTCCACCGAAGCGGAGCGATGGCCCGAATGATCAGGCGGCTCTTGCTGGTGCTTCTGCTGGCGCTAGCCGGCGCGGCGGGCTATCTGTTTTACTCCATCGGCGCGCCGTATGCGGGGTTCGATAAGGAAGCGTTCGTCGACATTCCATCCGGAACGTCAACGCGCGGTATCGCGCGTATGCTGGAAGACAGTGGAGTGATCCGGTCGCAATGGGTGTTCCTGGCGGCGTGGGCGGTGCAGCCGCGGTCTACGCTGAAGGCCGGGGAGTACCACTTCAGCACTCCCGCCTCGGCCGTAGAGGTCTTCCGCCGCATTGCTCGCGGCGATATTTTCTACTATGAGTTGAGCGTGCCGGAAGGCAGCAATGTGTTTGATATCGCGGCCTCCCTGGAGCAACTCGGCGTGATGAAAGCTGCGGATTTTTTGAAAGTCGCCGGCGACCCGTCTCTGATTCACGATCTGGCTCCAGAGGCGCCTAGTCTGGAGGGCTTCCTGTTTCCGGCCACGTACCGCTTGACGCGGCATACCAGCCCGCAACAGTTGTGCAAGGAAATGACCGGGCGCTTCCGCCGCGCCTGGAAAGAGCTGGGTGCGCCCGCCGCCGCGGTGAACCGCACTGTGACACTGGCGTCCCTGGTGGAAAAAGAATCGGCTGTTCCCGCGGACCGCCCGATCGTGGCGTCCGTTTTTGAGAACCGGCTCGCCCGGAACATGTCGCTCGATTGCGATCCCACAACGATTTACGCAGCGTTGCTGGAGAACCGTTATCGCGGCACCATCTACCGGTCGGACTTAAATAGCACGAACGCGTACAACACGTACAAACACGCCGGTCTGCCGCCAGGACCCATCGCGAACCCGGGACTGGAGGCCCTGAAGGCAGCACTTGCTCCGGCAAATACGGATTATCTCTA
The DNA here is from genome assembly GCA_035316385.1 of Bryobacteraceae bacterium. Taxonomy (GTDB): domain Bacteria; phylum Acidobacteriota; class Terriglobia; order Bryobacterales; family Bryobacteraceae; genus Bog-105. The sequence goes on along the minus strand of DATHIZ010000529.1, from coordinate 609 downwards.
CTTTGTAGCGAAGCCAGGCGGCTCCGGGAAACACACGTTTTCCAGTAGTCTTGAGCAACACAATGTCGCGGTGAAGGCGTACCGGAATGGCGACAAACGCTGAATCGAAGCGGAAGCGGATGGAAGCGTTATTGAACTCGGAGGGCGTCGAGTTCATTGACGAGGCGGTAGTGGGGCGGATCGCCGAGGCTCTGGCGCCGGTATCTCAAAATTACTTGCGAAAGCTGGTGAGGGGCACCGGCCTGGCGATGTCGCCCCTGGTGGAAGGGGTATGCCAGAAATCGTTTGCCGGCCTTGAGCGAACGCTGTCCGCGTTGCAGCAGGAGTATGAGCTTGCCGCCGCGGAACGCAGACGAAGAATCCGGGCCGAGGTCATCTCCGCGAAAGACCACGCCCGATGGGCACTCCAAAAGACCGGATTGGCGGCTGAAGCAAAAGCCGTCAAGGAGGAGATGCTGTTGTGGATACTGACGTGGCTCGAAAACCCGGGGCTGTTCTCCGCGTGGCTCGCGATCCGCAAACGGTCAGCTACTGGATTTCTATCGACTCAACACTGATTACGTCGTTGTCTAAGCTTCCGTTAACCTTCGCTTTCAGATCCTTCTCTTT
>DATHIZ010000528.1:0-19763 GCA_035316385.1 Bryobacteraceae bacterium | reverse complement strand
GCCCCGCCGGGGGTCTATGCAGTCAATGCAATCGTCGGCCGCAGCTTCCCGGGAAACAGGCTGCTGCCCTTGGGGCTGAGTCTGCGTCTGCTGCCGTTGAAACAGCTGGTGCGGTGTGGTTTGCGCTCGCAGCGAGGCCGTCGTTGCTAACGCAAGGCTCAAACCGGAGAGCAAACGGGCTAACTGAATCCATTGATAAAGATTGCTGGTCATCGAGTACGTTTCGGCGCGGCGATGCTATCGTCCCCACGCAGGCGTGAAGATAACGGCGAGCGAGCCGAGAATATCCTTTTGAGGTCCGCCCAATATTGGCAAATAGTAGCGTTCGTACTGGGCTTTTGCGGTGATCATCCACTCGGCATTCAAACTCCATTGACCGCCTGTGGAGATGTCGGTTTGCGTGCCTCCGCCGGGAAGCAAATTATTGCCAACCTTGATTTGGCGATACTGCGCCTGCAACTTTGATTTGGCGGAAAACCAGTAAGTCGTGGATGCGAGATACGCCCTTGAATCTCTTCCTATCCAACTGCCCAGCAGATAACCTTTGTTCGTATAAGAGTCGTGATACTCGTTATTCCAGTAGATAAAACTGCCGCCCAAATCCCGCATGTAGAGCCATGTTGAGTATGTTTCGAAGCGGAAGTCGAGTTTTCTCAATCCCGGAATCTGTGACAGATAGAGACCCGGCGCCCAGGCCGAGCGTCTTGGATTGTCAATGGGACTTGGATCGTCGTCGGCATAAGAGTCCGAATACACGGTGACGTAGCGGCGCAATCCGGGTATGCGGTACCGGAAATCGAAGCCGCTGTGCCTGTCGCCCAAATTGTCCCGCGCGCCCTTGCTTACCGTGCTGATCAGGCTCGAGGCGAAGGTTCCCCAAGTCAAAGGACGGCCAACGCCGCCGAAGAAAGCGGATCGGGTAAAGCCAATTTCGAAGTTGTCCGTCAGAGCCAGGCTGATTTTCTGCGCATTGACATAGGGGCGTGGGGGCCATTGATGGCCCGAAAGCTTACCGAAAATCAATTCAGTTCGGATCTTGCCAAGGTGGGACAAGAATCCGGGAAGGACCAGCGGCGCTGCTTGCGCAAAACGCAGCATGTAGAACGGCGCGGCATTGTTGCTGAAACTGAACGCACTCTCTGCGCCCGGCCCCCACCAGAGGCTCTGTTTACCGAATGTGATGTTCTCAAAGCCAAGTCTGACTCCCGCGTACATTTCCAGCGGTTCGAAATGGCTGGTTGAGGCGACCGGCCTGGGGCCCTGCAGCGGATTCACGTCCATGCGGGCGATGAACTGCCGGACGCCAAGCGAAGCAGCATCTCTGCCGGGCGCACCTTGATACTCACCGCGGAAATAGGCAAAAAAAGCGCCCGATGTGGCAGAGGCTGCAAACCCTGATACATTGCTGAAGCCCTTCTCGTACGGCCGGCCGTAATCGTTAACAACAGTTTGTCCGAAATGGTAGCTGTCCCGAAGAGGGGTACCGCTGATCCCGGTTACGCGCGTGTACAGGGATTCGAGCCTGAACGTAGTGTCCGCCGACGTTTCCCCGGCCAATTCGGTCTTCAGGGCGGCAATCAGGTTTAGCGCCTCCTCGTTCAACGCAGGCCGGGTCAGCCGCAGGTCCCGGTTGGCCGCCAAATCCGCCGCTTCTTCCGTTTGGAAAAGACATTCGGCGCGCGTCCAAGGCGCCAAATCAGAGACCTGATCCGGTACATACCCCATCGCGGCAAGACGTCTGAGCGCGGGATAAATCCAGCTATCCAGAGCAACATAAGGCGAGCCGTTAGCCGGCCCGGAATGGCGGGCCCCGCGGGCCGGAGTTACTGGCCCGTCCCCCGCCGCGGGCGCAGCGGAAATGGGCGTAGCTCCCGTACGATCGGAAATACGATCATCGTGATGCCTGCCATAGACAAATCGCCCTATTAGATAGCCTGCCGCCGCGCCGATTAAAACGTCGGATGGAAAATGCCTTTCGGCCGTCACTCGCGACAAACTCACCAGCGATGCCAGGCCATAGGCGCCCCACTGCATCACTGGTCCCGGGTACTCGCGGGCAAAAACCGTAGCGGCGGCCCACGCCAAAGCGGAGTTTTGGGATGGGAATGACGAGTTTACGCCCGACGCGTGACCAAAGAGGCCCCGGCCCGAAGCAGTATCGGGACGCTGCCGGTTGCTCACGAGCTTTAGCGCCTCAACGGCAAGGAACGAATCGGCAAGGGCTTCGGCCGCGAGAACGCCCGTTTCGCGAGCGTGCTCGTCCCGCATAATTGTGCCGAACCCATACGACGCAACGGTAGCCAGGCCAAAAGTGGCCAAGCCGGCATCCGACAGCTGCGTGCTGCGGCGCCGATTTCGGGCGTCGGAGTGGATCAGAGTCATGACGTGGCGATCCGTACCGATCAACACTCCCGCCGTAGCGGCCAGTGGTAGTAGCCATCGAAGATCGGATTTCCTGAACCGCGACGGACTGGTCCAAATAGCTTTTTGATCGTGCCAGATATTTCTTGGAAGCGCGGACGCGGACGGCTTTCCGCTGGTTTGTGATCTCGGGTATGCAAAGTAGTCATGGGCATCGGACAGCAGAGTCTTCGTAGCGGCTTCATTGGCGTTGGTGACGGCTCCGGAAGGACTGTTTGCCTCTACGTTTTCCTGCTTAGGCGGTTCCGCGGAACAAACGCAGGAGACTACCAAGAACGCGAGCAGATGCCTGAGGTGCGGCGGAAGTCGCATCGCGTGTCTGGCATGCATATCCGTTTACAAGGCCTGCACGGCGCAAGTTTCCAGTTGGACGGACACGCTTCTCTGAAGAAGGTGAAGAGAGATGATCAATTGATCTTGATTCTTGATTTTTCGAACGTAGCCCTCCAAGTTTTCGAAGGCGCCCGCGCAAACCCGTACCCTCATTCCCTCCTGCACGTACGGGCAGGGCGATGCCAGCCCGCTTTCGACTACGCGTTTCAAAGCTTGAATGTCGCTCTCCGGCACTGGCGCCAACTGCCGGCCAAACTGAACAACTTGAACACAGCTGGGTGCATCCAATACGACTGCCTTCTGGCTTGCGGAAAAACGGCAGAATACGTATCCGGAAAAGAGCGGCAGAGGTGTCACTTTTACCCGGTCGGTCCACCGCTTTCGAGATTCGTACAGAGGAAGGAATTCATCAAATCCTCTGCATCTTAGGCTCCGTGACGCAATGATTTCCTGTTGAGCTCGCACCCGAATCGCGTACCAAAACTCCTTTTCCATCGTTTTCTTCCCTAGACTCACTTTTGAGCAGGCTTCGCCCCTATTACCCACGTTTCAGATCTCTAACCCCTTTAGAAGCGCACTCACTACTCTCAAAAGAGGCGGGGTTAACGACTATCTAGTGGACCGGCAAGCAAAGTATTCTCCCGTCAAGACCCGGCTTACTCTTCAACTGCTTATTCCATCGGCACATGTGCGCGGATGGCTTAGGTTTACCAGCTGATTTATGCTTGGGCCTAAAACGAAAACTTTGAAAGTATTGGCCTAATCTATCGGAATATATGAGCCTACCGATATATATGTGAAGACTCTGCGGGGCAAAGATTTCTGAGTGAACCTGCAAGTGTCGATTAGCAAGATCAGAAATAAGATGTCAGTAAACGAAAACAGTTTAAGGCCACTTAACTTGTCAAGTACAATACATCGGCGGATGGTGATGCGGTTTCCGTGGCCGCCCTATTGGTTAACGCAGTTTGTCATCTTTGCGGCGTCCGGCTGCCTGGCCTTCGCACTGCGATTCGATTTCGCAATCGGTCCAGACCTCCAGCAAGCCATGTTGTTGGCTTTGGCGGTTTGGCTCGCGGTTAAGCCATGTGTATTTTGGTTTACCCACCTCAACCGCGGCCGGTGGTGCTTTGTATCTTTTGGCGACGTGCTGAGTCTTACGGCGGGCAACCTGCTCGCTTCCCTGTTATCTGCCGGAATCCTGCTCGGCTTGGCGACAAGCAGCTTTCCGCGTTCCGTGGTGTTGCTGGATTTCCTGATTTGTCTTCATGCGACCGCAGGCGTACGCGTCATAGCGCGTGGCTTCCGCGACTACGTCCGGCATCGCGAATCCAGCGGAGCAAAAAGAATTGTTATTTATGGAGCTGGACACGCCGGCGACATGCTACTGAGAGAAATCCGGTCTAATTCTCGCTTGCAATATCATGTTTGCGGATTTATCGATGACGATCCGCAAAAGCACAAGCTGCTGATCCAGAGTGTGCGCGTTCTTGGATCTGGAGATAAACTAAAAACCCTTAAACCATCGCATTCAATTGCAGAGGTACTGATCGCTATACCTTCCGTGGATCGATTGGGGATGCTGCAGATCCTACAGCACTGTCAGGATGCTGGACTGCACTGTAAAACCATCCCCTGCATGGCGGACATAATCGAAGGAATCGCTCTGACACCGCAGATTCGCGCTGTGGCTGTCGAAGATCTGCTTGGCCGGACTCAGGTGCGGCTAAACGATTCCGCGATCCGGGCCAAATTGCAGGACTCGGTCGTAGTGGTTACTGGCGCAGCCGGCTCGATCGGTTCTGAAATTTGCCGCCAGGTTGCCCGCTTCCAGCCGCGAGTTCTGATTGGATTTGATGCCGCAGAAACGCCGTTATTCCACCTTGATCGAGAATTTCGAGACGAATACCCTAACGTAGTTTTCCATTCCGTAATCGGAACAGTTGGCGATGTGGGTCATCTCGACCATCTCTTTAGGAAGTATAAGCCCTCCATTGTTTATCATGCTGCAGCCTACAAGCACGTCCCGATAATGGAGTTTGCCGTCAACACTGCTGTGGAAAATAACGTTTTGGGTACTGCGAATGTGGCGGAGATAGCCCAGAAATATGGAGTGACCGACTTTGTAATGATCTCTTCCGACAAAGCCGTCAGGCCGACGAATGTTATGGGTCTTACCAAACGTGCCGCCGAGTTGGTAGTTGGCTCCCTCCAAAATGGTGGAACAAAGTTCGTTTCGGTTCGTTTTGGGAATGTCTTGGGATCAAATGGCAGCGTCATTCCGATTTTTAAACAGCAAATCGCGATGCGCCGTCCGGTGACAGTCACTCATCCGGATATGACCCGCTTCTTTATGACCATACCGGAAGCGGCTCAACTGGTGCTGCAGGCTTCCACCATGAGCAAGGGGGGCGAAATCTTTGTACTTGACATGGGACCTCCGGTTAAAATTGTGGACCTTGCCCGGAACCTCATTCTCCTCTCCGGATTGCGGCCGGATCAGGATATACCCATAGAATTCACGGGGCTGCGGCCAGGCGAAAAACTGTTCGAGGAACTTCACCTATTGCATGAGAACATTCTGCCTACTTATCACGATAAAATCAAAATCTTTTCCGGACCAATCGTAAGCTTTGGTGCAATGGCGCGGTCGCTGGCGAAGCTTCGCCACTGCTGTTCCCTGAGAGACGAACGCGGGTTGATTTTGGAACTCAACAAGCTCGTTCCCGAATACACGCCGAGCCATCACGTGTTACAGCAGGTGCCGGCGGTCATGAGCGCTGATCTTGCTGCTCTCCACGAAGCGGTAGGTTTTTCAAACGGCGCCCCGGCGATCGCGCCCGAACACGCAATCTCAACGTAACTGAGCAAGTTGAAGAACTTGGCCCCGGCGACGGCGGCCGCGGCGAGGATGCTCACCCAGTAGTCCCAGGGCGGTCCCGCGGATAGGTGATTGCCGCGATAACTTTGACGTTCTTGAGACCAAGCTTCATGGGGAGTACAGCGCCGTGTTCCACGGAGAGCCGCAAGCCGTGAAGAGAAGTATTTCTTTCTTACCTGATGCAAGGCCATTCAGCCAAGCTGCCATAAAATGGAAATGTTCATCCAGTGGGTCCAACACCTAGGACGTAAGGACGCCTGGCGTTTATTTCTGCGCCGTCACGGACAGGTTTCTGAGCATGACCATGCGTGTGAACAGCGTACCCCCGGAATCTTTTTTCGCCTGTAAGACTATCGTGTCACCGGCAGAAACGGACTTATCGACGGCACGGATCTCCGTTACCGGAACGTCAGGTGGAACGGTAATAATCTGTTTGCCACCATTGAATTCAACAACCAGCTTTTCGCCGTTACTCTTGACAACACCATTCGTCATGCGAGAGCCCGAGGCCGCTTTCGAAACCGCGACTTCGCCATTTGTCATTCGACTGCCGCTCGCAGCCCCTGCCGCGGGCGCCATTATGTAGCTGCCTTCACCAAGACCACGCAGGGCTTCCGGGAATATGTGAACTTCGGTTGCCCGCTGAGATCCATCGGGTTCCGTCACCGACGACACTCCGATGAAAGAGTAACTCTTTACATCCGATAGGGAAGCAGAATGCGAAGCGTAAACGTTCAATGGCTCAAAGGTCTTGACGGTGACAGGACCGGACGGCGTCGACAGCTGGAGTGCATTTCGGCCGACGCTCAGAACCTTGCCTCGAATGATATCGCCAGGCGGGGGTGTATCTACCCCGGCGAGAGCTGCTGCGGGGAGGCAAGATAGACTAACAATTAATCCTAGGTTTGCTAATAAAGACTTGTAACTCATTATTCCTCCTGATTGCGTTGTGCTTATTTATTAGCCATGAGGCGCCTCTGACAGAGCAACGAACTGTCGTTATGCGTTTATCCAAAGAGGCAATATCACACAGGCATGGCTAACTTCGCTCCACGCGCTAAGTTGATCGACAAGCAGCTTTGTGCATGCGGCTTGTCTCAATTCTATTAGCGTGCGGCCAGTGAGGAATCTACATTCTGTAAAAGCATTGTAAACAGAGTTTTTGGCTGGTGGCGGCCCCCGCCAATCATTCTGGAGCGACAAATCGGGAGTCGATGACGCCGGAGCACGCCGGTTCGGCGCATCGGAAAGCGGGACGGGCACCTGGAGACCACTGGGTTCACTTTAAGGGCGCGGATGAACCCCCCCAAAAAAAAGACGAGAATAAGCCGGATGGAGCGGTGGTACTAAAATAGAAATGCCAACTGCCGCTCCTGCCAATCGCAATAAGTACCTGCCTGGCCGGCCAAATTAAACATCGCCGCGGAAATGCACTTATCTACTTGATCCCGGTCCCAGTGCAGCATTGCGCCGCAACTTTCGGAAGGCACACCGGCAAGGATGCGCAATACATAGCAGAACCGTGACCTTCGCGGCATACGCAACAAATTTTGTAGTTCGAATGGAAGTATGGCGGAAGCTTCCTCTATTTCTTCCGCTGCAGGGTCCGCGAGAGCGCCATTCCCCGAAATGATTCCTTCAATCGTTCTCAGCAGCAATTTTTCGGAAGGAAGGTCATCGACGTCCAGAGCGCTGATACCATCCAAAACGGCTTCTTCCGCTCGCTTGATGCTTTTCGTCAGGAGGGTGGCGGTGAGGAATGCCTTGTTGAGAGCGTTGCACGATTCAGTCTCTAATAGAATTGCCATATTTTCTTGGGACGGGTCCCTATTAGCCCGGTCGGTCCTGCCATATTGCACAACTGGAACGAGCGCTGAGCATTTACCGTGCTCCCACTCACAACAAATCTCTGCCTCTTCCAGGCGTGTAGTTGTTATTCTCTAGTGTTTGTGAATCTAGCCCATAGTGCGCCGGTTCCCTGCAATAGCGCTATCACGTAATAGGATGGTTTTTCCATACCACGAAAGTGCATTCATGGCGCTACCCGATCGTGGCACGCAACTGGATCCCGCTAATGCTTTGACAAACTCGAGCTGGGCGGGATGATGATTTCGCGGCGCCCAAACAAGCGCGAATCGAGCGAAAACGCTCCGGGACCGACAAAGATAATGGCGGTATTAATCACAAGGACCAGGATCACCGGCGGTTTAGTGTCGAACACGCTAAAGCCGGGCGAAGGAAGCTGCGTCAGCAAGATACACGCCGTACCCACCCCCAGAAGTCCACTCGCGATGGGAGTGAGAAATCCCGCGGCAAGCGAAACACTAAGGATAACCCCGGACAAGCCGACGATCGACCAAACGAATCCGTGATCGCCACCGGAAAATAGATAACCAGCGCCTTGGATGGCGGCCATCGCTGCAACCGCTACGCGCAGCAGCAATAGTCCGAGCCCAGGCCATCCACCTGGAAAGGTGGTAAACAACCTCTGCAGCCGGATCTCCTTAGCGATCTTCCTCTTCTACGCAATACACTAAGGAACAGGATAGCGGCGCAGAAGTGACGCGAAATCTCCCCAATTGGGTATTTTTCAATACCTCTTTTGGGGGTGATCCAGCCTTCCGGACGAAAACTAACCGCCGAGTTGAATGAACCCGCGGCGAACTCCTATGGCTACGGCTTGCGTGCGGTCGCTGGCCCCCAATTTGGCCATGATGTGCTTAATGTGCGCTTTGACCGTCTCCTCCGAGATGAACAGCCGTTCCGCGATGGCTTTGTTTCTGTTTCCGCCGGCAACATGCCGTAGAACTTCGATCTCACGTTCGGTTAGAGCTTCGTCGCCGAGATGTTCCGCAAGGTGAGCTGCTATCTCCGCCGGAACTCGCTTCATGCCCGCATGGACCTGGCGGATCACCGCGACCAGATCCTTGGGCGGCATGCTCTTGAGCATATAGCCGTGAGCTCCCGCCGCAAGAGCGCGCTGTATGTCGATATCCCCATCGAACGTTGTCAACATGATGATTCGAGCCTGCGGGAACTCTGCCCGGATGGTGTTCACGGCATCGATGCCGCTTACGTCGGGAAGACGAAGATCCATGAGAGTAACATCTGGCTTGTGCTCCCGGAACCGCTGAATACCTTCGCGGCCGCTAGCGGCCTCTGCCACCATGCACATGTCGGCTTGAGAGTTAATAACAGCCGAAATCCCTTCGCGAAGTAAGGGATGATCGTCAACGGTAAGCACACGGATGCGGGATTGATCGCTCATTGAATTTGCGTTCTTCTTCGGTTCTGTGAATAGAATCTACTGGCCCATTTCCAGAGGTGATGGGGCGGCTTACTCTCAAAAGCGATGTGATTAGGAACGAACAGCTGGATCTCGGTACCGCCCCACGCCCGGGTCAAGACCGTCAGGCGGCCACCGATTCTCTCCGCGCGTTCGCGCATGCCAATAAGGCCCCAATGTCCCTCAAGTCCGCTCTGAAGCACTTCGGACGTGATTCCGCAGCCATCATCGCGCACCAGGACGCGGAAGCACTTGGTCCCATATTCGAGCTGAGCCTCGATCTTTTTGGCCCTGGAATGCCGGAAGGCATTCACTAAAGCCTCCCGGCCAATCCGGTAAACTTCGTCTTGCAGAACGGGATGGAGCGGCCGGCGTTGACCTTCCACAATAACCCGGAAGTCAATATGTCCATCCATCGCGAGTTCCTCCGGTATCCGGCTGAATGCTTGGTCCAGACCGTAGGCATAAGCCTGCGAGCGCAGCCCCCGAACGGTCTTCCGGCCCTCTTCGGTTACCTCACTCATCAATTTGAGAACACGGCTCAAGGGCCGTTTCAGAGGGGACTCCGAAGACAAATCGTCCACCGTCACGTGGAGAAGCATCGAGGCGCTCAAAAACCCCTGCAGCAAAGTGTCATGCAGTTCCTGCGCGATGCGTGTGCGTTCCGCAAGCCGCTCTTCGAAACGAAGATTGAGCTGCCGGGTGACCCGGTGCAGCCCGTACCGATACACCCCCGCGATGGAAGAAGCGGCTGCCAATACCGCTAGAATGCGGAACCACCAAGTCTGCCAGAACGCTGGCGCAATCTGGAAAGTAACTGCGGCTTCAGGGCTGTTCCAAATCCCGTCAGGGTTACTTGCAAGCACGCGGAAGCGATAGGAGCCAGGACTTAGATTGGTGTAGGCGGCCTCGCGCGTGGCCACCGGTTCGCTCCAGTCGCGATCGAATCCGTCCAGCCGGTAGCGGAACCGGACGCGCTCCGGAGCCGATAGACTCAGACCGGCAAAACCCAACGTGACCCTCTTCCGCTCAGCCGGAATGTGAACGGGAGCGTTCAGGTTGAGCGCTTTACTGTCCGCCGAAATGGCCAGGATCTGGGCGGCGACCGGCGCGGAACTCCGGTTCAGCCGGAAAGGGTCGACGACGGAAATAGTGCGCCGCGTGGAGAACCAGACACGCCCGCGTCCATCGGCAATCACGGCCTTGAAATCTCCATCCGCGCGCAAACCGTCTGCCGCTCCGTACTCCCGCACCTCCCTCTCCAAGACCTTGCCGCGCCGCAAAGCATCGCGATTCGCCCGCAAGACGTGATTCCCGGTTGTGATCCAGAGCCAACCAGCTTTGTCTTCGGCAATTCCAAGAACCCGAGCGGTGAGGGATTCGGGCACTCCATTCGGGATTGCCACCCGTCCCGAACTGAAATAGGCAAGCCCTCTGTCGGTTCCGATCCAGAGAACGCCAGCTGAATCTTCGAAGAGACAGTTGATAGCTCCCGGAGGCAGCCCGTCGGCTGACGTAAAGGTTCGCCACTGGCCGTTCGACAGTTTCGTTAGTCCATTCGGACCCGCGAACCACATACTGCGATCGGAATCCTCGGCGATCGCCTTTACGTCATCCGACGCTAAACCATCTGCCGTCGTGTACGTTGTAAACTTGCCGGCGCTGAGTTTGCTGACGCCGCCGCCGAGGGTTCCCGCCCACACCGTTCCATCGCGGCTTCGATGCACCGCCGAGATACTGGTCTGTGCAAGCCCGTGTGCTGCCGTGTAAGTTTCCGCGCTGAGCGAGTGGTTTCGATATCGCAGGCGGGTCAAACCCCCGCGCTGCCTCCCGGCCCACAACTCCCCATCCCCACCGTCCATGGCGTAGACTACGTCCCCGGCTAAGCCGTGTTGTGTAACGCGTTCGACATGCGGTCCCCGCAGCCAAAACAAACCGCCGTCCGAGGGAGCAAACCAAGTGCGGTCCTCGAGATCTACGTAAAGCGGTCCATCCCCCTGCGCGCGCCGCCCTGCCGGTCCCGCATATGTCGTGAACAATGTCTCCCGGAAACGCTCCACGCCTCCCGCGCTTCCAGCCCAGAGATTCCCGTCCCGATCCTCGAACAGCGCGGAGACGCGATCGTCCGGCCGGTTCGTTCGTTTATCCAACGAAAATGCCCCGCTGGCGTTGACGCGAATGAGCGCATCAGTCCCCGCAACCCAGATATTCGAGTCCCGGTCTCTGGTCATAGCCAGAATTTGCATACGCTGCAGGACTGCGGGCACGCCGGATCTCGTCACTGTGGTTCCGGTCCAGCGCACTACGCCGCTGTCGGTGCCAATCCACAATTGGGACCCCCCGGCGGCCAGAAGGGTGTTTACCTTTTGGTCCGGCAAATCCTTTGTCACCATGGTGCGTTTGCCTTGATTTAAGAAAAACAGGCCGGCATCACGAGTACCGAGCCAGACGTTGCCGTCCTCGGTTTCGGCCATTGAGATCACCAGCAGATTCTGCCTGTCCCCGGCGGATGCCAGGGTGGCGAATGTACCATCGCTGTATTTCAGGACTTCGTTTGAGCGCGCGAGAAAAAGCTCCCCGCGCTTGCCGCGAAGCATCGTCGTAACACCGGTCTCCGGAGACCCCGTAGGCGGCAGCGGAGATTCAAACCGTTTATTCCGGTAGCGCAACAAACCGGGGCTTTTCAATCTCACCCACAGGCTGCCCCCGGCATCGGTTGCCAGCCCTAGAACGGGACTTACCGGGAGTTCAGGCGAGTTGCCGTGGTGAAACAGCTCAAAGTTCGATCCATCGAACCGGACCAATCCCTTTTCTGCACCGATCCACAGATAGCCATCGCCTGTTTCGGCGAATGCGTAGACAGCTCCGCCGGGAAATCCCTGTTCAACGCCCCACCGGTCATGTATGTACTGATTAAGTGCTTTAGCGGGATCTAAAGCTTTTGCCTGAAAAAGAAAACATGTCACCGCGCTTCCAATAAAGAAGCTTAGGAATGCCCGCCGGCTGTTACAGCGGCCGTTCACGGAAGATACTCGAACTTCTCTATAACGACTTCATCTCCGGCATTGAGTGGAACCTTGCCGTGCCCGAACGCATAGAGGCTCACGCGAATAGATTCGATCCCTGGCGATGGAATACCCATTGTGAACTCCCTCGATGAGATGGGCTGCACCCGGCCGCTCTTCGGCTCTCGAGCTACGGTTCGGAACAACGCTCGCCCGCTCTCCCAATGCAGGGAATGCCGGTGGACTCCCGAGGGCGTTTCAAAGCGGGCGACATTGGCAGCCTCATAGTATGGCTGAACTACATACTGCGCATTCTTGCTGGCCGGATCTCCCCACCGGCTGATCTCAATGTTCATTTCATGATAATTCTGATCGTGTCCGGAGTAATCATAAGTAAACATGTCTAATACAGTCGAGGGCTGCATGCGGGATGTATCCCGCACCACGAAAGAGTAGGTGCCATACCCTAAGCTCCGGGTCAGCGCGATTTCGGCACAGCTCCATTTACTGGATGACTTGTAGGTTCGAAGATGCAGGGCGCCCTCCTCGTCTATCCAGGCATTTTTTGCGTCATATAGATTATTGCCGCCCCGGGAACTCGGAACAGTCCGGACTCTCCACTCGTACCCGCTAAAATTCAGGTAGGTCGAAGGCGACGATTTCGCGCCTTTGGTAGCCGCGATTGCGGCGATGGGGCCGCCTGGCGCCGGCAATTCATCCATGGACAAAGGAGGAACAAATCCGGGTTGCACCAGGACCGCGGCATAATCCGTTCCGAGGTGAGTGGCGTTGGTCCATTTCGAATTCGCTCCAACCGGCGTGAGCGGGCGGTCCGCAAGCGGCTGCACCCACCATTTCCCGTTTTTTGCATAAAGCACAATCTGCTGGCCGGTTACCCCGCCCTGGACGCGCCCTTCGATGATCTCCGTTTTTTCGCGGCCGCTGGCGTCCGCCTGGGGAATCCGGGTGAACTCGATCGACGGCCGGACGGCTGCATTCCGTAAATTACAGGCGCTCAGCAACGTCCCTGACACACCGAGAAGGACATCCCTCCTTCTAAATGCAGTCAGTTTGTTCATACAGCTTGCCCCGGCGAGCGTACCGCCCTCTCCTCCGCTGCTACCAGTCTCTGCAGTATGCGATGCGTCACCTGGAAGTCCTTCACGTCAGATCCAGGCGCAAGGACCCTTTACTAATACTGGCATAAAAGTGTAATCTATGGTACGTCATTGGAGACATGTAAAGTTTGTGTAAGCGATCACACGAAAGTGGTACACATTAATTCCAATGTTTAGGGATTCGCTTCACATGGACAGAGTGTACATTTAAGGGCATGAAACGTGCGGCGAAAACCCCACTTCCCTGCCGGAAATCGGCCGCCTTTCCATGAAACGGGCTGTTGTTCCGCTTCCTCGCGGGGGGCGTTGGTGGACCGCGAATTCTCTAAATTCTATCCTCCAATTCCGGGCAGCCGCGGAGGAGCGCAAGTCACAGCCGTCAAACGCAATGCCAAAAACTCGCCGAAAGGAAGCCGCTAGCGAATCGACGCCCGGCGTGGATGGCAAGGTGGTACCGATCGGGCCTGCCGATTCGGCGCCCCGAAATACCGAGTCCCGGGCACCAAAGGATAGCAGCGAGGAGCCAGCCTCCACGCAGTCTGTTTCCGATAGCTCGCGAGATTCCATCAACGCACTTCAGGAAGAATTCACCAGGCAGAAATCCATTGCCGCTAGTAAGAGGCTCTCCGTGTCCCTCATCCACGACTTGCGCAGCCCTATATCGGCGATCTATGCCGCCGCCGAAATGCTCATAATAAGCGATCCTACCTCCGCCCACGCCAAGCGTCTAGCCTCCACGATTCACCGCGCGTCGCGCCGTGTGGAAGAGCTCTTTCAGGAATTGATGAGCACCTCTCTCGGCGGGTTGGAGGCTTCCCAAAATTGCAAACTGATCGACGTGATTGGTGGAGCGGTCAAGCAGATTAGGGAAGCGGCAGACTCGCAAGGAGTTCACATCGAGATAGTCGCACCGGACTCTATCCAACTGTCCCTCGAAAGGAGGCGTATGGAACGTGTCTTCCTCAACATAATGAATAACGCGCTCGAGTCCATGCCGGAGGGAGGATGCCTCCGCGTCCTAGCGGCATTGCGCAGCGACGACGTCGTTATCGAGATCGACGACACGGGAAGCGGCGTTCCCGACCATCTCCGCTCCAGTTTATTCCAGCCGTTCGTGAGCTGGGGAAAACAGAATGGAGTCGGCCTGGGACTAACCCTTTCCCGCCAGACGGTTGTCGAACGCGGGGGCGATCTGTGGCTGGGTGAGAAGGCCGGTTCGGGCGCTCTCTTTTGCCTGCGGCTGCCTTTGCAAGCAACTTGTTCGCCGGTTATTTCGCCGGTGGGTGGCCCTGAACAAGTGCTTCAGGAGTTCGAGGCCGCCCGGCCTGAGAGCAAAAATCGCCATTGCCTGGCGTGAAAGTTACATTTTCGTGAAAGGGCGAATCACCTGAGTGTGCAAGCGCTCTCGGCGGTAATCAGTCGGGCTCACCTTGCAGAACGTGCGGAATACTCTGGCGAAATGCTGCTGGGTTTGGAAGCCGCAGGCGACCGCGACATCCAGCACACGCGCTTCGGATTTTCGAAGCATTTCCTTCGCTCGTTCCACTCTTGCCTGCAGCACGAATTGATGCGGCGCGACTCCCGTTGACCGCCGAAACATTTGAGAAAAATACGCGGCACTCAGGCCTGCCGCCTGCGCCAGCTGACGCAAGTTGAGATCTTGCTCCAAATGTTCCTGGACAAAGGCAGCCACCCGCCGGAACTGAACTGGGGCTAGCCCTCCGCGAAACTGCCGCAGCGGCTTGCGTACATTCCCACGCGCTTGCATAATGGCCGCCGCCAGCGCCTGCGCGATCGCGTCCAGGTACAGTCTCCCGGAAAGGAACCCTCCTGCCCGCTCTACCTGAATCGCCGTCATCAATGCGCCTACCCGTTCATCGTCGAAACGGGGAGTCGGCAGCAGTTCCGGTTCGCCGCCGCCTACCTCTTCCGCGACGGCCCGCAAAGCCTGGTCCGGCACTGCCAACATAAGCATTTCAATCGGACCCTGGCAGCGCACCCATTCTTGCATGTCCCTGCGGCAGAGAATCATGCCGCCGCGGCTGTATTCATAGCGTGAAAGCTCTCCGGGACGGGTGCCGACCTCGATCACCCCCGGCATCAAGACTTTAACAAGAAACTGTTCTCTCAGGGTTTGCGGCGCCGGATCCGAAGATCCGCCGGTGAATATCTCAATTCGCAGTTGATCCTTCGTCACAACTTTTTGGATGCAGCCGCGATCCGGTAAGAATCCGAGTATTTAGACACAAAGCGTAGTTTTAGGCACACGGAAGGCAATCAATGGAACTGTAGTGGATAAGGAAGGACAACAATCGGATGTACAAAACTTCGGAAATGAAAATCGAGTTGACTCACAGCGCGGATAAGCAGACCTTTGATGTCTTTGGCGTGCTGATTCAGTTTCTGGCGACGCCCGGACAACTCAGCGATCAGATCAGCGTGATGCGGGGCGCCATTCCTCCCGGGGTGATGATCCCGCTCCACAGCCACGCGGATCCGGAAATCTTCTACGTGCTTGAGGGTTCGCTCGAAGTCTTCCGATCGGACGGGTCGTCCGCGGAATGGCTTACGGCGAAGGCGGACGACGTTGTTTCGATACCCGGCAACGTCAAACACGCGCTGCGTAATACCTCATCTGCTCCAATGATCTCCGTGACGATAACTAAGGTCGAACTGTTTGAGTTCTTTCGCGAGCTGGCAAAGCCGTTCGATCCAAACCAGCGGCCTGGACCTCCGACGCCTGAAGAAATGCGGAACCTGTTCTCCCTGGCTGCGAAATACGGCTACTGGATGGCTACGCCCGAGGAAAATGCCGCCATCGGTATCTCCCTGTAACCCCGCAATCCGCGGAGCTTGGCATACTGGCATTTGCACCTTCTCGCGGACTTCGCCCAACTCGCCGAAAAGTGTGTCGCCCGCTGCGGCCTGATTGCCGGGTTCAGTGAAACCGGTGACTCCCTCACCAGAACGTTTCTTTCGAATCCCATGCGTGACTGTCATCGCGCTATTTCCGCGTGGATGGAAGAGCTGGGCATGCGGGTCAGCTTGGATGCGATCGGGAATTTGCACGGTCTATATGGCAGCGGGACTCAGCCGCGGCGGCTGCTCATGGGTTCGCATCTGGATACAGTTCCGTGTGCCGGAGCCTACGACGGTGTGCTCGGCGTATGCGTGGCGCTCGCCGTTGTCGAAGCGCTCAGAAATGTGAGCCTGCCATTCGACGTGGAGGTGCTCGGATTCTCCGAAGAAGAGGGCGTTCGTTTCCGGGTTCCTTTTCTCGGAAGCCTCGCAACAGTTGGATGTTTCGATCCAGCGCTTTTGGATTTGCAGGACTCGAGCGGGCATACCGTTCGTGAAGCGATCCAGCAGTTTGGTCTCGATCCCGCCCGGATTCCCGATGCAATGATGGATACTCGTGCGATTGCCTATCTGGAGTTTCACATTGAACAGGGGCCTGTTTTGGACACAGCGGGAGAATCGATTGCCGCGGTTCGAGCCATTGCCGGCCAGAGCCGCCTCGAGGTAGTTTTTGTGGGCCGCGCAAATCATGCCGGAACAACGCCTATGGAACTTCGCCGGGATGCACTGAGCGGGGCAGCAGAGTGGATCATGCAAGTCGAGGAGCACGCGCAAGCAGTGAACGGACTGGTTGCGACGGTCGGAAAGATGCAAGTCTCGCCTGGGGGCGGGAACATAATACCGGGCGAAGTTCGCGCCAGTCTGGACGTGCGGCACTCATGCGATGAGACCAGAACGTCCGCTGTCCGGGATATGTGCCGTGTTGCCGCGCAAATCGCATTTCGCCGCGGCCTGGAACTCAGTTTTAAAGAACAGCTAAATCAGCCTGCAGTTCCCATGAATCAGCATTTGGTTGATTTGATCGAGAAGGCGATACTTCGAACAGGAGAGGTTCCCAGGAGAATGGTGAGCGGTGCCGGGCACGACGCAATGATCCTGGCGAAGAAGGCGCCTGCGGCAATGATATTCATTCGCAGTATCGGCGGTATCAGCCATCATCCCGACGAGTCTGTGCACGTGGAAGATGTCGAGAAGGCGATTCGCGCGGGATCGTTGGTATTGACAGACCTCGCTGTCGAGGGAGTGCAGCCGGCATGAAACATCCAGGTCACACTCGCAGCGCGTTCAAGCAGGATCACCTGCTGCAAACACCCGACACTTTCGTTCGAATGCAGCTACCCGGGATGTTGCGGGCCACTGCAGTTATTCACTGCGGCGCTGCTCTGGGAGCGAAATTTACGCAGTACACGGCAGAGGTGGAGGACGGCGGAATACTAGGTGCGCCGGGCGGACAGCGTTTTGTCTATGGGATCGAAGGTACGGCGGTAATCGAAATCGGCAGCACGCAATATGATGTCGGGCCTGGTTCTTTCGCCTACCTCCCGGCGAATCGCGAGCATCGCGTTACCGCGAAGACACAAGCGCGGCTCGCCGTCATCGAGAAGCAATACATAGCTGTGGCCGGCGTCGCAAGTCCGGAGCCGCTGGTTGGCAGCGAAGCATCGACGCCTTCTCAAGCCCTGATGGGAGATGAAGCGCTCCAGGTACGCTCGCTGCTCCCAAGCGAAATGGCTTTCGATTTCGCCGTGAACACCATGACCTACCTACCCGGTGCATCCTTGAGCATGGTTGAGATTCATGTCATGGAGCACGGGCTGCTCATGCTGCAAGGAGAAGGCATTTATCGCCTCGGTGAATCCTGGTATCCCGTGCAGGCAGGCGATTTTATCTGGATGCGTGCCTTCTGCCCGCAATGGTTCGGGGCGCTTGGCAAAACTCCAACGAAGTATCTTATCTACAAAGATTGGAACCGCCCGGCGCAGGAATGAGCGGGATGCGGATTGAAATTAATATAGATCGCCTCGGCGCAGAGTTCGCGGAGCTTGCGTCGTTCTCGGATGCCGCGCCGCCGGCTGTCACCAGAATCGTTTTCAGTGATGTGGACCTGCAAGCACGTGCCTGGCTGAAAGAGCGCTGCCGGTCCGCGGGTCTCCACATCCGCGAAGACGCCGTGGGGAACACATTCGCAAGTTGGAAAAGTGATTCTGCGGATGCTCCCGTTGGCACAGGCTCCCACATCGACGCCATCCCGAATTCGGGGCGCTACGACGGCACAGTGGGCGTACTCGGCGCACTCGAAGCAATCCGTGCCTTAAAGCAAAGCGGCTTTGTACCAAAGCGTACGATCGAGCTCGTCCTGTTCACTTCCGAAGAACCAACCCGGTTCGGCATAGGCTGCCTCGGAAGCCGCTTGTTATCGGGCGCGCTGGACCACCAAAAGGCAAGCAGGCTCAGTGATCAACAAGGTGAGTCTCTCGATCAAGTAAGGCATACAGCGGGCTTTGAGGGCCCCCTGTCCAGCGTTCCACTGTCTACCGGCCACTACGCCGGCTTCATCGAACTGCACATTGAACAGGGGCCGCTGCTTGAACAGGCAAATGTGCAGGCCGGGCTGGTAACCAACATCGCCGCACCGGCCAGTATGCGCATCGAACTTGAGGGCGAAGGCGGCCACGCCGGGGCTGTTCTCATGCCGGATCGGCGCGATGCGCTGGCAGGAGCGGCGGAACTCATACTGGCGGTGGAAAGTCTCGCTTTGGATACGGGCGCTATTGACACGGTAGCGACTGCCGGGATTTGCGATGTCTTTCCAGGCGCGGTGAACAGTATTCCGAGCCGTGTGTCTCTGGGGCTCGATATTCGGGACACCGATCTCAGCCGCCGCGATGCGGTGGTCGAACGCATAACCGAAGCCGCTAAGGCGATTTCAAGTAAAAGGTCGCTGCGCTTCAAAATCGAAATCTTGAACGCGGATGCCCCCGCGCAGTGCGACCCGGGAATTTTGAACGTCCTCCGGAGATCTTGTAAGGACGAGAATGTGACTTGTATGGACATGGTCAGCCGCGCCTATCACGATTCGCTATTCATGTCCCGCATCACGCCAACGGCCATGCTGTTCATCCCTTGCCGCGCCGGAGTCAGTCATCGGCCCGATGAGTTTGCTTCTTTACCGGACATCGCCAACGGCGTCCGTGTCCTGGCGCGCGCGCTGGCGCAGCTTGCTTCCTAAGGGAGGGGCGTCCGATATGGGAGAAAACATGAAGCAGGCAATTCGGTCCAACTGCATTGTTACTCCTGAAGGTGTCCGGCCGGGAGTAATCCTCATCGACGGTCAAAAAATCGCCGCCGTCGAGCCGCACGGCTACTCGGCAGACGCGGATGTCCGCATCGACGTGGGGAATCTATTTGTGCTGCCCGGCCTCATCGATGCTCATGTGCATATTAACGAGCCGGGCCGGACGGAATGGGAGGGCTTCGAAACCGCAACCGCAGCGGGCGCCGCCGGAGGTTACACCTGCCTGGTCGACATGCCGCTGAACTGCATCACGAGCACAACCACCGTTGCGGCACTCGAGCAGAAGCGGCAGGCAGCAAAAGGAAAGGCCCATATCGATCTTGCGTTTTGGGGCGCCGTTGTTCCGGGCAATGCCGGTCAGATCCTGCCTCTGTCGCGAGCCGGTGTCCGTGGCTTCAAATGCTTCCTGACTCATCCGGGAACGGAGGAGTTCCAGATGGTCAACGAAGCAGACCTCCGGGAGGCAATGCCCAAAGTAGCAGAAACCGGCCTGCCGCTTCTGGCGCATGCCGAGATTTCTGCTCCAATCACCCGTGCCTCTTCCCTCTTGGATTCCGAATCGGCT
>DATHIZ010000527.1:0-5367 GCA_035316385.1 Bryobacteraceae bacterium | reverse complement strand
CCAATCGACAGGCGCCATGAGTCACTCATGTCGAAGGGCGATCATTGGATCGATTCTAGATGCTCTCCGCGCCGGCACGTAGCCCGCCGCCAGCGCGGCACAAAGGAGAATAACCGCCGCGGCCGCCAGCGCCCGCGGATCACCGGGTTTGACCTCGAAAAGAAGAGATTCGACAATTTTCGAAGCCCCGAATGCAATCGGCAGGCTGATGGCGAGTCCCACCACCGCGAGAATCAGAACATCGCGTAACACCATCCATACCACCGCGCGCCGTTGAGCCCCCAGTGCCATGCGGAGGCCGATCTCGCTGATGCGGCGCGCCACCGTATACGACGTAGTGCCGTACAATCCTATGCACGCTATTGCTAGCGCTAGCGTCGCAAACATAGTACACAGGCGGGCGAACGTGATTTGCGGGATCATCTCGTGCTCGATTTGTGCCGCTTGCGTGCTCAGATCCGCCACTGGAATCCGCGCATCGGCATCGTGGACAATCTTACGAACCGGGTTCGCGTACTTCAGTGGATCGCCCGCGGTGCGAAGGAAGAATGTTATCTCATCGACGGGTAAGTCCAGGTTCTGTTCGAACGGCATGTAAACGACCGCCGGAAAATCGCCCGTCAAGTCGTCGTACTTCGCGTTTCTCACTAGTCCGATGATGTCCATCACTTGCGGCTTCATTCTGAGCCCGAAGCTCGTCACTCGCTTACCCACCGGGTTTTCTCCCGGAAGATTTGTCTTTACCCATGCCTCGTTTACGATCACAACAGGTTCTGTTCCCACCCGGTCCCGTTGGTCGAATTCACGCCCGGCCAACAGGGGAATGTGCATCGTCGAAAAGAACCTCGGGCCGGTTCCCAGAACGTGGGTAGCGGCTCGATCAAACCCGGAACCATGTCCGGTCGGCGCTTTCTCAGGCCGCGTCTTGCCCATCGGCACAACAGGCCATCCCCATGCCGCCTCGCCAATCAGCGGAGAATTCACCATGGTCGCGCTAAGCACGCCCGGAATCGCCGCCAACCGCGTTTCCACATTGCTGTAGAACGAAAGAATCTCCGAGTCGCGATGGCCCGCCTGCCGCGCATTCAACTTGAACAGTAAAACGTTGTCAAGCTGAAAACCCACCTGCAGCGACCGCAAATTTGCGAGCGTACGGACAAACAGTCCCGCGCCCACGAGCAGTAACAGGCAAATGGCCATCTGAGCAATCACCAGCATTCCGCCTAAACTGAATCTAAGCCGCACACCGGAGCGCGATCCGCCCACCCGAGTCTCTTTTAACTCCGGCATCGCATCCACACGTGTTGCCTGCAATGCGGGTGCCAGTCCGAACAACAGCCCGGTGATTAGGGAAAGCAAAAACGCGGCGGCCAGCACCTTGGGGTTCAACTCTGGGTGCAGCATGAAGGTTTCACTTCCGGTGGCCAGCGCATTTGTAAGAAATTTGATACCCCAAAACGCGATCACGATCCCGCGCCGCCTCCCAACAATGCAAGCAACAGGCTCGCGGTTAGCAATTGCCGGATGACCCGCCATCGTCCCGCGCCCATGCTCAGTCGCACACCCATTTCGCGCCTTTTCGCCGTCGCGCGTGCCAACAGTAGGTTCGCTATGTTGGCGCAAGCGATAGCCAAAATCAGTCCTGCCATCGACAACAAGATGGATAGCAGTTTGAAACAGGCTCGCCGCAAGTTGTCCAAGCCCGCAGCACCTTCTTTCAAAAGAAACTCCGGAAGGTTTTTTTTCTCTACTTCCTTAGTCGCTGTAGCGGCAACCCATTGTCCAAATACCGTTGCCAGTTTCGCCTGCGCTTGAGCCATCGTTACACCTGCACGCAGCCGCCCCATCATCTCCGTCCAGTAGTAGTGTTCGTCCCAATAACGGCTATTCAGGTCTTTACCTTCCAGACTCCTCTTTGCATCAATGAGGAGATCGGCAGGAAACGGTAGATAAAAATCAGGCGTTTTTGACGGATCGACTCCGAAGAATCCCGGTGGCGTCACGCCAATCGCAGTGAACGGAACTATCATTAAGCATCACCGCTCGCCCCGCTGCGTCGGCGGCTTCGCCGAAGCGCTCGCGCGCGAAAGCGTAACTGAGCACGACGACGGCCGGCGCCCCGACTCGATCGTCGTCCCCGGCGATTAGCCGGCCCGCCGCGGGTACGACGCCCAACCCCTGAAAATAACCGCCGGAAACGTATTCGCCATTCGCGACCTCGGCGTGTTCCTGTACGAGTACATTCAGTTTTCGCGCTGGGCGATAAGCAAATAAGGTGGAAAACACGTCCGTCGATTTCCGTAACGATTCAAACGAGGGATACGGAAATACCGGCGAAGTTGGCCCGGTCCTCGGATCATCATAGATCTGGCCACTCATGTTATGCAATACCGAATCGTCAACACTCTTCTTGCCCGAGAAGTGCCACTTCAGGACCACGAGCGTCCTCGGGTCCGCCACCGGCAACGAACGCATCAGCAGCGCCTCCATGAAGCTATAAATCGCCGTGTTTGCTCCAATTCCCAGCGCCAGCGAGATTACGGCTAGTAAAGTGAAGGCCGGATTGTGCAGCATCGTCCGTGTGCCATATCGCAGGTCCTGAGCCAGTTGTTCTAACGGCGTCCAACTCCACGTCGCCCGAGTGTCTTCCCGCACGGCGCTGAGGTTTCCAAGTTCCCGCCTTGCGGCCCACCGCGCGTCTTCAACGCCCATGCCGTCGGCCTGCCGCTCTTCCGCTTCTTGCTCGAGATGGAATTGTAGTTCGGCGGAAAGTTGCTCCTCCCTGCTACGCCGTCGCGTTAGCCAGCCCAACTTTCGAAGGAATGAAATCATTGCCCCTCCTGATCAACCGGATTTAAGATCAATCCCATCGCCCGCGAGAACGCTTGCCACTTAGATTGTTCGGTTGCAAGCTGTTTTCGTCCCGACGCCGTTAGGCGATAGTAGCGGGCGCGCTTGCCCTTGTCGGAAAGCTCCCAAGTGGCAGCAACCCAACCTTTCGCCTCTAGCCGATGCAGCGCGGGGTACAACGAACCGGTCTCGACTTGTAGCAGCTCTTCTGACGTTTGCTGAATGTGCTTGGCAATGGCATGGCCGTGTTTCGATTCCCTAAGCAATGTTCGGAGAATCAATACATCAAGAGTGCCTTGCAGGAATTCTACACGCGATGGCCGAGTGCTCATTACGTAGCTATTCTACTGCACGATTATGTAGGGTGTCTACTATTTCTTCTTTGGAGCTTTACCGCGCCTTGGAGACGCCTGCTGGTTAAATATCGCGAGCGAATCCTAGTCTCCTTGAGTCATCAAGCTCCCGAGCACTCCGGGAAGGTTCCCGGCTGCTTCCGACATCACACGCCGCTCGGAAACG
This sequence comes from Bryobacteraceae bacterium, assembly GCA_035316385.1. Taxonomy (GTDB): domain Bacteria; phylum Acidobacteriota; class Terriglobia; order Bryobacterales; family Bryobacteraceae; genus Bog-105. The sequence goes on along the minus strand of DATHIZ010000527.1, from coordinate 1,998 downwards.
ATTCGGGGTTGCGCCTGTTATGTAGGCTTCTCGTCCATTGAGAATGCCGACCGCCCGGCTCGCGGCCGGTCTCAGCTCAGTCGGCGATATCGCTGTATTCCAGGAGCATAAAGAAATTGAGAATCAGTTATTTTCTTTGTGAGAATCGTCGCGCAATGGTCCCGACGCCAGGAAACTTTCGCTCATTTCAACTCTCAGCAGAATCGGGTTTTTTGGTTTTAAAATGACCCCTGGGTCTATTTCGACCGCAGGATCGCTTGAAAAGGAGAAGCTGAATTTCTGAAGCATGCTGGCCAAAATCACCACGCCTTCGGTCTTTGCAAAGACATCGCCGATACACATCTTCGCTCCGCCCCCGAACGGAAAGAACGCAAAGCGCTCGGCCGTCGGCGCGTCAAGCCAGCGGGTCGGGTCGAATGCTTCCGCGTTGGGGAAAGACTGTTCGTTTCGCTGCGTGATGTAGGGGCTTAACAACACGGTGGCTCCGCGTGGGACGTCATAGCCGCCGAGAGTAGCACCTTCGACAACACGCCTCCCAAAGAGCGGCACTGGCGGATAAAGGCGCAGGGTTTCCTGGAACACAGCGGTCGTAAACGGCAGCGCCGCTAAGTCATCCACCTGGGGCGTCCGGTCACCGCATACTTGTTCGATTTCCTTGGCCGCCCGCCTCTGAAGATCTGTATGCTTCGCTAGAAGATAAAACGTCCAAGTCAAGGCGTTAGCTGTTGTTTCGTGGCCGGCCAGAACGAACGTTACCATCTCATTGCGAATGTCCTCGCTGGAAAGTGAGCCGCTACCATCGTCGTGCAAAGCCAACAGCAGAGACAGTACATCACGGCCCGACTGCTTGCGGCGATGCTGGATCATCGGCTGCAAGATGCGATCCAAATTGGCGCGATGCTCCCGGAAATATAAGCTGGGCCCGCGCGGCAGCAACTGACGGTAACGGCGCGTCACTATCTTTAGCGTCATGGCAAATGGAGCGATTCGTCTTGCCCGCTTAACAACACGCTCGAGAATATCCGAAATTTCCTTCGCGCTCGACCGGAATTCATCTCCGAAAAGAAGCCTGCCGATAACCGATAAGGTGGTCGTCCGCATAGCCATTCCGATATCTACCGTAAGGCCGCCAGAGGTTTGTCGGATCCATTCCTCGGCTGTTGCCGTCGCCTCACTCGCCATAACCGTCACGTAAGAGGCGATTTGATCTCGATGGAACGCTGGTTGAAGAACGCGCCTTCGCTCCCTATGCAGCGGCTCCTCGCGCGTAATAACGCCGTCGCCTACCAGTTCCCGCAGAATCACCGCGCCGAAATCACGACTGAAGCTTCGCTGCTGAACGATCAACACCTCTTTGATCAGCTCCGGGCCGGTAACCAGAAAGGTAGGTTGATGCAGTAGACGGAAATACGTTAACGGGCCATATTTCCGAGCAGCGTCTTGGAGAAAGGCAAGCGTATGGGGGAACCTACCCCGTCCGAAAAACCCGCGAACTTCGCGGCCACGGGGGCCCGGCGGATGAGTCATGAATGATGTTCCGCTTTAACTATCTCGACAATTGCTCAAAATCGATGCCGCACAGGTTCCAGTAAGCCTGTTTGAACTAAGCCGCTCGTTGCGGCGGACGCTACGCGTGCCGGTGGGTCAGCATTCTTGATCTGTTTGCAAGTCGATATTTTATGGGTCACAAGGAGGTCTTGTGACCCAACTCAGACAGTTAATGCTGGAAGAACTCCAGCGGCGTAATTATTCAAAGACTACCGCACGGATCTACGTTCGCTCGGTTAAAAGAGTTCGCCGAGTTTTTCGGTCGCTCGCCAGCAAGGCTTGGTCCGGAGCATATTAGGCAGTACCAGGTCCATCTGCTGAAGAATCGAAAGCTCTCGCCCAACACAGTGGCTCAACGCGCAGCCGCGTTGCGGTTTCTGTATGTAAAGACGCTCAGGCGGCGGTACTTGCCGGAGCACATTCCTTACCCCAAGATTCCGCTGAAGCTCC
>DATHIZ010000526.1:0-3196 GCA_035316385.1 Bryobacteraceae bacterium | reverse complement strand
GCATGACCTGGAAGTGGCGCGCTTCCTCTCCGCCAAATGCGCGGAGTGGTTGAAAGAGGCCGGGGCGCAGCGCACTTGGCCTAAGCTGCCGGGGACAGGCGTGAGCGGGGGCCAGCATCAAGCGGGTACCTGCCGGATGGGGAGCGATCCGAAGACATCGGTAGTCGACCGGAACTGCCGCATTCATGCGGTGGACAATGTCTATATTGCGGACGGCAGCGTGCAAGTGAATAACGGCGGATTCAACCCGTCCTTGACAATCCAGGCGCTTGCTTACTGGGCTTCGGCGGCTATTCTCCGGCAGCTGTAAAGAGGCTAAATTGGAGATAGGATTTTGATGCGGAATACACAGTTCAATCGACGAACATTTTTAAGTAGCTCTGCGGCAGGCATTGTAGCCGCCGCAGTCAGCCGAGGGGAGGCCGGCGCTGCGGTTCCCCCGCAAATGCCCATGGCGCGCTTCCCAGAGAAGACGGACCTGATTCTGCTGACTGACCGTGCTCCGCAACTCGAAACACCCTTGCACTATTTTCGGCAGGACCTGACGCCGAACGACGCGTTCTATGTCCGCTGGCACCTGTCGGTAATTCCCACGACGGTGGATCTACGCACGTTCCGATTGACGGTCGGCGGCCATGTAGATAAGCCGTTGTCTTTATCCCTAAATGATTTGCGTACGCAGTTCGAGCCGGTGGAGACCATTGCAGTGAATCAATGCTCCGGCAACGGGCGCAGCCTGTTTGAGCCGCAAATCCCGGGCGGGCAATGGCAGCAAGGCGCGATGGGGAATGCGCGCTGGAAGGGCGTGCGGCTGAAGGACCTGTTGGACCGGGCGGGTGTGCGAGCGGGCGCGGTGGATGTGAGTCTCAACGGGTTGGACAGTCCGCCGCTGCCGACCGTGAATGACTTTGTTAAATCGCTGGACATTGACCACGCCAGAGATGGGGAGACGCTGGTGGCCTACGAAATGAACGGCAAAGAACTCCCGATGCTGAACGGCTTCCCGGTGCGCCTGGTTGTACCGGGATGGTATGCAACTTACTGGGTAAAGGCGCTGAATGAGATTAAAGTGCTTCCGGAAAAGTTCGATGGCTATTGGATGACGAAAGCGTACAAGATTCCGAACAATGCCACCGGCATAGAAACTCCCGATGCGCTTGCGACGGATCTAATACCGATCAACCGCTTCGCCGTGCACTCTATCTTTGTGCGCCCGGAACCGGGCGAGGTGATTCGCGCCGGAGGGCGCTATGCCATGGAAGGCCTGGCTATGGACAGCGGCGTGGGCATCCGGCGCGTTGAGGTTTCGGACGATGCCGGAAAAAGCTGGAAGGACGCGAAGCTGGATGCGGAACTGGGCAAATATTCGTGGAGGCGCTGGCGGTTCGATTGGACGGCCGGCGAACGCGGATCGCACCGTTTCCTGGTGCGCGCGACGAATGCGGCCGGCGATTTACAACTCGAGAAACATTGGAATCATAGCGGGTACATGCGCATGACGATTGAGCATGTAGATGTGACGGTGGCCTAGATGAGAAAACGAATTGCGATTGTCATTTTGAGTGTCGTGACTGGGTGCGCCGCGCCGGGCGTGCTGCTGTTGGGGAGCGATTCCCAGCCGGTGCATTCCATTACCCTTCCGCAAAACGAGCCGAAACTGCCTGATGCCCCAGGGCGCAAGGAGTTCGCGGCGCAATGCAGGACGTGTCATTCGCCGCGCTACGTAACTGCCCAACCACCGTTCTCGAGAAAGGTTTGGGAGGCGGAGGTGACGAAGATGATGAAGGTCTACGGCGCGCCTGTTCCGGCCGCGCAAGTAACGCCGATTGTGGATTACCTGGTCACTCTGAATGGCCTTCCCGAAGAGCAGAAAAAGTAAATGCGTGCTCGAGGAAGTACGCATGCTATTCTCTCGGCGTGAATGTGAAATCGAAGCAGCAGCTAGGGATGATTTTCGATATGGACGGGGTGCTGATCGACTCCATGCCGATGCATGTTCTGGCGTGGGAGCGCTACCTGCAGCGGCTCGGCATTTCAGTGGAAGATCTGGAGCGGCGGATGCACGGGAAGCGCAATTCTGAACTGGTGCGTGACATGATTGACGCCGATTTGCCCGAGGATGTGGTGTTCCGGCACGGCGCGGACAAAGAACAGTTGTTTCGCGACATGCTGCTTGAAAAAGAGTTGAGCCACGCGCAGATTCCCGGCTTGCTCGAGTTTTTGGAGCGGCATCGCGGTGAGCCCATGGCTATTGGTTCGAACGCCGAGCCGGAGAATATTGAATTTGTGCTGGAACGGTTTGGCTTGCGTCCCTACTTTCCGGTCGCGGTAAACGGAATGCAAGTGGCGCGGCCGAAGCCGTTTCCAGATATCTACCTTGAAGCCGCTAAGAGACTAGGAGTGAAGCCGCGGAATTGCATCGTGTTCGAAGATTCGCCGACGGGCGTGGAGGCGGGACGGGCGGCCGGGATGCGCGTCGTGGGCGTGGAGACCACGCCGACTGACTTCCAGGGAATCGAGCTGCGCATCAAAGATTTCCTCGATCCGGTTTTGGAGCCCTGGCTGAGCGCGCAGACCGCTGCATAGGGGTCTGCCTGATACAATCCCGGTCATGTTCACTGGCATTGAGCACTTCGCCATAGCTTCGCCCGATCCGAAACGCTTAGCCGATTGGTATTCCGCCAATCTCGAATTTGAGACGGTGTTTGAGTACGCCGGAAATTACTTTGTCGAGGCGGCTAACGGCGGTCTGATCGAGATCATTCCCGCCGCCGGCGACCGGCCCGAGAGCGCCATCAAGACGCCAGGGATGCGGCATATCGCCATTTCGGTGACTGACTTTGACGCGGCGTACGCTCAATTACAGAAACAGGGCATTACATTTGCGGGCGAACCGTTTGAAACGATGGGCAACCGGCTGGTGTTCTTTGCTGACCCTGACGGAAACTTAATTCACTTGATCGCCAGGCACAAGCCGCTCCCCAGCCGCCAAAACGGTTAAGCATGCTACAAAGAGCATCGCTTGTTCAATAGAGTCTTTAAGGCTTTTGAGTACCCCGATTTCCGGGTAATGTGGATGGGCGCTTGCCTGTCGAGCGTCGGCACATGGATGCAGATTTTGGCGCAAAGCTGGTTGGTGTACCGGCTGTCGAACTCGTCCGTTTATCTGGGGCTTGATGCATTCTTCGGGCAGATC
>DATHIZ010000525.1:0-21990 GCA_035316385.1 Bryobacteraceae bacterium | reverse complement strand
AGGAAGGAATAGATATCCGCAGTCTGTTCAAGCGTCTTGGTGGTGCTGCTCGGGCCGTGACCTGAGTTCGTGTCTATGCGGATCAGCACCGGATTTGCATGACTTGCGCCTGCCTGCAGGGCCGCTGCGTACTTAAAGGAGTGCCCTGGAATGACGCGATCATCGTGATCCGCGGTCGTGATCAGAACGGCCGGGTATTTGGCGCCCTCGCGAATGTTGTGTAGCGGTGAGTAGGCGCGCAGCGCCTTGAATTCATCCGGGTTTTCACTCGTTCCATAATCCGCAATCCAATTCCAGCCAATGGTGAACTTCTGGAAACGCAACATGTCCATGACGCCCGCTTGCGCGATCACCGCACGAAATAAATCCGGCCGCTGGTTCATTACCGCGCCCATCAGCAGCCCGCCGTTAGAGCCTCCCAATGCGGCCAGCTTTTCCGGGCTCGTATATTTATTCGCGATCAACCATTCGGCCGCGGCAATAAAATCGTCGAAGACGTTTTGCTTGTGGAGCTTCATTCCGGCTTGGTGCCATTTCTCGCCATACTCGCCACCGCCGCGGATATTGGCGGACGCGTAGACAAATCCCTGTTCCAGCAGAGCTGTCCGGAGAGGCGAAAATACAGGTGAAGTATTGATGTTGAATCCGCCATAGGCGTACAGCAGCGTTGGATTCGTCCCATCTAACTTCAGGCCCTTCCGGTACACGAGAAACATTGGTACGCGCGTGCCGTCTTTGCTCGCGTAGAAAATTTCTTTCGATTCGAACCGGGCCGAATCGAAGCCGGGAATATCCGGCGAGCGGAACACGCTGCTCTGCTTCGTGGCTATGTCATAGCGGTAAATGGTGGACGGAACATTTAGAGAAGTGAAGTCATAGAACACGTGCTTAGAATCCTGCTCGCCTTGGAAGCCCGCGGCCGAGCCCTTTCCCGGCAGCTTGATTTCGTTCTCGAGCTTTCCTTCCAGACTGTACATGTACGAATGCGTTGCTACATCCTCCAGATAACTGGCAAAAAGCTTTCCGCCCGCTTGGCTCGCAGTCTCAAGCGTCACCGGCTTCTCCGGAATGACATCTTGCCAGGTTCTGTTTGCTGAATCGTAGGCGGCGACGCGCGAGTTGGGAGCCTTCGCGTTTGTCAGGATGAAAAACTTCTCTCCGGAATTTCCAATCACGCGGTATTGCTCATCCGTAATTTCGGCAACAATAGGGTGGAACTTCTTCTCGCCGCGCGTCAGATCGCGGTAAAACAGAGCGTTCCCATCTTTCCCCTGGCCGCGTTCTCTCACATCCAAAATCGCAAAGCGTTCATCCTCGGTCGTATCCACAGTGTGGAAGCGCTGCGGATGCTGGCGGTCTTCGTAGATAAGTTCGTCGGAGGTTTGAGGCGTCCCTACTTTATGGAAATAGACCGACTGAAATTCGTTTTTCGATGACAGCTCATGTCAGGTTTCCGGAGTCGGATAGCGGCTATAGAAAACACCGTCACCGGCCCATGTTAATCCGCTGACCTTCAACCACTGCAGCCGATCGGGCAAAACCTTGCCCGTGGCGATCTCCAGAATATGGCCCTCTTGCCAGTCCGAACCACCGGTTGAAACGGTATAGGCGAGATACTTGGCGTTTTTTGAGATCGACACGCTGAGCAGCCGCGAAGTGCCGTCCGCGGAAAATGCATTGGGATCGAGCAGCAGGCGCGGCTCACCCGTCAAACCTTTCTGCACATACAGGACGCTTTGGTTTTGGAGGCCGCTGTTCTTGCGGTAGAAGAGCCATTCGCCGTGTTGCTCAGGAAGCGTGTATTTAGCGAAGTTGTACAGTTCGCGGAGCCGTTCCTTGACTTGGCCGCGATACGGAATTCGTTCAAGATACGCCGCCGTCACCTGGTTCTCGGCCTTCACCCACGCCGTAGTCTCCGCCGAACGGTCATCCTCGAGCCAGCGGTACGGATCGGCTACTTTCACGCCGTGATAGTCATCCAAATGATCGGCTTTGCGCGCTTGCGGATAGGTCATGGTTTGAGGGAGGGCCGGATGCGTCAGCAGGCTCATGGCGATCAGAACGGGAATTACATGCAGGGGAGGGAGCGTTTTTTTCGTCATAAGGTTCAAGCGCGGAATGCGGCCCAGGTATTCGATTGCAAGAGAATAGCATTTCTCCGGCCGGTGGAGGATTGCAGAGCGGTGCTGGACGTGTTCTACACTATTGCTACTGGCGGCATCCTCTAGCCGCACAGTCCCCGAAGCAATTACTCTGACGAAGGACACGCGCACCGGCAAACGGAAGGCATCGGTCGCGGGTTTACGGTGACACCGACATATGCTTCGAGCAGTCTTAGTGGTTCACTCGCATTCGTGCTAGCGCTCGGCGCCTTGGTCAGCCCCTTGGAAGGAGCGGCATTCGAGAAGAAGTTCAACCTGACAATTGAGAACATCATACGCGGCCCGAACCTTGTCGGGACCGGCGTTCACTTTGTCGACACAGTTCGCCTGGTGGATATCCGGTGGAAGATCATGGATTAAAGAAGCCGCAAGCTGGACCGACGAGTACAAACGCATTTACAAGCTCTTCGAGACAAACTTAAAGGCGAACGGGCGAACCCTACTGTCCACCGGTAGTTAGCGGGGATTCACCTCGTTCGCGCCCTGTTCCCTAGAAGGCTGCCGCGCCCGCTTCCGCGACGGCGTGGTCTTGCTCGCCGGAACCACCGCTGACTCCGATCGCGCCCACAACCTTGCCGTCTTTCTTGAGTGGAATGCCGCCGGCAAAAATCATGATCTTGCCATCGTTGGAGGCATGAATCCCAAAAAATTGGCCGCCGGATTGGGAATGCGCCGCCAGATCTTTCGTCGCTATGTCGAAAGCACGAGAGGTATAGGCTTTCTTAATCGAGATGTCGATACTCCCGAGCCATGCACCGTCCATCCGTACGTGCGAAACCAGATTTCCACCTGCGTCCGCCACCGCGATGTTCATCGGTTGGCCAATCTCTTCCGCTTTCTTTTCAGCGGCCGCAATAATTTTCCTAGCTTCGTGTAATGTCACGATGCGATTATACCGTTCGGTCCGGCCGCAGGAGGAGTGGCCGCCCACGGCCACATGCTATCCTGACTTTGTTATGGCAATCCCGAATATCAAACGCTTTCGGCCTTTTTGCCCCACCTGCAACGAGAGCTTCACGTTGATGGCGATTCTTCCGAAGGACACCGACGTGGACAGTTATCTAAAAGATGCTGTCACACGACATGATCACAAGTCCTTTATGGAATCCAAGCAGCAACAATTCAAAGTTCGCGTTGGTCAGCAAAAGCAGAAAAAAGCCAAGTAAGACCTTACATTCTTTGTTTGTTCAGGCCCGCAAGCCGCTGGAGAAAGTATTCTCAGGAGGTTTTGCGGGCTTGCAGTATACGGGCGGCCCTCGAAGCTGCAAACGCCACGTCGGGATCGATATCTTTAGACAAGGCGGTGAGTGCTGGCAGGACATCGGCACTCTCGGTGGTCGCAAAGATCGAACAAAGTTGTACCTTTTGGTCTTTCGTTCCCCCCGGTAGCAACTTCACCAGGCCGTCACGCACATCCTGGCGCTTCGCCAGTTCCACCAGATAGGCGTTAGCAACGTAAGCCCGGTTCTTTGTATTCAAACTTTCCACCAGATAGGGCAGGGGGCTAAACTCCTCCAAGTCCACTTTGCCTTCAGACGTCAGAGCGAATGCGGCCGCCAGATGCACCTGCCATGCGGCGTTGGCTTCGTCATACGCAGCTCGTAAAAGGGGGCCGTCCGCAGGCTCCCGCAGCCGTCCGAGCCCTTCTATCGCCGCCGCCCGCAGCTCGGCATCGCCATTCTCCGCATACTGTTGAAAGGTTGTGCGATCCGCCGGAACTGCCAGCATCGCCAGCGCATTGAGCGCGGCCCGGCGTATCTTGATAGTTCGTCCGTTCACCAGCGCGTAATGAACGTCCGGAGAAGCGCTTACGCTACGCAACACGCCAATGGTCTCGAGTGCCGTTTCCTGTACGCGCTCGTCCAGATCCCTGGCCAGGAAATTCACCCCGGGACCGGCCGACTGGTCTTGAATCTTCTGCAGCGCCACCAGACACTCGAAGATCATGTCGCTGTTTATCGTGTGCAACCCCTGCAACAAAGCCGGGATCGCTTCCCGGCTGCGCAAAATGCCGGCCGCCAAAGCCGCGTTCGTGCGCGCGTCCATGCTGGCGCCGTCGCCGATTTCATCCGCCAGCGCGCGCGACACATCCGGGCGAATCTTCACATCCGGATCCACTACCTGGTCGTTGCGCGACGCAAAGAAGCCTTTCACCTGACGCGCGCCCCGGCTGAAGGTTCCTCCGAGGCCGCTGTTCACCACATATCCCGGCACGTACTGATTCACGATTCCATCGGTGGCGCGTATCCGGATCTCCGGATCCCTGTCGCGGGTGGCTTGCACCAGCGGATCGAGACTTGGCTCGCCGCCAATCTTCACGATCGCCTTTACCGCTTCGAGCCGGACTTGCTGATCCGGATCACTCAGGCTCGGCGTCAAAGCCGGGATGGCCGTGGCATCATTCTGCCGGGCCAAGCTACGGATGCGCGAAATCCGTTGTTTCATGGTGTAACCGTCCGCGCTTTGACCAGCCCCAATAACGGGTATGGATCCGATCGACAAACCAAGCAGCAGGCCCCAGGCCCCAATCCTGACTGAACGCACACGCATGATATGAACTCTAACTGGCCTAGCGAACAACTTCAACTATTGTTTTATGCGGGATAAGACCGGCCTCGAACCCCAAATCCAAGAGCTTCTGGGCGGCGCGCGGAATCAGGTCTCCACCATCCACGGTGTAGTGATTCACATACATGCCGACGAACTGATCCGCCAGGCGTGTATCCAGATCCCGCGCGAACTGCATTGCGTAGTTGAGCGCTTCCTCACGGTGATCCAGTGCGTGCTGAATGCTTTCCCGCATCACGCGAGAGCATTCGGCCTGCACCTCCGCGCTCAAATCGCGCCTCAGCGCGTTCGCGCCAAGCGGCAGCGGCAGGTCGTATTTTGCTTTGAACCACTTCCCCAAATCGAGAACATTGTGCAGACCGCCATGCCCGTAGGTAAGTTGGCCTTCGTGAATAATCAAACCCGCATCGACTTCATGATCTTTCACCGCCGCCAGAATTTTATCGAATGGAACCACCACGGGTTCGAAATCCGGCTCGAACAGTTTCAAAGACAGGAAGGCGGTCGTCATGGCGCCGGGAATGGCGATTTTCTTGCCCTTCAAATCGGCGCTAGACAGCGGCTTATGACTGACCACTAGGGGTCCATACCCGTCCCCCACGCTCGACCCGCTGGAGAGCAGGACGTACTTATCCGCTACGTAAGGATAAGCATGGTAGGAGATGGCGGTGAGCTCATATAGCCCTTCTGTCGCCTTTCTGTTAAGCGATTCGATGTCTTCGAGGACATGACGGAAGTTCAGCGTTCGTGAACGCACCTTCTTGGTCGCCATCGCGTAGAACATGAACGCATCATCGGAATCCGGGCTGTGGGCGCAAACGATTTCAAGCACCTGGGGAGAACTCATAGGAACGGAGAAGGCAAGCGAGCGACCTTCAGTTTAACAGGCACCGCGCAAAGAGGCTGGGACGGACCCACTATCCCGGGCGCGAGTCTGAAATTTAAACTGATAGGGCGCGCAAAGCCAGCAGCTCCGGCTCGAGTTCTTCCAAATCCTGCTCCAAAGCGGCAAACGACTGGGCGCACGATTCAGGCTGGCGCTCGCGCGCCGCGACTTCTAATTCCTGTGCCCGTGACCTGGCGCGGAGAGCGTGAAGACTTCCCAGAGAACCTTTAATCGTGTGCGCAACCCTTGCCATCGACTCCCAGTCAGAAGCCTGCAAAGACTCTCGCATTTCGCGCACCTGGTGGTTGCACTCTTCCAGAAAAAGGTCGATGATTTCGACCATCAATTCACGGTCGCCGCCGACCTGCTCTTCGAGCTCCTCAGGCGCAAGAACCGGCAACATGCTGCTTTCGTGTCCAGCCTTCTGCTCCGCCGAGATCTCAAGCACCCGGGCCAACCGGCTAATCGCCTCCGTCAGGGCGGTCAAATCCAACGGGTCTTCGAAGTACCCGTCGCAGGGATCCTCATTAGACGCAGAGCTCTCTACTGTCGGCCCCCTTAAGGCAGACAAAATCGGAATGCGTGCAGACGAACGCTGGCTTTGCTCCACTTGCCGCAATTTGGCTTTGAACTGCGCCACGGTGCCGGAGGCGAAGGGCGATCCTAGTAGAATCGCGTCAAATCTCTCTAAACAGAGCGCTTCACTGGCTTCGTCCAGAGAAGGCGTAGGCAGAACAGTATGATGCGCCCCCTCTAAAATCGCCGAAATCCGCTCGGATTTCGAGGCATCGGTATGAACGAGTAGAAAGCGCAAAGAATCCATATGTAACAAGCGGGGGGCTACCGCCGCGACGGCACAACGTGCATTCCGCCTTAAATTATTCAATCGACCAAATCTGAAGCTAACTTTAACACCGAAATTCCCGGCTAGACTACCGTGTTGTATACTTACGATTTGGTGGGGGTGTGCTTTCCCAAGTCTTTCGACTCGCACCGTCATAGTAAACGCCGGTCCAGCGCCGACCAAGCAATTAGCCGCAATTCATCGCCTTTCTGCGTCTTTCTTTAATCTTCTTTTCCCGGATGAGTGCCGCCTGTGCAGTCAGCCCCTTCAGGGCGTGTCGCGGGTTCCTGTTTGTGCCCCCTGCCTTTCTCTCCCTCAGCCGCTCCAGGCCGACTATTTCTGCAGAACCTGCCGGACCCCTTTTGTCGATTCCTATCCGCTGGATGAACACGGCGAGTGTACGGTCTGCCGCGAGAGTCAGGCGAATTTCGATTCTGTCTACTCTTACGGCAGCTATCAGGAATCCCTCCGGCAACTCATTCACCTCTTCAAATACAGCAAAATAGAAAGTCTCGCGCAGCCGCTGAGCCGCCTGCTGATCCGGGCGCTTCCGCTCGACCGGAACTTTGATGCGGTGGTCGCCATGCCCATGCACTGGCGCAAGCACTGGGAGCGCGGCTTTAACCAGGCTGAATTGTTGGCAGGACCCGTCGCCAAGCGCTTTGGTCTGAAGCTATCCCGTAATCTGCGGCGCAGCCGCTATACCGAGCCACAAGCCAGTCTCACGGAAACGGCTCGCCGCGCTAATCTTCGTGATTCCTTTCGTGTCGTGAAGCCCGAGCAGATCTCCGGCCGCCGCGTCCTGTTGATTGACGACGTTTTCACGACAGGCGCAACGTTGAGAGCAGCCACCACCGCGCTAAAATCCGCCGGTGCATCACATGTCTCCGCGCTTACGCTTGCGCGCGTGGACCGGCGAGGTTTCGATCCGAATTTTGTTTTACCCGTCAGCCGGCGATCCGGCAAAGCGCTGGCCGCCCGGCCTGGCGCGAGTTAGTAGTCGTAGACAACAGTTCGCAGTAGACGAGAAATGGGAGCTATCCGATGCCTAGTTCCGACCGGCTTCATCGTCCGGTCCTTGTTCTGAACGCCAGCTATGAACCGATCAACATTTGCGCGGCGCGGCGTGCGCTGGTGTTGATCCTGAAGGGGGTTGCCTCGGCCGAGGAAATTGCGCCGTCACACGTCCATTCGGCCCGGCGGACGTTAAATGTTCCGTCTGTGATCCGCCTGCTCGAGTACCGCCGCATCCCGCACCAGACCCGCGCTCTTTCGCGCAAAAACATCCTGATGCGCGACCGCTACACGTGCCAGTACTGCCATCGCACTCTGCCTTCGGGAGAGATGACGCTCGACCATGTGATTCCGCGCTCGCGTGCAGGCGAAACCACCTGGGAAAATCTGGTGGCCTGCTGCCATCCCTGTAACAACAGAAAGGGCAGCCGCACTCCAGAGGAGGCCGGAATCAAGCTGTTGCGGCCGCCGCGGCCCTTCAGCCTTCATACCAGCCGCCACCTCATGCGCTTGCTCGGCCGCAGCGACGACCAGTGGCGCAAGTATCTTTTCTATTCGGATTAGCCCCGATTAGCTAGTGAGCGGGATTCGGCTGCACGGGCGCGCCGCCGGGCAGCGCTTCTTTCGGTTTTTCTTTAGGCTTCGGAGGAGTGCCCGACCCGGTAACCACTTTCACCGGACTGATGAGCACGTGGGCGTTGCGGCCTTCCAGACGCGGCTGCCCCTCGATGGTCCCCACGCCTGCCAGGTCCCCGGCAAATCTCAACAAGAGCTTCTTGCCAAGGTCGGTGTGCGCGATTTCACGGCCGCGGAACTGCACGACCGCCTTCACACGGTTCCCTTCCTGCAAAAAGCGAATGGCGTGGTTCTTCTTGAAATCGTAATCGTGGTCATCCGTATTCGGGCGGAACTTCAATTCCTTCACCTGAATGACGTGCTGTTTTTTCTTGGCCTCGTGCTGCTTCTTTTTTTGTTCATAGCGCCATTGGCCGTAGTCCATGGCCTTGGCGACCGGAGGTTCCGCCGTGGGGGCGATCAGGATGAGGTCGAGTCCCATGTCCTGCGCCTTGCGCACCGCCGCGGGCGTCGGCATCACTTCTACCGATCCGTCCGGAAATACTGCACGTACCTCGCGCGCACGGATCGCTTCGTTTACGTTCTCTCGGATCTTTGGCCGGCGAGGAGGAAGACTTCTTGGTGGATACATGCCGGACTAACGCACGGCGCTGGACAGCGCGGTTGGGTAGGAAGAGGTTAAGTTCAAATAAATTACCTATCCTTAGTTTACACGGAAATGTCAATTGTCAAGCCGGAAAGCAAGCCTGATCTGAAAAATTCCTACTAGGGCGTGGCCAAGTTTTCCAGTTCCTGCAGCTCCGTTACGGTCGTCTGCCATATTTTCGGCGTCTTTTGCTTTGCCTGAATCGGAGAATTGACGTCACGGTAGAACACCAGTAGCTCTCGTTTCATTTCGGGGGTCACGGTTGCAAATTTCTTCTGAGCCAACTTATCGAGCCAATACGCCTGGGTTTCGTCGTTGAGCCGGTAAACGCCTGCCGGAGTTGGCAATCCGACGTCGTAATTTTGATCCTCTAGCTGCAGGGCGTTGTTTCCAGCTTCAGCCAGCTTTTGGGAGTACGCAGCCGTGGCGCGCTCGAAACTGCGCATAAACAGCTGTTCCACGGGTGGAGTGGGCACTTTGAATCCGAGCGCTTTCAGAGGGCCGATCTGAGGCAAGAGCCGCAGCAAAAACGCCAAAAAGCGGTCCCACCGGGTCGGCCCGTCGTAGCGCCTTCCCCAATCCCGCTGGTAGCTGGACCGTTTCATAATGTATACAAACCTTTTTCGCGACATGCCCGGGTGCAGCTTCCGGATCTCGTTCTTTTTTAGCGACCATGCCACCCGCGTCGCCATGGGGATGGTTCGGCTCACCGTGCTGCGATAAGAAGCGACAGCAAGGTCGAAGTCGTCGAATACATCTGCTAGCTCCAGTCCGTAGGTATCGCGAAAGCTCCGCGCCACCAGATCCTTGGCTACGTAAAACCCTATAAAATCGTGGTACCCTTGCGGCGCGAAATTGCCGCGCGCCACCTCCAGGACGTCGAAGCCGAATTCGGTTTTCAGGTGCGCGAGCGGCTCCTCCTCATAGGTAATAACGTCACCAAATTTCTTCCGCAGTTTGGGATAGAGAATCGGTTCGGCGATGTTGGTTCCATAGCGATGCCCGTCCGAGTCGGAAACATAGTGCGATAACGCGCCCAGCGCAAAGGCCAAATCATTCAAGCCGCGCGCCCCTTGCACTAGCGCCAGAACGAAATCACCCGTTCGGACATAGTGCGTCAAATCGCTGAACTTCGTGTTTCCATGCGGATAGTAGCCAAGATCCTGAATAATGGCGCCTCCATAGGCATAGCCGTGGGCCTGCTTCAAATCTTCCGGAGTCGCCTTGGGAAAACGCGCCAGCAGGAGGGCCTTCAGCTTTACGTCCCACAATGCGTCGACAATCGCCTCATGGGAGAGCACGGAATAGCCCATCAGTGGCCGGAGACAGGAGATGAATAGAACAAGTACAGCCGCGACAGTCTTCGCCACAAGCCTCATGTTCACATAGTTGCGGCAATCTATAATCGGTCACGTTGACGCGGCGTCTCCGTGTTCGATGTACAGCAAGCTGCCACAGGCTGAAGATCCACGGCAGTGCCGAAGTGGCCGTGGAGAAAGTAGAAAGCTTTGTCAAACCCGTCGATGGTTTACGTTTAGCGGTGCTGTACAACCAGCCGGAATCGTGGGCAAGCCGCTGATAAAGAGAGACTTTCTTAAATTTCTCTTTTTTCAAACGCGAGTGACTACCGCGTAGCTAAACCGGCACGCCCGCGAGCCTCGCGATTTCGAGCGCACTGCTCTCCGCTGTGATGCCAGGCTTCAATAAGAAATCGAAGTCCAGTGGATCTGAGCCATCTCTCGATCCCATATGGACATTCGTTCCGTGCATTCCCGGGAGATCGGGCAGTTCCGTAAGAGCCAGATCGTGAGTGGAGAGGAGACCAAGCGCGCCGCACTCGACCAGCGTGCGGACGATTGCTTCAGCCGCCGCCCTTCGGTCTCTTGAATTGGTCCCGCTCAGAATCTCGTCGATCAGAAACAATGCCGGGCGGCTTTCCATTGCCGCCTCGATGGTTTGTCGCAGACGATCCATTTCGGCGAAAAATTTTGATTTGCCATTCAGAAGAGAATCGACTACCGACAGCGACGCACAGACCGAAAAGAGCGACAAGCTCAAACTCTTTCCTGGCACGGGCGCACCCGCGTAGGCCAGCACCGCATTTAAGCCAATGGTACGCAATAGCGTACTTTTACCAGCCATATTCGAGCCGCTGACGACATACAATCTCTTTTTGCCGTTCAAACTGACGTCGTTTCGCACGCAAACGGCGGCGGGCAATAGCGGATGGCCCAACTCGCGTCCTTCGAAAGCCACTTCGGTATCAAGGAGGCGCGGAAATGTGTTTTCCGGGTGCTCGTAAGAATAACCAGCAAGCGCAAGTAAAGCTTCGAATTCACCCCAAGCCGAGAGCCACTGCGCAAGAGACGCCGAGTGCTGCTCTCTCCATTTTTCAATCGTCAGGAATACTTGCGTTCCCACTAGAAGCGCGCGGGAGATCGCATAAACGGCGTCTCTATCACGCTCCGTTAGCGCATAGATCAGACGTGCGAGTCTGCCAATTTTTGGTGTTGGATTACCTTCCCTCACTAATTCGACGATCCGCCTCAGTGTCGCCGATTGGAACTGTTGCGTTTGCAAAATCTTCAACCCATCGCGCAGTACGCCGATTTCAAGACCCAACGCGCGCGTGCGGGGGAGGGACGCGAGAACCCGGTCACGGTAGAGCAGTCCGATCACTGCGTGGACAGCAAGAAGGGATCCCGCCCATAGCGGCAAGAGGACCCAATGCGCCCAGGGGAACAGGCCACCGGCGCCGATGAGAAGAAGAACAAAGAGCGCAGACGTCGTAAGCGCCATCGCGCGAAGCCGAGAGTGAACCCGAACCCGCGGCAATTCCATCCAATCCGCAAACGCCGCCGATGTCGATTCCTGGAAGCTGAACTCCCCGAGCGCGCTTATTTGCTCCCGAAGATCGGTGCGGCCATGCAACTCCTGCACCGCTTTTTGGCGTTCAATTGCCTCTTCGGGAAGCGGCGCATCCAACAGGTAGTTCGCGAGCGAGCGACGGCCAATTTCAGTCCTGCACGTACATAGGAGTTCAAACAGCGAACCTTCTCCCAATACGTTCAGATCCCGGCCGTATAAGTGATTCGAACGCGCGAATAATTCGCCGTCCACGCCGGCCCCAGCCCAAGCGCCTTCTACGCGGGCAACCGCTTGCTCGTAATAACGCGCCAGCCGGAGTGTTTTTCGCAAGTCAGAATTGCGGCGCAGGCACTTGCGCCCGCAGTAGAGCGCCACCGGCAGAACCGCCAACGAATAAACCAGCGGAACCACTCTGTGCATGGCGAGCGCAAAAACCGCGAGAACGACGGCAGCGACAGTCGCGCAACCAAAGAAGCCGCTTGCTGCCATTCGACTCGACCGGAGCCGCGCCAGTCCGGCATGCAACTCATCGCGGCGCTGCCGGTATCCAGAAAGGACGGCTTCGGTGGTCATCCGGATATATAAATAGCGCGGCGTCGAAGCGCCGCGCCAGAACATTAGTTGTTGCTGATTTCAACGTTGATGGTGCGTGGCTTTGCTACTTCTTTTTTTGCAATCGTCACGGTCAGCACGCCGTTCTTGTAGTCAGCTTTGACCTTTTCGCCGTCCACGGTTTCCGGAAGACTGAAGGCGCGTACAAAAGAACCGTAAGACCGCTCGACCCGGTGGAAGCCGTTACCGGCCTTTTGGTCCTCGAATTTACGCTCGCCTTTGAGGGTCAGCGTTCCGTTTTCGATTTGGATACCGACATTCTTCGGATCGACCTCCGGAATATCCGCCTTCAAGACCAACTCGTTCTCGGTCTCGTAGATGTCAACGGCAGGCGACCACGGGCGCGATGCCGGCTCACTGAAGAGGCGCGAGAGCGAATCCTGGAACAAGCGCAAGCCGACCGGAAAATCTTCCACCTCGGCACGAAACGGAGTGTATTTAATCAGTGGCATTTCTAAATTTCCTTTCATCCTTGTTGGATCTGTCACCAGCATATAATCTGCGTGTAATCTTGTCAAGTAATCTATTGCTATTTATTCTTAACTCCCTTGGACCACTTTGCCTCACGCGCTCATCTCTTCTCCGTATGTCTCTACTCAAAGAAGGCGACCCCGCCCCCGCAATTTCCCTCGATACCGATTCCGGCCAACCCTTTGAACTCTCCTCTCTCAAAGGCAAGAACGTCGTCCTATACTTTTATCCGAGGGCCGACACTCCCGGCTGCACCAAAGAATCATGCGAATTCCGCGATACTTCCCAGAAATTTTCCAAGGCGAATACCGTAATAGTCGGTGTCTCTCCGGACGCGTCGAAGGCGCAAGCCAAGTTCAAGGACAAATTCGACCTACCGTTCACGCTGCTGGCCGATACCGCGCACAAGACAGCGGAAGATTATGGAGTGTGGCAGGAGAAGAGCATGTACGGCAAGAAATATATGGGCATCGAGCGCACCACCTTTGTGATCGATCCGGCGGGCGTGATCAAGAAGATCTTTCCCAAGGTGAAAGTCGATGGCCACGCCGAAGAAGTCCTGGCGGCCATCCAGTAGTAGAAGCCCTCAAGCGCGCGGGAAAAACGGCGTGAGCGAAAACAGCAGCCGCCGTTTTCCGGCCCGCCCGTTGGTGGGGGTCGGCGCGCTTATTCTAGACGGCAGCCGCGTTCTCCTGGTGGAACGCGGCAAACCGCCTTTGGTGGGGTTTTGGGCTCTGCCTGGCGGACTTGTCGAAACCGGAGAGCGCCTGGAAGATGCGATCGTTCGCGAAGTCTTCGAGGAAACCGGGTTGCGCGTGCAGGCCGGCCCCATCGCCACAGTCTTCGAGCGCGTCATGCCCCACGCGGACGGCCGCTGTGAATATCATTACGTACTGGTCGACTTTCACTGCATCGTCGAGGGCGGCGATCTTCGGGCCGGAGACGACTCAAGCCGGGCGGCGTGGTTCGATATCGCCTCTTTGGCGGAGCTCCCCATGACGGAAGGCACACGCGAAGTGATCGACTCCTGCCGGAACCGGCCGCCAACGCTTTCCTATGTCATGCGCCCCTGAAGACGCGCAGTCTACCATGCAATTGGGCATGCCATTCAGCAGTACGGAACTTCTTCAATTCGACGACCTCAAGGAACTTCTGGCCACCTACGCCGGCAGCTCAGCCGGCCGCGCGCTTCTGCTTGCCTTAGAACCACGCAGCGATCGAGAGCATCTGGAGGCCGATCTTGCCGAAGCGGGCGAAGCCATCCTCTATTTGCGTGACGTAGCCGGAGCGCAAGAAGCTAAGGGCGGGCCGGCGATCCGCCTGCGCTTCGATCAATTGCGCGACATCGACGGGTCCGTGGGCACGCTGCAAGTGGAGGGCGCCGCACTCGAAGGCCGTGAAATTCTAGACCTGTTTCATAACCTGGCCATCGCCGGCGAATATCGTGGAATGCTGCTGGCCGTATCCGTCCGCTTCCCCCGCCTGGCTCGCCGCGCGCACCAGCTTGCGGACCTGCGCACCGTGGCCCGCCATTACGCCCGGGCATTTCTTCCCGACGGCAGTTTGGCGGACGAAGCCAGCGTTGCGCTGGGCCGCATCCGGCGCGACATTGTCCGGCAGCAAAAAAGCATTCAGCAGTCGCTGGAGCAGTTCATGCGCGCGCACCGCGCCGATGGCACTTTGCAGGAAGATTTCGTTACGATCCGCGAAGACCGTTACGTAGTGCCGATCGTAGCCGGCCAAAAGGGCCGCGTTGACGGAGTCATTCACGGCTCAAGCGGCACCGGCCGCACGCTCTTCCTGGAACCGCTCGAAACCATCGGCCTGAACAACCAACTGGTCCGTCTGCGTGAAGACGAATTGCGCGAGATTGAACGCATCCTGGCCGAAATCACTTCAGCCCTGCGTGAACATGCCTCGGAGATCGCCGCTACGGCCGGAGCGCTAGCCGAGTTTGATTGTGTCTTCGCCAAAGCCGCCTTCGCGCAGGCCTACAACGCTGTCATACCGCGCTTTAGCGGCGAAACGCGCCGGCTGATTCTGCGCGAGGCCCGCCACCCGCTGCTCGAAACGGTCTTGCGCAAACAGCGCAAAGCCATTGTTCCCATTTCATTCGAACTCGATGAAACCCGCCGCTGTCTGCTGATCAGCGGTCCCAACACCGGCGGCAAAACGGTCACCATGAAGACCACCGGCCTGCTGGCGCTGATGGCGCATGCCGCGCTGCCCGTTCCCTGCACTGAAGCCGAATTCCCACTGGCCGACGATGTACTCGCGGACATCGGAGATCAACAGTCGATTGCCGAAAGCTTGAGCAGCTTTTCCGGGCACCTGCTGCATGTGAAACAAATGCTCGAACGAGTCACGCCCGGCTCGCTCGTGCTGCTGGATGAACTCGGCCGGGCTACCGATCCCGAAGAGGGCGGCGCGCTCGGCGTGGCCATACTCGACGAGTTTCGCAAGTCGGGAGCCTTTTGCCTCGCCTCCACGCACCTGCTTCCACTGAAGCTCTACGGTACCCGGACGCCGGGCGTTCTAAACGCCTCCATGGGTTTCAATGAAGCCACGCTGGAGCCTACTTACGAATTGCGTCTGGGGTTGCCCGGTAAGTCGGCCGGTCTCGACATCGCCACGCGCCTCGCCCTGCCGGAACCTCTGCTGGCTCACGCCCGCCAGGTGCTGCCGCGTCTGCAGGTGGATTTTCAAGATCTACTGAACGAATTGCAGCGCCAGGTAGACGAAAATGCCCGGCTCGCCAAAGAAATGGACGCCGCCACACGCCAGTTGAGCGAACGGCAGGCCGCCTTGGAAAAAGAGGCCCTCAAGCGCGAAGAACAACGCCAGCGCGAATGGCAGCGAAAATCGGAAGCGCTTGTAGCCGGGTTCGAACAACGCGCCCAAGAATTGATGGATCGGCTGAGCGGTGTCTCCGAGCAGCGCAAAGCCGCCGAGCAGGCGCAGCGTCTCATCTCGAAAACCAAGCGCGAGTTCCGGGAAGAAGCCAGCGAAGCGATGGCCCCTCCGCCCGAGACGGCACAGGCCGCGACGCCGCGCCTGGTGCTGGAAGAAGGCGCCAAGGTGCGCTTGAAAGATGTCCGCGAAATTGCTACCGTGCGCCGCCTGCTGAAGAACGGACTGGTGGACGTGGAAGTCGGTTTCTTGAAAATGCAGGTGCCGCCGGAGGATGTGCTGGAAGTTGTGTCCGCGCAGGCCGTGCAGGCCAAACTGCCCAAAAATGTGCGCCTGGATACCGGCCCCCGCTGGGATGTTTCGTTCCGCGAATTGAACATCATCGGCCAGCGCGCCGAAGAAGCCACCGAACAGGTCGATAAATTTCTGGACAACGCGGCGCTCGCCTCCATCAACCGCGTGCGCATTGTGCATGGCCATGGCATGGGCATCCTGAAACGAGCCGTAAGCGACCTGCTCGCGTCGAACCCGCACGTCGGACGTTTTTATCCCGCGCCGCAAGCTGAGGGCGGCGCGGGAGCCACCATTGTTGAACTGAGGGAATAATTGATACACTCTACCCATGTACCGCTTCCCGATAGGCATAGCAATGTTGGCTGCAACACTGATGGCCGTTAGCGAAAATCCGCTTTCACATGCTGACTCGATCCGGGCATGGCAGAAGCATCGCGAGGAAGGGCTGCGCTCCGAAACCGGCTGGCTGAGCCTGGTCGGGCTGTTCTGGTTGAAGCCGGGCGACAACACCATAGGGTCCGCAGGTTCGAACGACTTTGTTCTGCCCAAAAAGTCTGCGCCGGCCGCGGCGGGAAAGTTTCATTTCGACGGGAGCACCGTTACTTTTGTCGATGCGGCCGGCGCAAGCAAGACGCTTTCGACAGACGAAGAAGCTCCCGCCACCGCGAAGATTGGGACCGTCTCACTGTTCCTGATCAAACGCGGCGACCGCTACGCCATTCGCGCGAAAGACAGCTACAGCCCGGTACTGGTGAATTTCAAAGGGATGAAGTATTTCCCAATCAACGAGGCGATGAACTTTGAAGCCAAGTTTGTTCCCGACGCGAAAAAGATCCCGATGCTCAACATTCTGGGGCAAACCGACACCGAAGAGAGTCCAGGCATGGTGGAGTTCACGGTGAAGGATAAGCCGTATCATCTGCGCGCACTCTATGAAGACACAGCCAGCGGCAAGACATTGTACTTTCTCTTCAAAGACACAACCAATAAAAGCCATACTTATCAGGCCGGCCGGATGCTGAACGTGCCGCTGCCCGAGGAAAGCGGCGTCGTGCATCTGGATTTCAATCGCGCATACAATCCGCCGTGCACGTTTACGCCGTATGCCACGTGCCCGCTGCCGCCGGCGGAGAATCGTCTGCCCTTCGCCGTCGAAGCCGGAGAACTGCGCTACGGAAAAGGGCATCCCGAATCTCCGGGAGATACAGACTAGGTGACACTGGGTATAGGTGATATTGACTGTTGAATCAGGCGATGTGGGAAAACGCCTGGATGCATTTCTGACGGAACGGCTAACCGAGTTCAGCCGCTCCCGCCTGCAATCCTGGATCAAAAAAGACCGCGTCCAAGTGGATGGAGCAGCGGCGCGTTCGTCGCAACTCCTGCGCGGCGGCGAGAGCATTGCCGTGGCGCCTCTCGCGCTGGCCCCGCTCAAAGCCGGGCCGGAAGACCTACCGCTCAAGATCCTGTATGAAGACGCGGATGTGGTGGTCGTAGATAAGGCGGCCGGCATGGTGGTGCATGCGGGCGCGGGGCACAGCCACGGAACCCTGGTCAACGCCCTGCTGCATCACTTTGGAACGCTGTCGGGAGTGAATGGCGACGTCCGTCCGGGCATCGTGCATCGTATCGACCGCGACACCAGCGGCCTCCTGGTGGTGGCCCGTACCGATAGCGCGCATCAATCCCTTGCCGCCCAGTTTCTGGATCGCGAAGTGGAAAAAGTCTACCTGACGTTGTGCCACGGCAAGATGGGAAAAGAAGAGGGCCGCCTCACGGCTCCGATTTCACGCGATCGGGTCCGGCGTACTCGCATGACCACGAAAATCGCTTCTGGACGCAACGCGTTGACCGAGTACCGCGTCTTGGAGCAGTTCGACAAGTTGAGTTATTTGGAGGTTCGGATAGGTACCGGGAGGACGCATCAGATTCGCGTGCATTTGGCCGGCATCGGCCACCCTGTTTTCGGCGACAAGCTGTATGGCGCTCCGGGCGCGGTGGCCGGATTGCCGGTTCTGGACCGTTTCTTTCTACATGCCCACCGGATCGGCTTTCGATCGCCCTCGACGGGAGATTGGATCCAAGTGGAAACTCCGCTCGCCCCCGAGCTCGAAGGAGTGCTCGCCTGCCTGCGCAGCGCGTAGCAAATCCGTATAGTATGAAAGCATCCCGATGAAGTCCGCTGTTCTCTCTGTAGGCCTTTCTTTAGCGGCTCTGGCCTTGGCCGGCGCCGTGACCACATCTCTCGCCCAAAGTCAAAGCGCGTCTCAAAACGAGCCGCCCGATCCGGGCATTATCCGCTCCGAGGTGACGCGCGTCAATATGTTGTTCACCGTAACGGATAAGCATGGCCGCTTCGTCACAGATTTGCAAAAGAGCGACTTCACGGTGAGCGAAAACAAGAAGCCGCAGGCCATCTTGGAGTTCACTTCCGAAAGCGATCTGCCGCTGCGCCTTGCGATTCTGATCGACACCAGCAACAGCATTCGCGATCGCTTCCGCTTTCAACAAGAGGCGGCCAGCAATTTCATCAACGGCGTTATGCGGCCGCAGGACAAGGCCATTGTCGTCAGCTTTGATACAGCAGCGGAGCTGGCGGCCGACCTGACCAACGACAGGCGCATTCTCGAAAATGCCGTTCGCGGCTTGCGTCCCGGCGGCGGCACCGCTCTATATGATGCCATTTACTTCGCTTGCAAAGAACGCCTGATGCTCGACCAGCCGATGTATAAATTCCGGCGCGCCATGGTTATGCTGAGCGATGGCGAGGATAACGAAAGCCGCTACAGCCGCGAGCAGGCGCTCGAGATGGCTCAACGCGCCGACACTGTGATCTACTCGATTTCCACAAATATCAGCCACATCGAGACAGACGGAGATAAAGTGATGCGTTACTTTGCCGACCAGACCGGCGGCGCTTCTTTTTTCCCCTTCGAAGCGAAGGATCTAAATCAATCCTTCGAAAATATCGCCAACGAACTGCGCCATCAATATAATCTGTTTTACCGCCCGGAACCCCTCAACAACGACGGTCAATACCACAAGGTGCAGATCAAAATCAAGAACCGCAAGGAGTTGGAAGTGCGCGCCCGCAAGGGTTATTACGCCCGCCGCGCCTCCGTCTGAGCCGGAACACCATTAAACAAGTTGGCACGTTCCTGTTTGACGGTATACTTAAAGTTGACTCCCCCGCCGAGATAATTTTCCCGAAAGGATTCCCATGGACGACAAAGAACGCATCCGTACGTTGACCCTTACGCTGGGTCAAATCGAGAAGCAATTCGGCAAAGGATCCATCTTGCGTCTCGGAGCGAAAGAGGCCATCGTTCCGGTCGCAGCCATCCCGACCGGGTCCATCTCGGTGGATTATGCCTTAGGCGTGGGCGGTCTTCCGCGCGGGCGTATCTGCGAGATTTTCGGCCCGGAATCGTCGGGTAAAACCACGATTGCGCTGCAGGTGATTGCCGAAGCGCAAAAGATGGGCGGCATGGCGGCCTTCATTGATGTCGAGCACGCGCTGGATCCGATCTATGCCAAGAAGCTGGGCGTGGATACCGACAATCTGCTCGTTTCCCAACCGGATTTCGCGGAACAGGCGCTGGAGATTACAGCCGCGCTGGTCACCTCCGGCTCCATTGACGTCCTGGTGGTCGATTCCGTGGCGGCACTGGTTCCAAAAGCCGAGTTGGACGGCGAAATGGGCGATTCGCACATGGGCGCCCAGGCCCGCCTCATGTCGCAGGCCATGCGCAAACTCACCGGTATCGTCTCTAAGTCCAATACCTGTCTCATTTTCATCAATCAGATTCGCGAAAAAATTGGCGTAATGTTCGGCAGCCCCGAAACCACCACCGGTGGCCGGGCATTGAAGTTCTATTCATCGGTACGCCTGGATATTCGCCGGATTGCTGCCATCAAGGACGGCGACGTGGTGACCGGTAACCGTACTAAAATCAAAGTGGTGAAGAACAAAGTCGCCTCGCCCTTCCGCGAAGCCGAGTTCGACATTATTTACGGCGAAGGCGTTTCGCGCGAGGGCGACCTGCTCGATATGGGCGTCACGCACAATACCATTGAAAAGAGCGGTTCGTGGTTCAGTTATAAAGGCGAGCGCATCGGACAAGGCCGCGAAAACGTCCGCCAGTTCATGAAGGACAATCCCGACCTGCGCGCCAAAGTGGATGCGGAACTGCGTAAGGTGCTCGGCTTACAGAAGGCAACCGAGCCCGAAGCTCCCGCTCTGCCGCCTACGCCGATTGACACGCCCAAGCAAGCAGCTGGCGCACGCCGGTAAATCGACCGGACGCCCGGTTCGGTCGCCTGGTAGTATCGCTATAGAAACAAAGGACCTGGCGACTATCAACTCCTGGGTGGTTTCAAAAACGGCTACACTTCTGCTACGCTAAATTTTTGAGAATCGCGTGACCACTCGATTCCTAATGGTGTATCCAAATGCAAGCTGAAAACGATAATAATGCTGTTGTGACCGAGGACGGCCAATCACGCGCGGCGGAACCGGTAGATCAACGCGAGATTCATATCCCTCCGCCGGAGAATACCGTCGAACGCGACCGCCTGATACGGGAAAAAGCGGAAATACAGGATCTTCTACAGCGGCGGCAAGCGGAATTCGAGAACTACCGGCGGCGCAATGAGCGCGAACGCGGTGAGCTACTGGAGTTTGCGGCCATGGACACCGTCAAATCGCTGCTGCCGGTGTTGGATGACTTCGAGAGAGCGCTAAAGGTAGATTCGGCCGATAAAGAGGTCGTAAAAGGCATGGAGTTGATCTATCAGCGGCTTTACGACGCGCTGAAAAAACTGGGCCTGGAATCGATTACGGCCGATTCACCTTTATTCAACCCGCATATACACCACGCTGTGGAGATGGTCGATACAAAAGACCACCCCGACCAGACTATCCTGGAAGAATATCAGCGCGGTTATTATTTTAAGGGACGATTGTTACGCCCGGCCATGGTGAAGGTAGCAGTAAACCAGTAAATCTACCTGGAAGGGGTCTGTTTACGTAAGATGAGTGTCGCCAAACGCGATTATTATGAAGTGCTAAGCGTGTCTCGCGATTGTGACGAGACGGCGCTCAAGACGTCTTACCGCAAGCTTGCATTGCAGTACCATCCGGACCGGAATCCGGATGACCGGGAAGCCGAAGAAAAATTTAGGGAAGCCGCCGAAGCTTATTCGGTTCTGAGCGACCCGCAAAAGCGGGCGGCTTTCGACCGCTTTGGCCACCAGGGCGTAAATGGCTCCGGTGGGCAGGCAGGTTTCGATGAGAGCGCTTTTTCCGACTTCGGCGACATCCTGGGCGATCTTTTTGGCTTGGGCGATATGTTCGGCCAGCGCGGCGGCGGCCGGCGTTCCCGGACTCAGCGCGGCGAAGACATTCGCTATGACCTGGAAATCAGCTTCGCTGATTCCATGAAGGGCCTTTCGGCGGACCTGCTAATTCCGCGTAGGGACACTTGCACCAAATGCCACGGTACGGGCGGTGAGCCAAATGGCGGTTTGATCACCTGTACGGTTTGCAACGGGCGGGGCGAGGTGCTCTTCCAGCAAAGCTTCCTCTCGATTCGCAAAACATGCCCGAGTTGCGGCGGACGCGGAAAGCTGATCCGTCAAGCCTGCGCTCAATGCAAAGGCGAGGGGTCCACTAAGGTCGAAAAGAAGCTGAAGGTCAACATTCCAGCCGGCGTGGACAACGGCACGCGTCTCCGTCTTTCGGGAGAGGGCAATCCTGGGCCGGCCGGCAGCCAGCCGGGCGATTTGTATGTGGTCATTAAGGTGCTAGAGCATGCCATCTTTGAGCGCCGCGAAAACGACCTGCACTGCATTCTGCCCATCAACGTCGCCCAAGCTGTCTTAGGCGCGGAGATCGAAATTGATACCTTCGACGGCCTGCAGCAGATTGTGGTGCCGGAAGGTACACAGCCAGGCGCGCAGTTCCGGATTCGGAACCTGGGCGTACCGCTGTTGAATAGCCGCGCGCGCGGAGATCTCTACGTCCATCTCGACGTGCAGGTGCCCAAAAAACTGACGCGCGAGGAACGCAAGCTGTTTGAGCAGTTATCCGCACTGCTACCGACCGAGAACGCTCCCACCGAGAAGAGCGTTTTTGAAA
>DATHIZ010000524.1:0-7916 GCA_035316385.1 Bryobacteraceae bacterium | reverse complement strand
CGCGACAATCCGGTCACCCGCGCGCCAGGCCACGCCGTTGATCAGGATCGCAAGCCCGGTGGACGCGTTGGGAACGAAGGCGATGTCTTCCGCGTTGCAGTGGACCAATCGTGCGACCAACCCGCGGATGTGATCCATATCGTCGAACCAATGGAGAAAGTCCGCGCACGCAAGCTCATCGCGATGCTCGAAATGCCGGCGCACGGCCTCGGTCCCGCACCGCGGCAGTTGGCCGAACGTAGCCGTATTGAGGAAGGTCCAGTTTTGGAGCGCCGGAAACTCACAGCGGATTTTTGCCCAATCAGTTGCCATGAACGCGGCCGCGCACGAACTCCACCGCCTCACCTACCGGCACATCAAACGACTGTTTGGTTCGCCGTTCCACCACTTCTACGATGCCCTGCGGCAGCTTCTTGCCGAGAGTGATGCGGTACGGAATACCAATCAGGTCCGCATCCTTGAACTTCACACCGGCGCGTTCATCGCGGTCGTCGAACAGTGCATCCAGGCCGGCTGCTTTGGCGTCCTTGTACAACTTCGCCGCCGCTTCTTTCTGCTCTGCGTTCTTACCGTCCACCGGCGTTACTACCAAATGGAACGGCGCAATCGAGGCAGGCAGCGCCATGCCATCTTTATCGTGGAACAGCTCAATGGCCGCGCACAGAATCCGCTCGATGCCGATACCGTACGATCCCATGATGACCGTCACTTCTTTGCCGGATTCGTCCAGGACGCGAAGGCCCATAGAGTCGGAATACTTGTAGCCGAGTTTGAAGATATGGCCGATCTCCACCGTCTTCACTAACTCCAGAGGATCGCCCGTATCGAAGCTGGTCTCGCCGGCTGCCACCTGCCGCAGATCGAAGAACTCCGCCTGGAAATCTTCTCCCGGCGTTACGTTGCGCAAGTGATAATCGTCCTTGTTCGCGCCCGCGATCATGTTGCGCCGGCCCTGCAAAGAAAGGTCCGCGAGAACCTGCATCTTCTTCACACCCACGGGCCCAAGCGAACCCGGGTCGGCGCCGAAAGCATTGCGAATCTCTTCGGGATGAGCAGGCCGCACGTCCACGGCGCCAACTGCCGATGCAAATTTCGTCTCGCTCAGCAAATGATCGCCGCGCAGCAGCGCCAGCACCAGTTTGCCGTCCGCCGCCATCACCAGACTCTTCATCTGCGATGTCTCCGGCAGGCCGGTGAACTCCGCTACCTCAGCGATGGTCTTTCGCTCCGGCGTATGAAATTCTTCGGGGCTCAAATCGCCTTCCGGATCGGGCAGCGCCACCGGCACCGGACGCGAAACTGCTTTCTCCAGATTCGCCGCGTATCCAGTAGCCGGGCAGTTCACCACAAAATCTTCACCCGCATCGGACGCCACCATGAACTCATGGGACTGGCTTCCGCCCATTGCGCCGGAATGCGCTTCTACCACCATGTACTTCAAGCCGCAGCGGTCGAAAATCCGCCGGTAGGCGCCGTAGTGTTTCTCATAGGCCGCATCCAGACCGGCCGCGTCCATGTCGAACGAATACGAATCCTTCATGATGAACTGCCGCACGCGCAGCAGGCCCGATTTCGGCCGCGGTTCATCGCGGAACTTCGTCTGAATCTGATACCAGATCTGCGGCAGTTGCTTATAGCTGCGCATCTCGCCGCGCGCAATTGATGTCATGACTTCTTCGTGCGTCATGCCGAGGCAGAGGTCCCGGCCCCAGCGGTCCTTCAGCCGGAACATGTTGTCGCCCATCACGTCCCAGCGGCCGGATTCCTGCCAGATCTCCGCTGGATTTAGCGCCGGCAACAGCATCTCCTGGCCGCCGATGGCGTCCATTTCTTCACGCACAATGGCTTCGATCTTCAGCAGCGACCGTTGCGCCAAATACAGGTAACTATAAATGCCTGCCGAAAGCTGCCGTATGTAACCTCCGCGCAATAACAGTTGATGGCTGACTACCTCTGCCTCTGCGGGGTTCTCACGCAGAGTGGGGATAAACAATTTGCTCCAAAGCATTAGTATTCTCGAAGGGGTTTAACGATGAAGGCTCAATTGTAGCATGGTAGAATTGCAAGGAATCCCCATGAAAATCGCTATCGCCGCAGATCACGCAGGGTTCGCTTTGAAGCAGATTCTTCGCGACGAATTGCGTACGAAGGGGTATGAAGTCACCGATTTCGGCACCGGGAGCGAGGAATCGACAGACTATCCCGACTACGCAGTCGCAGTCGGCCGCAGTGTTGCCGACGGAGGCACAGAGCGAGGCATTCTTGTTTGTAGCAGTGGCGTCGGAATGTCGATGGCTGCAAACAAAATACCAGGCATTCGCGCGGCCCTGGGAACCAATGCCGACGAAGTCCGCGTCACCCGCGAACACAACGATGCGAATATACTGACTCTGGGCGCCCGGTTCACCAGCCCGGAGGAGGCCAGACAGCTGGTCGGCATTTTTCTGAACACGAATTTCAGCGGCGGCGTGCGTCACGTGCGCCGCATCGCCAAGTTAGCCGAGCTTGATCGCTCGGCCCAACAAGAGGAAAAGATCGGTAAATGATGAACGAACAACAGAGAATGGCGAGAACCCTCGCCGAAGCCGACCCGCAGGTCTACGACGCGATCCGCCACGAACTGGAACGGCAGGATTCCCGCCTGGAACTGATCGCCAGCGAGAACTTTACCTCGGAGGCGATCCTCGAAGCGGCCGGCAGCGTCTTCACAAACAAGTACGCGGAAGGCTACCCGGGCAAGCGCTATTACGGCGGATGCGAATACGCCGATATTGTTGAGAACCTCGCCCGCGAGCGCGCCAGGAAGCTGTTCGGCGCCGAGTATGTGAACGTACAGCCGCACTCCGGCTCGCAAGCAAACCAGGCCGCCTACGCCTCCGTACTCACGCCCGGTGACACGATTCTCGGAATGAATCTGGCGCACGGCGGGCACCTGACGCACGGCCACCCGCTGAACTTCTCCGGCAAGACCTACAAAGTAGTTGCCTACGGCGTGCGCAAGGAAGACGAGCGTATCGATTACGACGAGGTCGCCCGGCTGGCGGAAGAGACCAAGCCAAAGATGATCATCGCCGGCGCAAGCGCTTACCCGCGAATCATCGATTTCAAGCGCTTCCGGGAGATTGCCGATTCCGTCGGCGCGTTGCTGCTGGTGGATATGGCCCATTTCTCGGGACTGGTGGCGGCGGGTGTCTATCCGAATCCGTGCGAGCATGCAGACATCGTCACCTCCACAACGCACAAGACGCTGCGCGGTCCGCGTTCCGGCATGATTCTAGCCCGCGAGAAGTTCGGCCCGGCCATCGATAAGACCGTATTTCCAGGCATGCAGGGTGGTCCGCTGGTCCACATCATTGCTGCAAAGGCCGTCTGCTTCCTCGAAGCCATGACGCCCGAATTTGTGGCCTATCAGAAGCAGGTAGTCCTCAACGCGCAGGCCATGGCCACGGGCCTGGCGGCAGAAGGGTTCCGCGTGATTTCCGGCGGCACCGACTCTCACCTCGTTCTGGTAGATGTTTTCGCCAAGGGTGTGCGCGGCAAAGAGGCTGAATCGTCTCTCGACAAGGCTCACATCACGGTTAACAAGAACGGCATCCCGTTCGACGTGAATCCTCCGCTGAACCCGAGCGGCGTACGACTTGGCAGTCCCGCCGTCACCACGCGCGGATTCGGCGAGTCTGAAATGTCCGAAGTAGCCGCCTGCATCGCACAAGTGCTCCGCGAACCCGCTTCCGATGACAATCTCGCCGCAGTGCAGCGCAGAGTCAAGGCGCTGACAGACAAGTTCCCGCTCTATAGCTGGAAGTTCAGCACAGTTGGCGCGTAGGACTCGCCTCCTATGCCGTTGCGCATCGTTCTCGATGTCCGGCATATCAAAGACTTCGGTGTGGGCACATACATCCGGAATCTGCTGATTGCTCTTAGCTCAGTGGATTCCGAAAACCACTATTTGCTCCCGGTTCTGCCGAACGAGGCTAACGAACTGTCCGGGCTAGGCGCCAATTTTGAACCTGTTGTGTATACTCATCAGGATTCCGAACGCCTCGACCACATTCTATTTCCCCTGTTTCTCCGGAAAGTCGCCCCCGATCTGGTTCATATGCCCCTGAACCAGATACCATTTCTGATGCCCACGCCGTACGTGGTCACCATTCACGACTTGAGCAGTCTTCTCTTCGGAGAAGGTTCGGGTATGCGCGAGAATCTACGGCTATACGGGTTCCGCCGCGGTCTGATGCGTGCCGATCGGGTGATCGCCGTGTCGGAAGCCACCCGCCGTGATGTGGAGCACATGCTCGGTATTCCCAGCGGCCGCATCCGCCAGGTTTACAGCGCGCCGGACCCCAAATTTCTCGATCATCATCCGCCTGCCACTGCCAGGGCTGCCGGCCCCGACGTCTGGGAGACGGAAAAGAAGCGGCTGCTGGAGCGCTATCAGATCGACTATCCGTTCCTTCTCTATTCCGGCAGAATTCGGCCGCACAAGAACATACCCCGGCTGGTAGAGGCGTTCGCTGTCCTTCGGGCCGAACTCGAGCAACATCCCGTTTACAAGGATCTGCGCCTCATCATCATCGGAGACGAGATATCGCGCCACCCCGAAGTCCGCCGTACCGTGATTCAGACTCGCATGGAGCACTGCGTGCGGTTCCTTGGGTTCGTTCCGTTCGATACATTGAAGGTGTTCTACACAACTGCGAGTGTTTTCATATTTCCATCTCTGTACGAAGGCTTCGGCCTGCCACCGCTGGAGGCGATGGCCTCGGGAACTCCGGTAGTCGCCTCAAACGCCAGTTCTCTCTCGGAGGCCGTGGCCGAAGCGGCTATGATCATCAATCCGGAAAACGTATTCGATATCGCGCGCGGGATTCGCGAAGTACTTCTGGACGATGATCTCCGCGCCCAGCTAATTCGCAGTGGCTTCGAGCAGGTAAAGCGGTTCAGTTGGCGACGGACTGCCACGGAAGTGCTTGCGGTATACAACGAAGTGGTAGCCGGAAAATCCAAGGCTAGCTCTTCCATTCCAGCTCCGGCGCCAGGAAAGTGACCCGTGCCCGGACAATGTGCGTAATGTCCAAATTCACAATTGAGATCCGCTCCCACTCCGCCGGTTTATAAAGCTGAGTCTCCGCGACAATATAGAGGGAATTGGCCACTAGCCGCAGCCGCCGGATTAATCCATAATCTCCCCGCTTCAGCACGTACAAAGAATCCGGATGAATTTCGGTTCTGGCCGCCGGAGCCTGATCGAGCAACGCAATGTCACCCGCCGCAAATAGCGGTTCCATTGTCTGGTCGCGCGCCGTTCGCACGACAACCGGGTGTACCATTCCTGCCAGCTTAGAGTAGGAAATAGGAAAACGCTCCGAGGAACTGGCCTGGGTAGGCCAAGGGTGATGCGGCCCAATCCGTCCGTCCAGGACCCGGACCCAGGAGTCCTGGTTTCCAGGTGAGGCGCTGAAGTTCAATACCCGGGCGGCATGGTCCGGATCCAAGAGGTCGAATAGAGACAGATTCAGCTTCTGGAGAATCTGATCGCCGATGTCGGGTGACAGTATTCTCACTCCTTTCAGAATGTTGTGAACATGCGGTTGGGAAATCCCCACAGCCTTTGCCAAGCCACGCTCCGTGAACTCTCCGTTCCGAACCCGCCCCCTTAGGCTGGTTACCAACATCTTTTGAAAATCGTCAAAGCGCATACGCTAGTTACCCTATTTCAGCCTGCTATAGGCCAACCCCACAACGCGTCGTCTAGTAGATTTTACACGTAATGAACGGCTTAGGTGCCTGTTTTGTAAAAGTTGTAATGTCTTGTATTTTCAATAACTTGCTGAAATTACCGTTCCGCTGTTCCCGAAACAGTGAAAAAAATACACTGATGTATTGACAATTTGACATACCGAGTTAGCATTCATACAAGATGTAAGGTTCCTGCCTGATAGTGCCTGAGCAGAGAGCCAAAAGGAAAAAATAGTCATGGAGTGGACTAGATCAGAAACTTTGGCGTTAGCCATGAATCAATGTACTCAGTGCCATGGAATGGGACTGCGTGCCGGCCGAGGACAGGAGTCGGCCCCTTGCAATTGCGTGTTCCGGACGATATTCCGGTTGTGCTTCGATCATTTTCGGCTCTGTTCTGCGAAAGACAAACCATTGAACAGTGCAGTTCTGGAATTTAACCCGAGGTCGAATAAAAGACAGACCTACGGGCTCAAAGAGGAAGAATACGTAGCTGATTTCTGCAATATTAGCAAGCGTTCCCTGACCGATGAAGAATATCGGATTTTCAAGTATCACTTCTTGCTGGGTGCCGATTGGAAGCTGTGCTGCAATCGGCTGAACATGGAGCGGGGGCCGTTTTTTCATATGGTCTATCGCATTCAGCAGCGCCTCGGCAGGCGGTTCCGGGAACTGCAGCCTTATGCGCTATTTCCTTTGGACGAATATTTCAATGGAACGATGCGCAACGAAGTTCCCGAGTTGCCGGACGAGTCGAACATAGTTCCTATCCGGCCGGGTAAGCCAAAGCTCAGTGAGTTGGTACCCCTGCGTCGCACCGCATCACAACAAGCGCAACTCCTGAAAACTGCGGCCACGAACCCATCGGTTTGTGGCCGCTTCTTTTTTGTCATATCATTCTTGCGATGATCATTCAGCGGCTATCCCTGCTTCTTTTGCTTGCCAGCGCGGCAACCGCGCAAACGGTGGACCTGTTCAACAGGAAGAATCTCGACGGTTGGGAGGTGATGGGCGACGGCGTATGGACGGTGATGAAAGACGGCACTCTGGTTGGCCAGCGCGACCTTGCGAAGAATGCAAAAACCGACCCCAATCAATCGTGGCTCTACACAAGGAAAGAGTTCGGCGAATTCGACCTGCATCTGGAATGGTGGACACGCCTCGGCGGCAACAGCGGGCTCTCACTGAGAGACCAAACGCGCGCGATTCATTCCTTCGGCGCCCAGGCGGATCCAAAAAATACGCCGTCCCACATCGGTTACGAGATTCAGATCAGCAACGGCTACAAGGACCAATACCCCACCGGCAGCCTCTATCTCTTCGAGGCGGCGAAAACCGGCTTCCAGATTGAGAACGATTGGAATTCTATGGACATCGAATCCCGAAACGACATCATCCGCGTGAAGCTGAACGGCCATCTCATCATGCAGCATCCCGGTGACCCCAAGCGCAGTAAGGTCGGCCCCATCGGACTACAACTGCACGATATGTCCAGCATCGTCATGTTCCGCAATATCCGGATCAAGGAAATCGGCAAGTCGAAGCCTTGAATTTCGGACCGAAGCTAAAATAGCATTTATGAAGAATTGGAAAGCTCTCTCCGGGGCGTACGGACTCGGCATCCCGGAATCCGATCTGGACCGTATCACTGATCCGTTACAAGGACTGGAGGACGCATTCCGGAAGCTTGCCGCGTCGTTTCCTCCAGATACCGATTCGGCTCTGATCTTCGAAGCCTCGCCGGAGCCTAAGTGACAATCCTTGAAGCGGCGAAGCAATTGAAAGCCGGCGCATTGACCAGCGCCGGGCTTGTCGACCAGACATTGGCGGCCATTTCCGAAAAGGACGGGGATCTCAACGCCTTTATCACTGTCCTCGACGGGCCCGCCCGCGCGCGGGCGAAAGAGCTAGATTCGGAATTCGCGCAGGGCAAATACCGCGGCCCTTTGCATGGAGTTCCGGTCGCGGTGAAGGATCTGTTCCACATGAAGGGAGTCCGGACCACGGCCGGCTCGAAACTGTTTGAAGATCTCGTCTCGTCGTTCGATTCAGCCGTGGTCGAAAAGCTTGAGGCGGCCGGCGCGGTGATTGTTGGAAAGACAAATCTTCACGAGTTGGCCTATGGCGTAACCTCTAATAACCCTCACTTCGGACCTGTACACAACCCCCACAATCTG
>DATHIZ010000523.1:0-3976 GCA_035316385.1 Bryobacteraceae bacterium | reverse complement strand
CGCGGATGGGAGCGCCTGAATTGGAAGTAGCTGCCGCTGTCAATGATTTAACGCGTTACCTTTTGTTCGTGGACGAACCGCCCCTGGCCGCGCCCGTCGTGGGCGTATCTACGTTCTCAAAAACGTTTCCGCAACAAGGCCCGCATGATCGCCTGGGCCGTTCTCTACGGGACTTCAATCTGCATACCAGGATTTTTCGATACCGGTTGAGCTACACGATCTACAGTCCCGCGTTTGACCATCTTCCAGATCCGGCGCGCCGCAAAGTCTACGAAAGGCTGCATGATGCCCTCACAGATCGCGTAGTATCCGGTCATATTCCCGAGCAGGAGCGCACTGACGTTGTATCGATTCTGCTGGACACAAAGCCGGAGGCCGCTCTTTACTTTAGGAGGCGTTAACGTTTGGCGTCACGCCAGGACTTCTTTCACCACGTCTCCGGAGACATCCGTCAACCGGAACTGCCGCCCCTGGAACAAGTATGTGAGTTTCCGGTGATCGATACCCAGCAAATGGAGAACAGTCGCCTGCAGATCATGGATATGCACGCCGCCTTCGACTACATTAAACCCATAGTCGTCGGATTTACCATGCGAGTAACCGCGTTTGACGCCCCCGCCAGCCATCCATAACGAGAAGACGCGCCCATGATGATCCCGCCCGTAGCTATTGGGTTTGACTGGGCCCTGGGCATACGGCGTCCGTCCGAATTCACCGCCCCAGATCACGAGAGTATCGTCCAGCAGCCCGCGCTGTTTCAGATCGAGCACCAGGGCAGCCGATGCCTGGTCGGTATCGCGGGCTAGTACAGGCAATTTCTCCGTAAGTCCGCCGTGGTGATCCCATCCGCGGTGATAAAGCTGAATGAAGCGGACGTTCCTTTCCGCGAGGCGGCGCGCGAGTAGACAGTTCGCGGCAAAGGTGCCAGGTTTGCGCGAATCCTCGCCGTAGAGCTTGTACACATGCTCAGGCTCCTTCGACGTGTCCGCCAGTTCCGGCACGCTGGTTTGCATACGGAAGGCCATCTCATATTGCGCGATGCGAGTCTCAATCTCTGGATCGCCGGCGCGGTCATGCAACTCGCGGTTCAAGGCGGCAAGTGTATCGAGCTGACTCCGCCGTAAATCCGGCGTGATACCCGGAGGGTTCGAAAGATGCAGCACGGGGTCTCCCGCGCTGCGGAACTGTACGCCCTGGTAGCGGCTGGGCAGGAAGCCCGCAGCCCACAGCCGCGACAGCAAACCCTGGTCCGGCATGCCGTTGCTCGGAAGTGAATTCAGCACGACGAACGCCGGAAGGTTCTCGTTGACGCTGCCCAGACCATAGTGAACCCAGGAGCCCAAGCTGGGCCGCCCCGGCAACTGGCTTCCGGTCTGAAAAAAAGTGATGGCGGGATCGTGATTGATCGCCTCCGTGTACATACCGCGCAGCACACAGATTTCATCGGCGGCTGCTCCTGTATGAGGCAGCAGTTCACTGAGCCACTGTCCGCTCTGGCCGTACTGGCGGAAGCCGTAAATTGTGGGGACAACCGGAAAGCGGTCCTGCTGCGCGACCATGCCAGTGATCCGCTGCGTGCCGAAGACGGAAGCGGGGATATCCTGATCGAAGCGATCTTTCATCTGCGGCTTATAGTCCAACAGATCAAGATGGCTTGGACCGCCCGCCTGGAACAGAAAGATGACGCGCTTAACGCGAGGAGCGAAATTGGGAAATGCGCCGGGCTCAGCCGCCGCCTTCGTTCCGCCCAACAGGGCATGCAGCGCGGCAGCGCCGAGTCCGTATCCAGCGCGCGCCAACAAGTCCCGGCGGGAGGTTGGGCGATTGTAGTTGCAGCATTCCATGATTTCAACCTTTCGTTATCACTTCATCCATATTCAGGATGATGTTCGCCACGGCGGTCCACGCGGCCAACTCCGCGGCAGGAATGGAGCTATCCGGCTTTGAAGCGCCCACGGCGAGTAAACTGCGTGCGCCCGCCTCGTCTCTCTGGTAAGCCGTTAGCATTTTGTTGAGCGAATCTCGCAGGAGCTGAAGTTCGCGCTCGTTCGGAGAGCGCCCGGTGGCAAGCCGGAAGCCCAGAGCGAGTCTCGCCTCAGGCGCCGTACCGCCTTCCTTCACTACGCGCTCGGCCAGTTTGCGAGCGGCTTCCACAAAGATCGGATCATTGAGTAGCGTCAGGGCCTGGAGCGGCGTATTCGTAGTCGAACGCCGCACAATGCAGACCTCCCGATCGGGCGCGTCGAATACATTCATGGTGGGATGCGGCACCGTGCGCTTCCAGAATGTATACAGGCTGCGGCGATACAGTCCGTCGCCCGTGCTTTCCACGTATTTTGTGCCTGGATAGTCGGCCGCCACCACGATTCCCTTGTAGAGATCGGGCGGCTGGTACGGATATACACTCGGTCCACCCACCGATTGCTTGAGCAAGCCCGAGATCTGCAGCGCCTGGTCGCGAATAACCTCCGCGGGCAGGCGAAAACGCGGCCCGCGCGCGAGCAGTCTGTTTTCCGGATCGCGCGCCACGAGTTCCGGCGAGGCGTCCGAAGTTTGCCGGTAAGTCGAACTCAACACGATCGACTTCATCAGCGCCTTCACGTTCCAGCCCGATTCTACGAACTCGCGCGACAGCCAGTCGAGCAGTTCCGGATGGCTGGGCGACTCACCCTGGAGTCCGAAGTTGTCGCTCGTCTTCACCAGCCCCTGACCGAACAACTGCTGCCAGAAGCGATTCACGACCACGCGCGAGGTAAGAGGATGGCCGGGCTTGGTCAGCCACTGCGCCAGACCGAGCCGATTATGAGGCGCGCCTGAGGGCCACGCGCCCAGCAGATTTTCCGGAACGCCGGCGTCCACTTTCTCTCCAGGCGCATCATAGGAACCACGAACCAGGATGTGCGTCTCGCGCGCCACGGCCATCTCCTGCATCACCATGACGGTGGGCGCCTCGCGGCGTAAGGCGAACAACTCGCCTCGCAGCTTTGCCAAATCTGCAAGATCCTTATTGAAGGCTGCATCGCTCGTCCGCATTGCCGCCTGCTTGAGCCAGCCTGTTTCCATAGGCGTCCGGTGCTCGCGATCCAGCACTCGTGCATACGGCAGAGCGCGGCTCTCAAACAGATCGCGCACCTCAGTACTGCTCAAAGCGCGGTTCCAGACGGTGATTTCATCCATCAGCCCCGCGTACTTGGCGCCATTGGCGCTTTTCTCCCAACCGATCCGGAACGTAGTGGGCGTGGGCTTATCGTCGCTGCCCGATGGTAGCGCGAGGCCATCATTCAGAACCTGGGTCGCTACTTCGCGCCCGTCCGTGAATATCCGCACCCAAGAAGCCTCCACCCGCATGGAATCCTTGCCCGCACCTGCATAGACCAGCGTCAGGCGCCGCCACTCCCCGGGCTTGAGGGCCGCCCCTTCCGACCGCACCCGGAGCGAATAACTCGGAAAGCGCTGGCTGAAGCGGAATTCCAGTTCGCCGTTAGTGAGGCGCAGTTCGATGCCGCTGCCAAAAGTGGCTGCGGCGGTATTTTGGGAGTAATCGATGGCCGAAAGAAGGGCCACATCGGCATCGGACGCCGCAGGCTTCACCCATAGACTGAACGTCAACGGGGCGCGCTTTGATACCTGTACCTGAGCCGCAGCTTCCAACTTCGGCTCCGCACTGCCAGGAGCGCAAGCATGCTGAGACGGACCCTTGTCGGCCTCATTAACCGCGGTGCAGGAAATCGCCACAGCCTTGTCGCCTGAAATGCTTTGGGCGGCAGCAAGCGGATCGACGCTGTTTTCCCGCCATTTCCAAGCGTTTTCGCGCTCCGTAACGCGTTTTGAGAGCTTGACGATAGCCGCCTCCAGCGCCTGCATCTTTTTCTGCTGCTCCGTGGTCGGAGCAGAGATCATGGGAACGGCGTTCGCTACCCTGCCGTCTTCGCCACGTTCGGCAACATTATTGAAGAAGGCATAAAACCTGTAGTGG
>DATHIZ010000522.1:0-2061 GCA_035316385.1 Bryobacteraceae bacterium | reverse complement strand
GTGGACCTGGTCCCCAGCCTGAAAAACGAACCGGTTTCCACGCGCTTTCGCCATTGGAGTGTCCGCGATTTCCTGGTGGCCGGACAAATCGCCTTG
The DNA here is from genome assembly GCA_035316385.1 of Bryobacteraceae bacterium. Taxonomy (GTDB): domain Bacteria; phylum Acidobacteriota; class Terriglobia; order Bryobacterales; family Bryobacteraceae; genus Bog-105. The sequence continues at coordinate 1,965 of DATHIZ010000522.1, read as the reverse complement.
TCGGTCATGCTGGTCATCTGTTCCGTACTCGTTGTGCGGAGCCTGCAGCACGCATTAAGTTTGCAATTGGGCTTCAATCCGGACAGCGCAGTCTCTGTCTCGTTTGATCTCGCGCTCGAAGGGTACAACAACGAGCGTATTCGCAACTTCGACGCCGCCTTATTGGCAAAAGCCTCAGCCATACCGGGCATCCAAGCCGCCGGCATTGTCAATAACGTGCCGCTTCGACGGGAGGGTGAAGACAGTGAGTTTATCTGGCGTGATGGAACCTCTCTTCCCAAGCCCTCGGAAAGACGCGTCGCCATTATTTACAACATCTCTCCGGGCTACTTGCGGGCGGCCGGCACAACTCTGCTCGCGGGCCGGGATATCAATGTGCATGACCGGAATGATTCCACGCCCGTCGCGCTGATCAACCAGACATTCGCGCGTTTGGTGTTCGGGAACGAAAATCCGTTGGGTCAGCGCGTCCGCATATCCTTAAGCGGCCATCCGATAGAGGTTGCCGGCATTGTGGAGGACGGCAAATACGAAACCTTAAATGAGCCGCCGCGTGCCGCCGCATTTCTTCCTTTAACCCAATTCACCAACCACTGGACCACGCTGGTGGCCCGCTCTCCCTTGCCCAGCGCTGTGGCCACGGCGCTCCTGCGAAAGACCGTTCTGGACATGGACCCGGAAATCACGTTGTTCGCTACAGGCAGTCTCAAAGACCACTTGGCCCTTCCGCTCCTGGGCGCTCGCGTAGCCGCCATCGTTCTCGGCGTCTTCGGCGCTTTTGCCATGGCGCTGGCCGCCACCGGCCTCTTCGCGCTGATGTCTTATGCTGTTTCGCGGCGGACGCGTGAGATCGGCATTCGCATGGCCCTGGGCGCAAAGCGAAGACAAATACTCTCTTCGGTGCTCGGCCGCGCATTAATCCTTTGCGGTGCCGGTATTGCAGTCGGAGCCGTAATCACGCTTGCCGCAGGTCACCTGCTCTCCGCCGTTCTTTACGGCGTGAGCCCCCGCGACCCCATCACCTACGGCGCTGCGTTGTGCTTGATGACTATCGTCGGTCTTCTTGCCTGCTGGACTCCAGCGGCGCGCGCAGTTCACACAGATCCGGTACGCGCGCTGCGCGAAGAGTAGCTCTACGCCATCTGCATTTCAGTCGCTAACGTTTGCCTTCGCAATGCCGGTTTTCCTAACAGAAAGGCGAACCCGGCCAGAAAGCACAGCGTTCCTGCCGTCCAAAACGCCGTGTTATAGCTGCCGAGCGATGTCCGCGCTACTCCCGCGCTCAAAGCCGCGAGTGACGCGCCGAGCTGGTGAAACGCTCCAATCCATCCGTAAATCACGCCCGCATTTTCACGTCCGAAAACATCCGCCGTAAGCCGTACAGTCGGCGGCACGGTCGCCACCCAGTCCAATCCGTAGAATAAAGCGAACCAATACAAGCTATTCGAACCGTGTCCAAGCGTGTAGGGCAGATAGAGCAGCGAAGCGCCGCGCAAAATGTAGTAAGTGAACAGCAGTAAGTGGCTAGGCAACCGGTCCGTGAGCCATCCGGATGCGGTGGTCCCCGCAATATCGAACAATCCCATCAGGGCTAACAGACCAGCGGCTCGCACCTCGGGAATCCCAACGTCATGGCACGCGGGAATTAAGTGCGTGCCAATCAGCCCATTGGTGCTTGCGCCGCAAATAAAGAAACTACCCGCCAGCACCCAGAATGCGGGCGAACGTACCGCCGGCAGCAGCGCCGCTATGGCGCTTAACGCCCGCTTGGGTTCCGTTCTAGACTTGTCATCTACTTGTCCGAATGGCCGCAAGCCCAAATCCTCCGGCCGGTCGCGCATCAGCAGCCACACCATCACGAACACGACCGCAGCCGTCGCCGCGACGGCAAAGGCCGCGCTTCTCCAACCCGAGCCCTCCACCAACCGCGCCAGGCCAGGCAGAAACACGAGTTGCCCCGTGGCG
>DATHIZ010000521.1:0-7305 GCA_035316385.1 Bryobacteraceae bacterium | reverse complement strand
CTCCAAACCGGCAATCCACCCCGCCAGCTACACTAATCCCGGGAGCGGGCCGCTTTACGAGGCCCTTACTTCGGGATTGGCTCTGTTTCGCAAAATCCCACCCGGGGACCATTCTGCGCAATAGCGCAGCAGGGGGACATCCTCGCGAGAGGCTCTGTTCCCAAGATCTCAGACAACTGAATACAGCGGGGCTTTTTGCACGAACAAACCCATTCCAGGGCAGAATTGGCTCTGTTTCGCAAAATGGCATACCGGGCGCGGTGTTAAGGCCGCTCCCGGATTCTGTTTCGTAAAATGCCGATCTGCGTCCAAGAGACAATAGGAATTTTGCACGAACAAACCCAAAACCAGTGTGAAATTGCCCCTTCACGCCTCCCAGGGGTTAAGGATTGGAACCCCAGTCGGCTCGAAGTCGGCCACGTTCCGGGTTACCACCGTCATGCCATGCACAAGTGCCGTGCCTGCTATCAGTCCGTCTCGTACAGGACGGGGGTCAGGCACATGAAGTCTCGCGCTGCGCTGCGCGACCGCCGTATCGACGGCTAAGATACGGCCAGAGAAGGCCGGCAGGACGTGACTGTTAAGCCAAGCCCGGAACACTGCGCCTTGCGCCGGGTCTCGCCGCTCCGCAAGCAGTATTCCTATTTCCAACTCCTGGATCGTGATCGCGGACAGAAAAAGATCGGCGGCGTCTACGCTATCGGCCCATCTCGTAACATGTTCATCGGCATTGCCGGCACGAACCTTCCGCAACTCGGACACAACGTTGGTATCCAGGAGAAACATCAGGATAGGTCCGCAGGCTGAGGCAGATCGCGCAGATGTGGGATTTCCAGTTCAACTTCTTCGATACCCGGCATCGCCAGCAGATCGGCAATCTTCTGATGGCCGCGAGTGAGCCGCTGGTACTCCTTGATGCTCAGCAGCACATGCGCCGGCTTGCCGCGATCCGTGATGAAGACCGGGCCATCGTTTGCGGCTTTCTTGGCCCGGCTGGCGTCCTGATTAAACTCACGGCTGGACAACGTTGTGATGGCCATGGCAGTATTCTCCAGATCGATATGTAGAAATGTTACTACATTATTAGATGGAGCACAACCCCGCCGTCGTTCGATGTTTGATGGTAGATTACGGACATGCATTTGACGGCATAATGCACTCCAGGGCATAATTAAAGTTGGCATGGACGGTCGAGATAGCCGAGGAGTTCGAACCGGAGTTTGATGAGTTGCAGGAGGATGTGCGGACGGAAGTTCTGGCTTTGTCCCGTCTCCTACAGCAATTCGGGCCGCAATTAGGTCGCCCGCGTGTGGACACATTGGAAGGGTCCAGTCACGCCAACATGAAAGAACTGCGGTTTAGTGCGGCAGACGGCGAGTGGCGCGTGGCTTTTGCGTTCGATCCCAAGCGCAAGGCTATTCTGCTCGTAGGAGGCGACAAGTCGGGGGTTAGTCAGAAACGCTTCTACCGCGAGTTGATCCGCAAGGCCGATGACCGTTTCGACGCTCATCTCGCCCGGTTGAAACAGAAAGCGAAAAGGAAGAGAGATGGCAAAGAACATCAATGACATCATCAACAAGCTGCCAGCCGCTCAGCGCAAAAAGGTAGAAACGCGAGCCGCCGAGCTGATTGCCGAGGAGATGAGCCTCCAGCAACTCCGCCGGGCTCGCAAGCTTACGCAACAGAAGATGGCCAAATCTCTCCATATCGGGCAGGAAGGCATTTCAAAGCTCGAGAAGCGCAGCGACCTTCTGATTTCCACCCTGCGCGGCTATGTCGAGGCCATGGGCGGCCAGCTATCGCTGGTCGCGGAGTTTCCCGACCGGAAGCCCGTGGTTCTGTCCGGCATTAGGAGCATGGATACCGCGCCTACCCGCCGCAATTCGTGACAAGAGGCCTCCTATCCTTTACGCTGAAAAGAGACACCAAAGGGACCCGGCTATGACGCTGACGATAGAACTCTCGCCCGAAAAAGAATCTGCGCTAAAAACGCAAGCTCAGGCCCGCGGCCTTACGGTCGGGCAATGGTTGTTGCAGCTTGCCGAGCAATCCGGGCCGTCGCCAGTTGAACAAAAGACCGTCGATCCGCGCCCTGTCTGGGAAATCATCCTCGACAACATGAAGAACGTGCCGCATGAGGATCTCGCCGTCCTCCCGAAGGACGGTGCGAGCCAGATCGATCATTATGTTTACGGCCAGCCCAAGAGAGACCAGTGAAGGCGGTCGTTGCCGATACATTTTATTGGACCGCGCTGACCAGCACCGAGGATAGCTCCCACGTCCGCGCCGTTCATTACAGCCGCTCTTTGCTACCGGACAAAATTGTGACGACGGATGAAGTGCTGGACGAATACCTGGCTTACTTTTCAAGTGCCCGCCCGAGCGTTCGCGTCCAAGCGGGCATCACGGTTGCCGGTCTTCTGGAGAATGCCCGCGTTTTCGTTGTCCCCCAAAGCCGGGAATCTTTTATCGCAGGGCTGGAACTCTATCGCGCACGGCCGGCTAAGGGCTACAGCCTGACGGACTGCATTTCGATGCAGACGATGCGCCGGGAGGGATTGACGGACGTTCTCACCAACGACCGGCATTTTGAGCAAGAAGGTTTTCGGGCGCTGTTCCGGGATTCTGAAAGCTTTCGGTGAACCTGCCGGGCGCAGGCGTGCGACGTTCTACGTATTCCCCCCTTTGAGGTTCCATTGAAATTCATGACAGACGGCCCGTCTATGCTTTACGCTGAAAAGAGAACAGGACGAAGGAACCCGGTCATGATGGTAATTGAACTTTCCGATGAACAGGCCGCCGCGCTGAAAGCAAAAGCTGCGGCGCAGGGCCTCACCTTGGAAGCTTGGCTTCAAAAACTCGCGGCCGTCGAAGCCCCCGCCCGTCCACGCAAGAATCGGTACAGCCTTTCCGAACTGATGGCGCAGTGCGATCTAAATGTTCCGCTATCGGCGGAAGACAGCGCCTGGCTGGACGTCCCCGCGGTTGGCCGCGAGGCTTAAGGAGTGGATCGCGGCGACGTCTTCCACGTCGATTTAAACCCCATCCAAGGCCGTGAGCAGGCTGGCGCGCGCTACGTCTTGATCGTCTCTGCGAAAGCTTTCAATGTGCTCGGAACACCGCTTGTTTGCCCGATCACGCAAGGCGGGAATTTTGCCCGTCATGCCGGTTTTGCAGTCTCATTGAATGGAGCCGGAACGCAGACTTAGGGCGTCATCCTGTGCAACCAGCCGCGTGTGCTCGATCTGCAGGCCCGAAAAGCGCGGTTCATCGAAAAGGTGCCTGATTTCATTATTGATGAGGTGTTGGCGAAGCTTTCCACGCTGATCGAATAATCTTGAGCCAAGGCGTTCACAGGTTTCTTCAACTATTTTGTACTCGTAACTGACAGAAACTACAACCAATCCAGAACTCATCGGCAAACCGGCAATCCACCCCGCCAGCTACACTAATCCCCAAGTAAGGGGCTGCGTAAAGCGGCCCGCTCCCGGGAATTGGCTCTGTTTCGCAAAATGCCACCCGGACCATCTGCGCATAGCGCAGTAGGGGACATCCTCGCGAGAGGCTCTGCACCCAAGATCTTCGACATCTGAATACAAGTTCGGCTTTTTGCACGAACAAACCCATTCCAGGGCAGAATTGGCTCTGTTTCGCAAAAATGCACAACAGCATCCGGGGCGCGGTGTAAAGCCGCGTCCGGATGGGCTCTGTTTCGCAAAGCGCCCCAAGCGATTTCGCACAAACAAACCCAATGTTAAACTGTCCGCAGCCTCACCCACCATGAAAACCACACGAAGAGATTTCGTCCGTCACTCCGCCATCCTCGCCGCAGCCGCCGCTGCCCCGCTCCCCGCCCAAACTCGCGAACCCGAGTGGTATGACCGGCCCATGCGCTGGGCCCAAGTCGCCTTCGTCGAAGACGACCCCGGCAACTACAACCCTCAATTCTGGTTCGACTATTTCAAGCGCACCCACTGCGACGCGGCCTGTCTCAGCGCCGGCGGCTGCGTGGCCTTCTACCCCACCAAGGTCCCGCTGCACTACCGCAGCAAGTTCCTCGGCAACTCCGACGCTTTCGGCGAGATGGCCGCCGGCTGCCGCAAGCTCGGCATGAACGTCGTCGCCCGCACCGACCCCCACGCCGCTCACCAGGACGTCTACGACGCTCACCCCGATTGGATCGCGGTCGACGCAAAAGGCAACAAGCGCCGCCACTGGGCCATGCCGGAGCTCTGGGTCACCTGCGCCCTCGGCCCCTACAACTTCGACTTCATGACCCGCGTCACGCGCGAAATCGTAACCATGTACAAGGTCGACGGAATCTTCAGCAATCGCTGGCACGGCTCCGGCATGTGTTACTGCGAGCACTGCCAGAAGAACTTCCGCGACTTCTCCGGCCTCGCCCTGCCACGCACCAAAAATCCGCAAGATCCCGCGGCCCGCCAGTACAGCATTTGGTATCAGAAGCGCCTCTTCGATCTGTGGACCTTGTGGGATTCCGAAATCAAGGCAGTGAATCCGAACGCCAGCTTCATCGCCAATTCCGGTGGCGGCGCGCTGAGCGAGCTCGATATGAAGACCATCGGCGAGCGGGCCCCCACCTTGTTCGCCGACCGCCAGGCCCGCCGAGGCCTGATGCCGCCGTGGGCCAATGGCAAGAACGGAAAAGAGTTCCGCGCCACCATGGGACGCAAGGCCGTCGGCGGCATCTTCAGTGTGGGCCTGGAAGAGCCGGAGCGATGGAAAGATTCCGTGCAAAGCGGCGACGAGATACGGCTCTGGGTAGCCGATGGAATCGCCCAGGGCTTGCGGCCGTGGTTTACGAAATTCAACGCCAAGCCAATTGACGGCCGCTGGCTGCCCGTCGTCGAAGAGCTCTATTCATGGCACTACAAGAATGAGAAGTACCTGCGGAATGAGAAGTCGCTGGCCCGCGTGGCGATGGTCTATTCGCAGCAGACGGCCACCTATTACGGCGGCGAGCAGGCCCGGCAGAAAGTGGAGGACCCCGCCCTCGGCTTCTATCAAGCCTTAATCGAAGCGCGCATTCCGTTTGAGATGGTTCACGACAAGCTGCTCGATGCGGCGCACGTGGACCAGTACCGCACGCTCATCCTTCCGAACATCGCCGCGCTCTCCACGGCGCAGTGCGATCAGCTTCGCCAGTTCGTCGAGCGCGGCGGCAGCCTCATCGCCACTCATGAAACCTCTCTCTACGACGAGTGGGGCGTGCGGCGGAACGACTTCGGCCTGGCCCAACTCTTCGGCGCGTCCTTCGATGGCGGCATGGAAGGACCCATGCAGAACTCATATCTGAATATCGAGAAGGACCCCGCCACCGGCCAGTTCCATCCTTTACTGCGCGGCTTGGAAGACGCAAAGCGGCTGATCAACGGCGTGCACAGGGTAAAAATGAAGCCCTCGCCCGGCTATTCGCCCTTAACGTTGGTCCCTTCCTATCCCGACTTGCCGATGGAAGAAGTCTACGCCCGCGTGAAGAAGACGGACATCCCCGGAGTCTACGTTCGCGAAGTGGGCCGCGGCCGCGTGGTCTATTTCCCGTGGGATGTGGACCGCACCTTCTGGGAAGTGCTCGACGTCAATCACGCCCGCCTGTTGAAGAACGCAGTGTTGTGGGCAACGAATGAAGAAGCCCCGCTCGAAGTCACCGGCGCCGGCGTTCTCGATATATCGGTCTGGACGCAGAAGAGCTCCATGGCCGTTCACTTGGTGAATCTCACCAATCCCATGATGATGAAAGGCCCCATTCGCGAGATCATTCCCTCCCCGCCGCAGCAGGTGAAAGTTCGCATACCGGAGGGAAGGAAAGTGACCGGAGTTCGCCTGCTGGTGAGCGGCGGAAAAGCCTCGGTTCGCAATACGAACAACGTGCTGGAATTGACCATCCCGTCCGTAGGCCTGCACGAAGTAATAGCAATTGACATGTAGAACCTTTAATCGTTTCCTTACAAAGCATTACAGTTATTCGCCCTGCGGGATACATCTCATTAGCAGGAGATCTTGGAGGGCATATGTTGATTAAGAAACTTGGTTTTGCAACCTTAGCACTCGGTTCTTTTCTGACGCTGTTGGGACCCACGGCCGCCGTGGCACGGGATCGCGACGATTACCGCCAGAACACCTCTTTCCGCAACCGTGAAACCCAACGGCAGAGAGAGTTCCGCCTCCGCTTGGAACGCCAGCGCCTCCGGTTGGAACGTGAGCGCTTCGAACAACAGAGACGGAATCGCGATTACCGCTACAACAGTTGGTACCGCTAAACTTGTGAATCCGGCGCTAAGGATGTCATGCGCTTGGCGCCGGATTGCAGCTCCAGCAAATAAGCAAGCTCGGCTTGCTTTCTCCGTCGGTACCAAAGCAACAGCACCACAAACGCCACAGTAAAAATCCAGACAACGGCCACCGAGGGGGACGTCAAAAACACCCCAGGCGACAGTGCGTGTTTGCGCCTGTAGATCCACATCAGGCAAAACAGAAGTTCAGAGCAATACAGAATCGCTCCGAACCTGGAAGCGGCGATTCCTCCGCGGCAACGGCGAATGGAGAGATCGAGAAAAGCCGAAGCGTTCAAGGCTGCAGGCGCCCAGCAACCTTTGAGGTTAATCGTTCCAAACACCCACGCAATCGCCAGAAAGAACCAGGTTGCCCCGGCAAGCACCATCACGTCTGTCTCTGACGATCGCACTGCCCATGCGATTGTTCCGCCACCGATAACGACCGTAACCAGAACATCCGCGGCCAGCATTATCCGCATGAAGCGCGAATGACGCCGCACCTTAGCGGCGAGGTCCGGCACGGCGCTCTTTTCCGACTGCCACTCCCGGCGCCAGGTATCCAACTCCGCATCTAAACTCATTGAAGGCCTTCCATGATCTTGCGCAGCATCTGCCGGGCGCGGCTGAGGCGCACACCGACGTTGCTCTCCGATATGCCAAGAACCAGCGCGATCTCGTTGTACTCCATCTCCTCCAGCGTCAGCATCACAACTTGACGATAGGGAATAGGAAGCGCGCGAACAGCACGCGCCAGCCGGTTTCCCCTCTCCTCCTGGACCAGTGCCGCCTCCGGATTCAGCCCGGCATCGGGTACCTCCAGCGGTTCATCCGCCGCCACAATGTGACGGGAGCGCTTCCGCGTCAAATAGGTGATCGCCCGGTTGTGTGCAATCCGGAAGACGAAGGTACGCTCCGCGCATTCGCCGCGAAAGCCAGGCAACGCTTGCCAGATGCCCATTGCGATGTCCTGCAAAAGGTCGTCCCGGTCGCTGGCGGAATCCGTGTAGCT
>DATHIZ010000520.1:0-8776 GCA_035316385.1 Bryobacteraceae bacterium | reverse complement strand
GTGGGTAATGGGCTCGGGTGTTGAAGGCGCCTGGGCAGCGGCGGTTGTTGAAGCCACGAACAAGCTGGCCGCCACGCTTCCACCGGCGCCCTTCAGAAATCCGCGTCTATCCGGACTGCCGGTGGTTAACCCTTTTTTAGGATGCATGTCTCTCTCTCACGTTTTCCTTGCTTATGCACTTCAAAGCTTAGATCAACTTAGAACTGGAATTTCAAGGCAAACTGGATTTGACGCGGCGTCGAGGCTGCGTTGGTGGACGAGATGGTGCCGAACGATGGGTTGCCCAACGCGCTGTTTGGATTCGCGAAACTGGCGGTGTTCGTCAAGTTGTACGACTCGGCCCGGAACTGAAGCGTACCAAATTCCCTGATCTGAAAGTTCTTGAACAACGAGAGGTCCAGGCGCCGCTGCGAAGGGCCATAGAGCGTGTTGCGTCCCACGTTGCCCAATGTGCCGAAAGCCTGCGGAGCAAAGGCCTGCGTATTAAACCATTGCGACAGGTTCTGATTCGATACGGAGGTTGAGCCGACCACGTTTGGACGATCGCTGGACACCGAGGGGCCGAGGTTTGCTTGCGGGTTCGAATCTGTAATGGTGAACGGCAGGCCGGTCTGCCATACACCGATGGTGTTAATTTGCCAGCCACGGAAGAGTTGTTTCATGGGACCCTGCAGCGATTTCCCGAAGGGGAGTTCATAGTTTACCGAGGCCACGAAGCGATTGCGAACGTCGAGATCGCTATTGCCGCGGTCATAGGTGCCGGTGGCGGCCGGGTTCAGAGCCACACCAGCGGCGTAGCCATTACTAAACGTGGAGACGTCATCAATTCCATGCGCCCAGGTATAGTTGGAATTCACCGTGAGCCCTTTGGTGAAGCGGCGCTGGAAGGAGAGCTGTAAAGCGTTGTAGCTGGAAGTACCCTGGCTTTGCAGAAAGCCAATCAAGCTCACGTTCGGAGCAACCGCGGCAAACGGCGCGCGGGAAGCAGGGTTCGCCAGAGGCGAGGCTTGGGGCAAGTCGATATTCGGAAGCAACTGGGCAATGTGCCGACCCAATTCGCCGACGTAGGCAACACTGAAGACGTTCGCGCCGACCTGCTTCTGCAGATCGAGATTAAACTGATGCAGATAACTCGACCGGAAATTCTTGTCTTCCGCATATAACGAACCGGTCGGATTGGTGATGCTGGGAGTAGTCAGCGGGGGCAAGCCAGCGGACAGCGGCAGATTTGATACGGGGCCGTAAGTATACGTATAAGGCGGGTTGTTCAGGTAAGCAGCAGAGGTGATGTTACCGGGAAAGTAAGTAATTCCGTAGCCACCGCGAAGGACGAAGCCCTGGCCCAATGTAGCCGCAAAACCCACGCGCGGGGCCAGATTGCTGTAATCGGTTTTCACTCCCGCGGTGCCCGAAACTCCGTTCTGGCCGGCGACGATAATCTGGCCCGTGCTTGGATCGAAGTTGGATAGCCGGTTGTGCATTTCGGTGAAAGGAGTGAATACATCGTAGCGCGCTCCAAGATTGACGGTAAGCCAGCGAGTGACGCGCCAGTCATCCTGAAAATAGACGCTGGGTTCCCAAGTGCGATAGCCGGGAGCACTCAGCTCCAGTACGCGCTGAGTCGAAAACGGAACACCCAGGAGCAAGGTAGCAACGGCATTTCCGGTTGGCGCGGGATTGAAGGTGAAGCGCCCGGCGGGCGATCCCGACGAATAAGCCATCGCTTGCCTGCGGATCAAGGCAGCGCCGACTTTGATGCTGTGCGCGCCAGCGGTGTAGCTAAAGGTGCCGTTGTATTGGAACGTGTTATCGACATATAGAAGCGGCAAATTGACGGTATCGCCGAGAGTAGCAAAACCGGTGACATAGAACGGGGCCAATTCAGAGGTTGGGTTACTCACATTGACGCCCGTGAGACCAAACTTTGCAGATAGATTCTGGCCGAGGGGATTGATCGGAAAAGACGCAATATTTACCCTCGTATAACCGCCCTTCAGTTCAAGCAAGGCTTTGGCGCTGAAAATGTGAACGTAGTCCAACTGGGCATTTTGCGCCCATTCCTGAGACGGTCCGTCATAATTGACGCCGCCGCCCTGAACTCCATTTACCGCCGGGAACACCGGGGGCGTGAAAGTGGAAATAGCGTTGATGCTATAGCGCGCAAAGAATAGATTGTTGTCGTTGAAATGATGATCGAGACGCCCATCGGCCGTGTGACTGAACTGAGTTCTACCGAAGGTGCCTTGATAGTTGTTGGCCGTGCCAGGCAGATTTGGCACGGGGTAGAGGGACATGTAGTTGGCGGAGATAGGGCTGATCTGACTTGCGGGAATTCGGTTGCCCGGGATGGGAGTCTTGCCATCCAGATAAGTAAGCTGAGTGGGGATTGCGGAGAAGTCTCCGAGGTGTTCGGCGGCGGTGGGAACGGTAGCGGTGGTGGTAACGCCCTGAACAGCACGGAAACCCTCATAGTCGGCAAAGAAGAATGTCTTGTTCTTGATGATTGGGCCGCCAAGGCTTCCACCGAACTGATTCTGGCGATACTCCGGTTTCGGGCCGATGGTGGCGAAAAAGTCTCTCGCGTCCAATTTGTCATTGCGGAAGAACTCGTAAGCCGTACCATGATACTGGTTTGTTCCCGATTTCGTAATGATGTTGATTACGCCGCCGGCGGTGCGACCGGATTCAGCCGTATATTCGTTGGTCTGCACGCGCACCTCTGAAATTGCGTCGAGGGCCGGCTTCACACCGATCGTTCCGATGATGCGCTCATTGTTGTCCATGCCGTCGACAACGTTGTTATTCATGGCGTCCGATTGACCGTTGACGGAAACGGAAGAAGTCTGGCGGCGGTCATCGGGGCGTGTACCGCTACCGAGCCCGGAGGGAAGACCTTCATTGGCTCCGGCGGTTAACTGCACGAGACGAGTCACGTTGCGGCCATTTACCGGCAGATCCTGCACGGACTTTTCGGCCAAGGTATCACTTAATGTCGAACTGTCGGCCTGCAGCGCGGGAGGCTGCGCCGAAACCTCGACCATTTCCGACTGCTGTCCGATTTGCATGAGGGCTGTGACGCGCGCGCGATCACCGGAGCCGAGAGTCAAATCCGCAACGCTGTAACGCTTGAATCCGGAGAAATCGATATTTACCGAGTAATGACCGGTTGACAACGTCGTGAAAACAAAATCGCCACCCGAACCGGTTTGCGCGGTGCGGGTTTCGTGAGTGCCCAGGTTCTCGATGACGACCTTAGCACCGGACACGCTAGCACCACTGCCATCAGTGACAGTACCCAAGATGTCTCCGGTTGTGGCCTGCGCAAAAGCGGCGTGCCGGCCTATTAGAAACGCGAGGGCGAAGACGGAGATCACCGCCAACGCAGAACTTCGCCTAGTATTCCTTTTGTCTTGCATCCGAAAAAAAAGCTCCCTTGGAAAGACCCTGATTTTTTTCGAGAGTGGATATACGAAGTGCCGCAGATACGGGGCGTCTCTTCTCGAAACCAGGATAGTTGAGGACCAGTTTGAACGGAGCTGTCTATTTCTGCGCGTTAGCGCAGGCAGCTAAAAGCTCCTCATCGCCCCTGTTTCAGTACTCTCTTATGTTTAGAACGATTGAAGGCGACGTTTTAATGACAAGAATGTAAAAATATTTTCGTCCACATTCTCGAAGAATCAGAAGAGCAGTTTCAAGGCAAACTGCAACTCGCGCGGCGTTGAGGATGCATTGATGCTGAACAACAACATCATCGACGGCATGGATGCCGGCCGTCCATTGACTCCATCGAGCAAATACAAATACAATCCAATCCAATCTCTATCCCGCTGAGTTCGGGCGACCTCCTGGAGGCGTCGTCAGCATCATCACGAAATCGGGAACCAACGACTTTCATGGCTCAGCTTATGAGTTTCTTAGAGAATATCCGCCCGCCCATTTACCGAAAGAGAGGAGGTGTGGCGCCGGTCATCGGGCCGAGTGCCGCTCAGCAGGCTGTTGGGAAGCCCTTCGATAGCGCCTACGAAACGCCGGCTTCGTTTACGGCCCTGCCGGAAGGGTCAATGGCGCGGCCGCTCAGGGCGGCGGTGGATTGGGAGCGGAGTACGAGCGCGGAAGCTAGATAGAGGAAAAGCAGCGAGTGGAGACGCGGGATCATGCGCGCTTTGGTTCCGTCCGCTTACGGAAGAGACAAATACCGAATCTGCCGAGCACTGTCTTGCACTTCGGACAGAGAGCGCCAGAAGAGAGGGGCATTGATCGCGGGCGCGCTTGCCTCCTCGTTCGATAGGGTAAACGCGGAGTGGACGATTTCATCCTGCGATTTGACCAATGCGACCAGACTGGCACTCATGGGACGCAGGCCGTTCGGTTTCACAGTGGCGCCTTTCTCGCCATAGCCGGCAGCAATGCCGTACACAGGCGTCAGTTGCGCGCGGAGAGCGGCAGTGTTATCCGCAATAGACTGGGCGTGATCGCAGATGACCTGACGCCATTGACTGCGGTCGGCCTCCTGGAAGGAATGCATGTCGCTTAAGGAGAATCTTGTTACGAAGTCCTGTAATGCAAGGGAATGCAACAAGGCGGCTTTGGAGTGGCGGACTGCCTCTTCGGAAAATCGCTGGATTTTGCCGGTGAGTTCGGGCTCGGGAACGCCCCGCGAGCTGAAATAGGAAAGCAGTGCGGGGCCGGCGCGAACCGTGTTGCCGGATGGACTACCATCCACCAGCAACGTTCTGCGGATGCGGCCAGGGGACCGGCGGTTTTGTCCAGCGGCTTCGGCGGTCGTCAAAATATTGAAATGAATAGCCGGGTTCTGCTCGAATGGGGCCAAGGCCGCGAGGATTTGCCGTTTGCGTTCGAGGTGTTCGACGACGGCGTTCACAGCTAAGGCATTCCCCTCCGTGCGGCTGACCGCGGCTTCCTGTCCAAGATCGGCGCCGATCGCGTGAATTCGCGAAACCACATGCAACTCGAGCGCTGGCGGCGCCTCGGGCGCGGCTACCTCGCGCAGAGTTCTGGCCGACGGTGTAATCCCAGTGGGGACCGCTCGCTCCAGACGCGATGCCGCCAGCGTCGCTGCGGGCGGAACCAGAGGCGCGCTGTCTTCGGATTCCGTAAATTCAACCGTCTCGGGGCCTTGGGCCGAGCCGATGGTGAATGACTCTCGCACAGGATAGAAATCCTGTGTGCGCACGGTCAGGCTGGCTTCGAGAATTTGCCATTCGCCGGCTTCTTGCCGTGGCTTTGTACGAAGCGTCAGCAGTCCGCCGCTTTCCGCGACGATATCTTCTTTCTGGTTCAGCGAGTTCCGCCAGGCGGCGAACGACGCGGCGGAGATGGGGTCCTGGACGTCGAAGTGATTGCTTTGCAGCACGCGAGCGATCTGGTCCGGGAGCAGACCCGCCTGCGCCCGAAAGACCTTCTTTCCGAAGGTGACCCGAAGCGCCCGTCTTGGTTTTCCAGTCTGCGTGCTTACTTCCGCGCTCATGACTCGACGAAGCAGCTCCGTTGCGGAAAGTTTTTGGGGGCGGCCCACAAAGAGAAACAAGGCGGCAACGGTTGCGGCGGCCACGCCACTTCCGGCCAGCATCGCCCGCCACTGCATTAAGCCTTGCGAGGCTTGTAAAACCCAGGAGGGCCGCAGGCGCGCAGCTTGTAACTGACGGAGCTTCCGATCGAATCCGCGCCATTGATTGGGTGGCATGGGAAGCTGCGGCGAGTAGTCGTCTTCCAAAAATCCAACAAATGAATGGATGGCATTTCTTAAGGCTGCCTGGCGCGCCTGGCAACGCCAGCAATACTCGAGATGAGTGCGGCAGATGGTTGCATCCTTCGGAGGCATTTCGCCGTCGAGATAAAGCAAAAGATCGGCGTCAGGCAGGTGCTGCCGGCCATCCACTCGCGGGTACTCTAAGCGGAGATCAGACATGGGGCTTTTGCATCAGACGTTGGAGGCCACGGCGGAGGGATTCGCCTACGGTCGGGACCGCAACGCCTAACATCTGGGCGATTTCTCTATAGCGAAAGCCTTCGGCGCGGAGAAGCAGGCAGGCCCTCTGTTGCACCGGGAGGGACGCTAGAGCCGTCCTAAAATGGGCCGCTTTCTCGGAATGCAGCACCAGTTCTTCCGGGCCCAAGGAACTATCGGAGCAGGTCTCGGCGAGCCCAGACCAGAGAATGTCGCCTCCAAAGGCGCTCAGTTTTTGTGCGCGTACAAAGTCGATGGCCAGATTGTGCGCCACCCTGTAGCTCCAAGACCGGACATTTACAACCTGAATCCCTTTTAAAAGATGTTCGTAGAGTTTTAAGAAAACATCCTGCGTGATCTCTTCGGCCGCTCCGGATTCGCCGATCAACGTCACGACGTAGCGGTACAGGGAATCGCGCTGCGCTTCAAAAAGCTGCGTCACTTGCGACCCGACGTCTACGCTTTGATCAATACCTGCCTGAACGTACTCGTAAACCTGCTCCAGCGCCACCCAATCTCCTTAATTGAAGAACGATCAACGCGGGTCGTATAAGGACAGTTTAGTCGCTTGCTTGCGCATCATCTTCCGAGGCTCCCAAAATAGATGGCCCAAAGGCCGATAAGTTATTGCGTGCCAATGGCTTCGCCGGTCGTCGTTATCAGCACGAGCAACGATTCCGCCACGCAAGAAACGCGGGTGTTCGCTATCTTGAAATTTTCCATGACACTGCTGTTAGTACAGATGGGGGTAGTTCTTCTGGTGACGGTCCTTTGCGGATGGTTGTCCCGGAGACTGGGACAGGCACGCGTAATCGGAGAGATCATCGGCGGAATTTTATTAGGGCCTTCGGTGCTGGAGCGGCTAGCGCCTGGAGTTTCCGCGACTCTCTTTCCCAAGGCTTCGTTCGGATCGTTTGAAGCGCTTAGCACGATTGGACTGATCCTGTTTTTGTTCCTGATCGGCATGGAACTGGACTTTGAGCAGCTATACCGCGAGCACGCTACCGCAACGGCCGCCAGCGGGATGAGTATTCTGCTTCCGTTTGCCATGGCAGTTGCGCTCGCGCACCCGCTGCGGGTCCGGTTTGCGCCGCATGGGATCGGCAGCACGCCGTTCGTCTTGTTTCTGGGGATCGCGATGAGCATCACGGCATTTCCAGTGCTGGCGCGCATCCTTGAAGAACGGCGGCTGCAGCGCACCGCCCTGGGTGCGACGGCCATTATGTGCGCCGCGGTGGACGACGTTGTGGCCTGGATGCTGCTGGCGGTAGCGCTGGCGTTCGTTGAGCGAGGCGGAGAACCATCGTCGCTGCTGCTGCGGTTGCTGGGGCTTATCGTTTACCTTTTCTTAATGCTTGGCGTGGTGCGGCCCTTGGCGGCGAAGTTGGTTCTCCGGCGAAGGGGAGCGGAGTTGTCCCTTGAACTGCTAGGCGTGGTGGTGGCGGGAGCGCTATTGTCAGCGGCCGCGACAGACGCAATCGGAGTGCACCCGCTGTTCGGGGCGTTCGTGGCCGGACTCTGCTTTCCGCGCGTTGAACGCTGGCGGATCGAGATGCGCGGACGGCTGGACATGCTGGTTTCGGTGCTGTTGCTGCCGCTCTTCTTCGCCTTGACCGGAATGCGGACGCGGCTTGATCTGTTGACCAGCGGCACCATGTGGCTCTGGGCGGGCGTGGTGCTGGCCGCGGCCGTATCCGGCAAGATGGGCGGGGCTTTGATAGCCGCACGATGGACGGGACAATCGTGGAGGAACGCGTGGGCGCTAGGCGCGCTATTGAACACGCGGGGACTTGTCGAGCTGATCGTGCTCAACATCGCCTACAATGCCGGGGTATTTTCGCCAACGCTGTTTACCATGCTGGTTGTGATGGCGCTGGTGACAACAATGATGACGACGCCCCTTCTGGACTTGCTTGGCGTGAAAGGCCCGGATGAGGAAGAGCTCGCCCCGGTGAGAGCAGGCGCAGCTTAGAAGGGGCGGACGATTGTTATGATTTGCCGGGCCGAGGCTTTCGCCAGTTCACAACAAGCAGCACGAGTTTGACAATGCCTCCGACCGCTAACCGCGCTCCGATTAGGAAGCCGACCAGCAACATCCAATCGTGCCGCGCGTCAAGCCAGATCAGCGCACTGCCGGAGACGAGAGATAAAACGCCCCATAAAAGTTGACGTCGCGGAGAATTTTTCCGATCGAGCTGCTTAAGATACTCGGGGTTGACCGTCTTGTCGACGATGGTCCACCGATTGTCGTAAATGAGGCAGCCGAGCTCAGGATTCTGGCTTACCTTCCATTGGCAGTAGGTCTGAGCGGCGGCGAGGTTGTCAAAGACGTAGCCCACTTCGTTGAACGCATTCAGCGCCTCGCCATCGGGGGAACAGCGGACGGAGTTCTTCGGCCAAAAGTGGTACACGAGGTATTCCCCGGGAAGAATTTTGACATATTTTCCCGGAAGTTCCCGGCCGTGCGAAGGTGGCGCGGCGTCTATCACTTCTCCTATCACCATTGCAGCCAAGACTCATCATCCGACACTGCCGATTGCGGCTGCCGCCACGGCGTGACTGGAACGCACACCTGCCGCGCCACTGAATGGGCACATTCGCCTGTTCGTGAGTAATGGAACGTGGTGGTGGCTTACGCTTCCAGCTCCGTTTCGGTATTTCGGACCTTCGAAAAATGAAGCTAACTATTGGCTCCTACGCGGCGCGGCGCACACGTTAGCGAATCATGTTCCGATTTTCCCCGCGAGAAACGTTCCGGCTGGCGTGGGCATCTTCCCTTACAGGGAGTTTGAAAAGGATCACAAGGCG
>DATHIZ010000519.1:0-2134 GCA_035316385.1 Bryobacteraceae bacterium | reverse complement strand
CTCGAAGCCTTCGATCCGGTTACGCAAACCTTGGTCACAGGACAACGCGATGCCACCACGGTTCCCACGCAGGCACTGTTTCTGATGAATTCAAGCTTCGTGCGCCGTCAGTCGCTGTCTCTCGCTGAGAGTCTCCTGGCCGATAACACGCTCAGCAACGCCAGCCGTATCCGCCAGGCGTACCGCCTCACGCTTGGAAGAACTCCGCGGCAAAGTGAACTGCGCAATTCGGAGAAGTTCATTGCCACCTTTGAGGCCGCATGGCGGTCGCAGCCTCCCACGCTGGATTCAGCCGCGCAGCAGCCCGTTCTGGCAAAACCTGCCGAAACCGCACCCTTCATTCCAGACGACCCGGACAACATCGACCGCACAGACCAGGTTCCGGTCGAGGACGCAGTGCACCCCAACAGCCCGAAAGCAGCCGCGTGGATGAATCTGGTCCAGGCTCTCTATGCGTCGGCGGAATTTCGATTTGTTCGCTAAGAACCCGTCGGAGCCGTGACCGTTATTTCAAGACAAGGAGAATCACAATGTCGGACGTTAATAATCTAAATACCTCGCGGCGGTCGCTCCTGAGGTCCGCCGGCGCCGGATTCGGCTATTTTGCGCTGACGGGTCTGCTGGGCGAGTCAGCGCGAAAGGCCAGTGCGGCCGAGGCAATCGCCACCCAACCCCTGCTACCCAAACAAGCGCATTTCCCTGCGAAGGCGAAGCGTATCATCTTCCTGTTCATGGAAGGCGCCATGTCAGGCGTGGATACCTTCGAATACAAGCCCGAACTGCAGAAAAATGGAGGCAAGTCCGGACCGGGTGGGGGCACGCTCACAGCTTCGAAATTCCAGTTCAAGCAATATGGCCAGTCCGGGGCATGGTTCTCGGATCTGCTTCCCAACATAGCCAATCACGCGGATAATCTCTGCTGGATTCGGGGACTGCACACAGATACTCCCGCGCACCCGCAGGCTGTCGTGCAACTGCATACAGGAAGCGCAAACGCAGCGTTGACCCGGCCGAGCATGGGCGCCTGGCTGCTCTATGGACTCGGCACTGACAATCAGGATCTGCCGGGTTATGTGACCATCAACCCTCCGCCGAATTTCGGGGGAGCGGTCAACTACGGCAGCGCCTTCCTGCCCGCGCACTACCAGGGAACACGGATCAGCGATCAAGGCTACCTGCCCAATCTCAAGGCTGCATCGGCACAGACCTTGCAACGTCAGCAAGTCGACCTGATCCAGACCATGAACCGTGAGTTCGCCGCCACCTCCGGCGCTCCCGATCCGGTGGACGGCATCATCGAATCGTATGAACTCGGCTTCCGGATGCAAGGGAAAGTGCCCGAGCTTCTGGACATCTCGAAAGAGCCGCAGAGCGTACTGGACGCCTATGGCGTGAAGCCGGGCCCTGAGGGATCGTTCGCGCGCCAGTGCCTGATGGCTCGCCGCTTGAGCGAAGCCGGTGTCCGGTTTGTGGAGATCTGTCAGGGAGGCTGGGATCATCACACGAACCTGCACAAGGGTCTCATTAACCGGTCAAAGCTCGTCGACCAGCCTACTGCCGCTTTACTGTCAGATCTAAAACAACGAGGTCTGCTCGACGATACGCTCGTGCTGTTCGGATCTGAGTTTGGCCGGTTGCCCATGGCGCAGGGACCCGACGGCCGCGATCACAATATTACGGGCTACTCGATGTTCCTCGCGGGCGCCGGTGTGAAGAAGGGCTTCAGCTACGGCGCAACAGATGAGCTTGGGGTGAAGGCAGTCGAAGGCTCCATGCACACCAACGATCTGCATGCGACACTGCTTGCGCTGATGGGACTCGAACACAAGCGTCTCACCTACCGGTACTCCGGCCGTGATTTTCGACTGACGGATGTAGCCGGCCAGGTTCACGATCAGATCTTCGCGTGAGATCGCTCGCCGGCGCCTACGGGGCAGGATTCTTGCCGCAGTGGCATGCATCTTGTCTAATGTTTACGGGCCCGCGGAATGGTTTTTGACAGCCCCAACTTCCACGAATCCATCGGACCCGTGACCGCGTAAGGGAGCGGTGGGGAATGCCTTTGGTTCCGGCTATGCCGGGTTACGGAGCGGTGGTGGAATGCCTCTTTGGTTCCAGCTAAGCCGGGTTAGGG
>DATHIZ010000518.1:0-2758 GCA_035316385.1 Bryobacteraceae bacterium | reverse complement strand
GTCTCTGGTCCTTTGAGATGGAGAATCTCGGCTGTAGATCCCACCGCCGCAATGCGGTTACCGCGCAGCGCCACCGCCTCCGCTTCGGGCTGGTTCGGGTTGGCCGTCCAAATTTTGCCGTTCACCAAAACGACCGTGACGGGAGCTTGCGCGAGCGCCTGTAGCGCAATCGCCAGACCGAGCAACATGCGTTTCATACGTACTGCACCTCCTCTTCGATCTCGAACCCGAAACGCTCCCGCACGCGCCTCTTCAGGTCCTGAATCATCGCCACCAGGTCCGCCGCCGTGCCCGCGCCGTCGTTGTAGAGCAGGTTGGCATGGTAATCCGCCACCTGAATGTCCCCGCGCCTGAGCCCTTTTGCTCCGGCCTGTTCCAGAAACCACGCAGACGGGACTTTCCCTTCGCGCACCACTTTCGGAGGAACTTGTGCCTGAACGCTTGCCGGGAGTTCGGCATAAATCAGGTTCTTGAAGATACTTCCCGCGCACTTCATCGTGGGCGGATATTTGGCGTCGCGGATCGTGCGAATGCCGTCTGCCGTCTTCTTCAGCTCCACGGAATCTCCCGGCGTGAACCGCAGCTCCGCCGAAAGAATCAGCCACTCTTTATGCTGCTTGAATACACTGTCGCGATAGCGGAACTGGCACTCCGCATTCGAGAATGTCTTCACGCATTCGCCATCGGTGGCGTGGACTGCCGTCACCAATTCCTGAATAGAGCGGCCATAGGCGCCGGCGTTGCCATACACCGCCCCGCCCAGATAACCGGGAATGCCGGTCATGGTCTCCAGACCTTTCAAGCCCAAGGCGATGCTGCGATCGACGACATCCTGTAGAATGGCCCCCGCCTCCACCCGCAAGCTCATTCCTTCCTGCTTGATCGCCGCGCTCGTATAGCGCAGCACGATGCCGTCGAATCCTGCATCGGACACGACCAGATTCGTTCCGCCGCCGATGATGATTCGGCGCGCCCCGGCTTGCTCCATCGCGCGCAGCGCCGCTTGGCCCGCTTCCGCGCTGGAAGCATCGCACAGCACGGCCGCCGGACCGCCAATACCGAAGCGCGTATAACCGGCCAGCGGCTCATTTGTAATAACTCTGAAATCGGGAATTGCAGTGAGCTGTTTCGTCACCGCCGCGGGCACTGTCATTGCCTTTGA
This sequence comes from Bryobacteraceae bacterium, assembly GCA_035316385.1. Taxonomy (GTDB): domain Bacteria; phylum Acidobacteriota; class Terriglobia; order Bryobacterales; family Bryobacteraceae; genus Bog-105. The sequence goes on along the minus strand of DATHIZ010000518.1, from coordinate 1,596 downwards.
TTATGCGATAACAGATGAGATGGCTTAGACACCCGATCCCGAACTATCCGGCCGGCGGCGTGCCGGTCAAATTTAGGTCCAAGGTGGAAGTCAACTTCCGGGTTGTGCGGAAGCCGTAAGCTTCGCCAGGCTGTCCAATTCGCCGCCGCTGACACGGTATACCGTCCAGTCCCCCAGCGCTTCCGCGCCCAGCTTTTTATAGAACCGGATCGCAGGCGCGTTCCAATCGAGCACTGCCCATTCCAGCCGCGCGCACTCGCGTTCCTTTGTAAGCTTTGCCAGGTGTGCCAGCAGCGCTTTCCCAATCCCCTTGCGCCGGAACTTTGGCTCCACGAATAGATCTTCCAGGTAAATTCCCGCCCGCCCCGCGAACGTCGAGAAGTTATGAAAGAAGACCGCAAACCCCGCCGGCTCGTCTCCAAAATAGGCGATCAGCACTTCCGCCATGGGCTGTTTGCCGAATAGCGACTCCCGCAGAAGCGCTTCGCTTGCCACCACTTTGCTTGCTAATTTCTCGTACTCCGCCAGTTCGCGGATGAAGCGCAAGATCAGCGGTATATGGCTTTCCTGGGCGGGCGAGATGGTGATTCCTTCGGCCATTTGCGACATCTTCTGATACTATCGGGTCAGATTACGGATGAAGTTTTTCCTCGATTCAGCGAATCTCGCCGAACTGAAAGCCGCCGCTGAATGGGGCATTGTGGACGGTGTCACCACCAATCCCAGCATCATCGCCAAGGAAGGCGTTCCAGTCGAAGAGCAGGTTCGCAAAATCTGTGACATCATCGACGGCGACGTCAGCGCCGAAGTGGTATCCACCACTGCGAAAGAGATGATTGCGGAGGGCCGCAGCCTGTCGAAGATTCACAAGAACATCGTTGTGAAAATTCCGCTCATTCCCGAAGGCATCAAGGCGGTGAGCGCGCTGTCCAAAGAAGGCATTCGCACCAACGTCACGCTTTGCTTCAGCGCCGCGCAAGCGATCGTTGCGGCCAAAGCCGGCGCATACATCGTCAGTCCGTTCGTGGGCCGCGTGGATGATATCGGTTGGCCCGGCATCGAGTTGATCGGCGACATCATGACGATTTACCGGAACTATAAGTTCCCGGCGCAGGTGCTGGCGGCTTCTTTACGCGGACCGCTGCACGTGATCGAAGTCGCTAAATCGGGCGTCCACATCGTCACGTTGTCTTACAAGGTGATGGAGCAAATGTTCCACCACCCGCTCACGGAAAAGGGCCTGGAGCAGTTCCTGAGCGATCACCGCAAAGCCTTTGATCTAGTCAACGCTTGATTGGCTCGCCCGTTTGAGGCGATCCAGTATTCCCGCCCATTCCGGTCCATCCGGCGGCCGCGCGATGGCAATCCACTCCCAGCCTTCTCCATCAGCCTTATGCAACTCCGCATAGAGCAGGGCCGCATAAGCCGCCCGGTCAGAAGGCATCTCCAGCACGCGCCCTTTGCCTGCCGGTTTCGGCGCATCCGGTTCCAGTAAATAGAACGGGGTGCGCGGGGCATAGTGCTTCGCATGCAGCCCGGGCGACTCATCCGGCAGCCCGCCGATATGCGGAATATCGACTTCGCGCTCCCAAGCCA